>CAZZFB010000055.1:2292-11253 GCA_964653385.1 uncultured Bifidobacterium sp. | reverse complement strand
GCGCAGGCGTTCATCGCCATGTGCGCGCCGGGCGCGCCCACCCGCACCGATGCCGTGCGGCCGTCATGGTTGATGTCCACGGTGTGCCGGCCCTCGTCGTCCACCGACACCGTGACGACGCGCACGTCGTTGTGCATCGAGGTGCCGTACGTGACGACCCTCGCCCGGGTCGCCCCGGCCATCGCGAGCACACGTTCGTCGTCGCCGTTCAGCACCGCCGTGCCGTCCGCCGGTAGCGAGGTCGGGAGCTCGGCCTTCGCCCGCGCCACCCCCTCGATCCCGCCGACGCGGTCGCTGTGCGCGTCCCCGACGACGGTGACGATCCCCACGGTCGGACGCGCGACGGAGCACAGCCGCGCGATCTCGCCGTGTCCGCGCATGCCCATCTCCACCACCACGGCCCGCGCCCCGTCCGGGGCCGACGCGAGCGTCACGGGCACCCCGACGTCGTTGTTGAAGGACTTGTGGGCCCCGTGGACGGTCCCGAGGCCCGCGCGCAGCACGGACAGCACGAAGTCCTTCGTGGAGGTCTTCCCCGCGGAGCCGGTGATGCCCACCACGGGCACTCCCTCGATCCGGTCGCGGCACATCCTGCCCACGGCAGCGAGCGCACCGAGCGTGTCGTCCACCTCCACGCAGACGAGCCCGTCGACCGCCCTTCCGCGCGCCACGATCGCGAACGGTGCGCCGGCCGCGACGGCCGCACCCAGGTGGTCGTGGCCGTCACGGTCGGCGACAAGCGCCACGAACGCCTCGCCGGGCACGAGGGTGCGCGTGTCGAACGAGAGTCCGTCAGCCTCGGCGTCACCGCCGGCGACGCGTCCACCGGTGCACCCCGCGACCGCGGAGGCAGTGATGCGCATGGCCCGACCCTAGCGGCGGAGTACGGTCTGCGGGGATGAATGCGCCCCGCCAGACGCTCGTGGTCCTCTTCGGCGGGCAGTCCGCGGAGCACGACGTGAGCCGCGTGACCGCTTCCCACGTGATCCGCGCCGCCGACCCGTCGCGCTACGACGTGGTCGCCGTGGGGATCGACCGCGACGGCACGTGGCGGGCCTCGCCCGCGCACGAGTGGCGCGGGGACTCCCCCCGCGACACCGGAGGGAGCCTTGCGGTCACGGGAGATGCGGTGGAGCCATCCGCAGTCCTGCGGCGTCATGCCGGTGCCGTCATCGTGCCGTTGCTGCACGGCCCGCTGGGCGAGGACGGCACGGTGCAGGGAATGCTCGAGCTGCTCGGCCTGCCGTACGTGGGCAGCGGGGTGCTCGCGAGCGCCGTCGCGATGGACAAGGGCGTGGCGAAGCGTCTCTTCGCGGAGGCCGGCCTGCCCCAGGCCGGCTCCGTGACCATGCACTATGACGAGTGCTCGCCGAGGAACCTCCTCATGCTGTGGAACGACTCCGCCACGGACCTCTTCGTGAAGCCCGCCAACATGGGCTCCTCGGTCGGGGTGTCACGCGCCTCGTCGCCGGAGGAACTGGCGGCGGCGGTCGACGCGGCCGCGCGCTACGACAACTGGATCGTCATCGAGGAGGCCGTGCACGGGCGCGAGATAGAGGTCGCGGTGCTCGGGAACAGGGAGCCGAGGGCGTCGCTCCCGGGTGAGATCACCCCCAGCAAGGACTTCTACGACTACGAGGACAAGTACGTGGACGATGCGGCGACCCTCACCGTCCCCGCAAGCCTGACCGCCGAGCAGACCGAGGAGGTGCGGCGGCTCGCCGTGCGCGCATACCGCGCGCTGCGCTGCGAGGGCATGGCCCGCGTCGACTTCTTCCTGGAGGAGGACGGCCGCGGTTTCCTCATCAACGAGATCAACACGATCCCCGGCTTCACCCCGATCTCGATGTACCCGAAGATGTGGGAGGCCTCGGGCCTTGCCTACCCGGCGCTCATCGACGAACTCGTGAGGCTCGCACTGGAGCGCCACTCCGCGAGGAGACGCACCACCGACAGGTGACCGGTGGTCAGCCGTTCGCCGCGGGGATGCTGATGACCTGGCCGGGCAGCAGCGTCACGCCGCCGTCGGGCCACTCGTTCGCGGCCACGAGCTGGGCGGTGGTGATGCAGAACTTCTTCGTGATCGCCCACATCGAGTCGCCCTGCTGGATCGTGTAGGTGCCTGCGGGCCGCGTGCCGCACCCGGGCCCGACGGGACCCGCAGGTGTCGTGGCGGTGGTTCCGCCGCCCGCAGGCGGGTTGGTCTCCGTGGGGGTGATGGCGGCGGCCGGGATCTTGAGCGTCTGGCCCGGGTACGGGAAGTCGCCCGGGGTGAGGAGCGCGTTGTACGAGAGCAACAGGCTCACCGTGATGCCGAACTTCGTCGCCACCGAGATCGGGGAGTCGCCGGCGACCACCGTGTAGACCGTCTCCTGGCCGACTGCGTTCGCGGGCAGCGTGGTGGTGGTGCCGGGAAGCGTGCTCGCCACCGGGGGGATCGTCGCGAAGGCTGTCGGCGTGACCCCCACCACGGTGGTCGCGACGCCGAGGGTGTCGCCGCCGCAGGACGCGAACGCGGGCACCGCGACGGCGAGGCACACGGTCGCGCTCGCCGCTCGCGCCATCATCCTGCGTCGTGTCACCTGCACGGGTTCCCACGGTAGTTCGTGGACCGCCGCCGGTGGTGGCGCATCATCATGTCCGTGCGGGTCGCCTCACACGAGCGGTCGTGCCGTCGGCGGGATCGGCGACGGGAGCGTGGTGGAGCCCATCAGGTGCGTGTCGACACCGGCGGCGCACGCACGCCCCTCGGCGATGGCCCACACGATGAGGCTCTGCCCGCGGCCCATGTCGCCGGCCACGAACACGCCGGGGACGTTCGTCTGGTAGTCGGAACTGCGCGCCACGTTGCCGCGCTCGTCGAACGCAACACCGAGCTGCTCCAGCCAGGAACCCTTCTCCGGCCCGACGAAGCCCATCGCGAGGAACACGAGGTCCGCCGGGATCTCCCGGTCAGTGCCCTCGACCTTCTCGAACCGCCCGTTGCGCAGCTCGACCTCGTGGACGAGCAGTGCACGGACGTTGCCGTTGCCGTCGTCGAGGAACCGCTCGGTGTTCACGCTGTACACGCGCTCGCCGCCCTCCTCGTGCGCCGACGACACGCGGTAGATCATCGAGTACTGCGGCCACGGGTTCCCGCTGGAACGCTCCTCCGGCGGTCGCGGCATGATCTCCAGCTGGACGACCTGCCGGGCGCCCTGGCGCAGCGCAGTGCCCAGGCAGTCCGCGCCGGTGTCGCCGCCCCCGATGATGACGACGTTCTTGTCCTTGGCGTCGATTGCCGCGTCGGAGAAGTCGCCCTCCTGCACCTTGTTCGCGATCGGCAGGTACTCCATGGCCTGGTGGATGCCGCGCAGCCCGCGGCCCGGCACGTCGAGGTCGCGCCACGCCGTCGCGCCGCAGGCGAGCACCAGCGCATCGACGCTCGCGCGGAGGACCTCGATGTCCACTGCCCCGCCGACGTCAGCCCCGGTGCGGAACTCGGTGCCCTCGGCGCGCATCTGGTCGAGACGGCGCTCGATGTGGCGCTTCTCCATCTTGAATTCCGGGATGCCATAGCGCAGGAGACCGCCAATGCGGTCGGCACGCTCCAGCACCACCACGTCGTGCCCGGCGCGGGTCAGCTGCTGGGCCGCCGCGAGGCCGGCGGGCCCGCTGCCGATGACCGCCACGCGCTTGCCCGTCCTCGTGGCAGCGACCTGCGGCTGCACCCACCCGTTCTCGAAGGCGTGGTCGATGATCGTGACCTCGACCTGCTTGATCGACACGGGGTCCTGGTTGATGCCGAGCACGCACGCCGACTCGCACGGAGCGGGGCACAGCCGGCCGGTGAACTCGGGGAAGTTGTTGGTGGCGTGGAGGCGCTCGATCGCGTCCTGCCAGTGCTCGCGGTACACGAGGTCGTTCCAGTCCGGGATGAGGTTGCCGAGCGGGCACCCGTTGTTGCAGAACGGGATGCCGCAGTCCATGCAGCGGCCCGCCTGCGTCTGCAGGTGGTCCACCGGGAACGGCTCGTACACCTCCTTCCAGTCACGCAGCCTCAGCTCCACGGGCCGGCGCTTCGGCGCCTCGCGCTTCCACTTCAGGAATCCTGTCGTCTCACCCACGGGCCACCTCCATCACTCGCTCGGCGGTCCTCTCCTCGGACCACCCGTTCTTCTCCGCCTCCTCGAACACGCCGAGGACCGCCTTGTAGTCGCGCGGCATCACCTTGCGGAACCGCGGCACCTCCACGGTCCACGCGGCGAGGATCTTCTCCGCGACCTCGGACCCCGTGAGCTCCATGTGCCTCCGGAGGGTCGCGCGCAGCCACTCCTCGTCGGCGCCGCTCACGTGCTCCAGGTCCACCATCTCGTAGTTCACGTTGGAGGGGAACGCGCCGTCCGGGTCGTGGACGAACGCGATGCCGCCCGACATCCCGGCCGCGAAGTTGCGCCCGGTCGGGCCGAGCACCACGACGCGGCCACCGGTCATGTACTCGCACCCGTGGTCGCCGACGCCCTCCACCACCGCGGTGGCGCCGGAGTTGCGGACGCAGAATCGCTCGCCGACTGTCCCGCGGATGAAGATCTCGCCGCTGGTCGCGCCGTAGCCGACCACGTTGCCGGAGATGACGTTCTCCTCGGCGACGAGCGGCGACGACGCGTGCGGGTGGAGGATGAGCCTCCCGCCCGACAGGCCCTTGCCGAGGAAGTCGTTGCAGTCGCCCTCCAGGCGCATCTCGATGCCCTTCGGCACGAACGCACCGAAGCTCTGGCCGGCGGAGCCGGTGAAGTGGATCTTGATCGTCCCGTCGGGGAGACCGTCGCCTCCCCACTTCTTCGTGACCTCATGGCCGAGCATCGTGCCGACCGTGCGGTTCACGTTGCGGATCGGCATCGCGATGGACACCGGCGTTCCCTCCAGGATCGCCATCCGGGACCTCTCGATGAGCTCGTTGTCGAGCGCCTCGGCGAGGCCGTGGTCCTGGGGAACGGACTGGTACGGGGTGGAGCCGTAGGGGTTCTGCGGCACCTCGAGGATCGGGGCGATGTCGAGGCCCCTCGCCTTCCAGTGCTCCACGGCCTTCTTCGTGTCGATCATGTCGACGTGGCCGATGGCCTCCTGCAGGCTGCGGAACCCGAGGGCGGCGAGGTACTCGCGCACCTCCTCGGCCACGTACTCGAAGAAGTTGACCACGAACTCGGGCTGGCCGCTGAAGCGCTCGCGCAGCACCGGGTTCTGGGTGGCGACGCCCACGGGGCACGTGTCCAGGTGGCAGACGCGCATCATGATGCAGCCGCTCACCACCAGCGGGGCGGTGGCGAAGCCGTATTCCTCCGCGCCGAGGAGCGCGGCGATCACCACGTCGCGACCGGTCTTCATCTGGCCGTCCGCCTGCACGACGATGCGGTCGCGCAGCCCGTTCAGCATCAGGGTCTGCTGCGCCTCGGCGAGGCCGAGCTCCCACGGGCCGCCGGCGTGCTTGAGCGACGTCAGGGGCGACGCACCGGTGCCACCGTCGTGCCCGGAGATGAGGACCACGTCGGCCTTCGCCTTGCTGACACCGGCGGCGACGGTGCCGACGCCGACCTCGGCCACCAGCTTCACGTGGATGCGCGCGAGCGGGTTCGAGTTCTTCAGGTCGTGGATGAGCTGCTTCAGGTCCTCGATCGAGTAGATGTCGTGGTGCGGCGGCGGGCTGATGAGCCCGACACCCGGCGTCGAGTGGCGCGTCTTCGCCACCCACGGGTACACCTTGTGCCCGGGCAGCTGGCCGCCCTCGCCGGGCTTGGCGCCCTGGGCCATCTTGATCTGGATGTCGTCGGCGTTCACCAGGTACTCGCTCGTCACGCCGAAGCGGCCGGAGGCGACCTGCTTGATCGCGCTGCGCTTCGAGTCGCCGTTCGGGAGCGGCACGAACCGCTCCGGGTCCTCGCCGCCCTCGCCGGTGTTGCTCTTGCCGCCGATGCGGTTCATCGCGATCGCGAGCGTCTCGTGGGCCTCGGCGGAGATCGACCCGTAGCTCATCGCGCCGGTGGAGAACCGCTTCACGATCTCGCTGACGGGCTCCACCTCCCCGATCGGCACGGGCGGGCGCACGCCGGTGCGCAGCTCGAACAGACCCCGCAGCGTCGCGAGACGGCGCGACTGGTCGTCGACGTCGCTCGAGTACTGCTTGAAGATGTCGTACCGGCCCGCGCGCGTGGCGTGCTGCAGGCGGTAGACGGTCTCGGGGTTGAACAGGTGGTGCTCGCCCTCGCGGCGCCACTGGTACTCCCCGCCCAGCTCCAGGCGGCGGTGCGCGCGCAGCTCGGGACGCGCCGGGTGCGCGGTCGCGTGGCGCATCGCCACCTCGCGGGCGATCTCGTCGAGCCCGATGCCGCCGAGGCGCGAGACCGTGCCGGTGAAGTACTCCTCCACCACGTCGTTGGCCAGGCCGATCGCCTCGAAGATCTGTGCGCCCGTGTAGGACGCCACGGTGGAGACGCCCATCTTCGACATCACCTTGAGCACGCCCTTGCCGGCGGCCTTGATGTAGTTCTTCACGGCCTTGTGCGGGTCGGTGCCGCCCATCATGTGGAGGCCGCGGCCCTCGTCGGCGGCGATCATGTCCTCGATCGACTCGAAGGCGAGGTAGGGGTTGATCGCCCCCGCGCCGTACCCCACGAGGAGGGCCATGTGGTGCACCTCGCGCGCGTCGCCGCACTCGACCACGAGGCCGACCTGCGTGCGGGTCTTCTCGCGGATGAGGTGGTGGTGGACGGCACTCGTCAGAAGGAGCGACGGAATGGGTGCGTAGACCTCGTCGGAGTTGCGGTCGGACAGCACGATGATGCGCGCGCCGCGCTCGATCGCGTCCGACACGAGCGTGCGCACGTTGTCGAGGGCGGCCTTGAGTCCTGCGCCGCCGTCGGCGACGCGGTAGAGGCCGCCGACGACCACCGACTGCAGGTGCGGGTGGGTGCCGTCGTCGTTGACGTGGATGATCTTGGCCAGGTCGTCGTTGTCGATGACCGGGAACGGCAGCGAGAGCTGCCTGCAGCTGTCCGGCCCGGGCGCGAGCAGGTTCGCCTCGGGGCCCACGCTCGTGCCGACCGCCGTGACGACCTCCTCGCGGATTGCGTCGAGCGGCGGGTTGGTGACCTGGGCGAAGAGCTGCTGGAAGTAGTCGAACAGGAGGCGCGAGCGCTCCGACAGGACGGCGATCGGGGTGTCCGTGCCCATGGAGCCGATGGGCTCCGCACCGCTGCGCGCCATGGGCGAGATGATGATCTTCAGCTCCTCGTCGGTGTAGCCGAACATCTGCTGGCGGCGCAGCACGCTGTCGTGGCTGTGGACCACGTGCTCGCGTGCGGGCAGCTCGTCGAGGTCCGTGATGCCGGCGGCCAGCCACTCCTCGTAGGGGTGCTCCGCGGCCAGCTCCGCCTTGATCTCCTCGTCGTCGATGATGCGCCCCTGCGCTGTGTCGATGAGGAACATGCGGCCGGGCTGCAGGCGCCCCTTGCGGATGACCCGCTCCGGCGCGATGTCGAGCACGCCGGCCTCGCTCGCGAGCACGACGAGGTCGTCGTTCGTGACCCAGTAGCGCCCGGGGCGCAGGCCGTTGCGGTCGAGCACGGCGCCGATGACGGTGCCGTCCGTGAAGCACACGTCGGCCGGGCCGTCCCACGGCTCCATGAGCGCGGCGTGGAACCTGTAGAACGCGCGCTTGCGCGGGTCCATGCGGTCGTTGTTCTCCCATGCCTCGGGGATCATCATCAGCAGGGCGTGCGGCAGCGTCCGGCCGGCGAGGTGCAGCAGCTCCAGCACCTCGTCGAAGCTCGCGGAGTCCGACATGCCGGGGGTGCAGACGGGGAACGCACGGTCGAGGCCCGGGATGAGGTCGCTCTCGAGAAGCGCCTCGCGGGTCCGCATCCAGTTGCGGTTGCCCTGGACGGTGTTGATCTCGCCGTTGTGGGCGATGAAGCGGTACGGGTGCGCGAGCGGCCACGACGGGAACGTGTTCGTGGAGAAGCGGCTGTGCACGAGGGCGAGCGCGGACTCCATGCGTTCGTCGGAGAGGTCGGGGAAGAACTGCTGCAGCTCGGGCGTGGTGAGCATGCCCTTGTAGACGAAGGTGCGCGCCGAGAGCGAGGAGAAGTAGGTGCGCATGTCCCCGGTGAGCTCGTGCTCGATGCGCTTGCGCACGATGAACAGCTTGCGGTCGAGCCCGATCCCTGCGGCACCGGCCGGGTCGTCCACGAAGTAGGTGCGGAACGCGGGCATGACGTCGCGCGCGGACTTGCCGAGGCAGTCGGGGTTCACCGGCACCTCGCGCCACCCGAGCGGCCGCAGGCCCTCCTCGCGGGTGATCCGCTCCACGGTCTCTGTCGCCGCGGCGCAGCGTGCCGGGTCGGCGGGGAGGAACGCCATGCCGGCGGCGTAGGCGCCTGCCGCCGGGAGGTCCACCCCCGCCGTGGCGCGCATGAACGCATCAGGGACCTGGATGAGGATGCCCGCACCGTCGCCGGTGTCGGCCTCCGCGCCGGTGGCACCGCGGTGCTCCATGTTCGTGAGCGCCGTCAGGCCCAGCGTGACGATCTCGCGGCTCTTCTTCCCCTTCACGTTCGCCACGAAGGACACGCCGCATGCGTCGTGCTCGAAGCGCGGGTCGTAGAGGCCGTGGGGCGCGGGGAGGTCTGGGTTCATGGTGCGTCTGGTCCTTGGGTGCCGTGGCGGTGCCACGGGGGAAACTTCGTGTTGTGTTTCCCGGGACGACGCTGGCCCGAGCGAGTTGTCAGGCTAACGGGGCTGCCTGCCCGCGGCAAAGGGTTTCCCCGTGTGAACGATGTCCGTCCACCGGGCGCAGGGAGTTCGCGCGCTTGTGAGCAGCGGGCGCAGACCCGTGCGGATGACGGCCCGCCATGGGGCCGGCCCGGCTACCGGGGGTCGGCCCAGACCGGGGCGCGCTTCTCGAAGTCGGACATGACCGACTCGCGC
>CAZZFB010000055.1:0-2192 GCA_964653385.1 uncultured Bifidobacterium sp. | reverse complement strand
GGGGTCGGCCCAGACCGGGGCGCGCTTCTCGAAGTCGGACATGACCGACTCGCGCTGGTTGTGGCCGCCGATGAGCCCGCCGATGATGCGGCGCTCGGCGGCGAACTGCTGCGCCGCGTAGTCGAGGGCCAGGCGGTTCAGCAGCTCCTTCGCGCCGCGCACCGCGTCGGGGCTGCGGCGGCAGATCTCCTCGGCGTACGCCATGGCGTCCGCATGCGGGGTCTCGGACAGCCTGGTCACGATGCCGATCTCGTGCGCCTCGCGGCCGTCGAAGATGCGCGCGGACATCACGATGTCCTTCATCACGTCGGGACGCACCAGGCCCTGCATCAGGACGGTGCCCGCCATGTCCGGCACGAGGCCCCAGTACACCTCGCGCACGCTGAACTTGGTGTCCGGGTGGGCGATGCGGATGTCGGCCCCGAGCGCGATCTGGCATCCGCCGCCGAGTGCGTGGCCGTGCACCGCCGCGATCACGGGGACGGGCACCTCCTGCCACACCCACGCCGACTGCTGGCCGAGGTGCGTGATGCGTCCGTCCGCCATGTCGCCGGCGCTCGGCTTGGCCTCGCCGTTGCCCCGCTCGCCGCTCGCCATCCCGCCGAGGGACGACAGGTCGATGCCGGCGCAGAAGGATGCGCCCTCGCCCGACACGACCACCGCACGGACCTTCTTGTTCCCCTTCAGGGACTCACCGGCGTCCACGATCGCCTGGAACTGCTCCCCGTCGAGGGCGTTCCGCTTGTCGGGACGGTTGAAACGGACATCCGCGATGCCGTCAGAGATGTTGATTGTCACGCGCTCGGCCATGGCGACATCTTGTCACGGCCCGGACGGCACGGCCCCACTGTGGGCCCCCGCCGCGGACATGGCAGACTTCGCCCATGCACCTGAACCTTTCCGCAGACGAAGTACTCACCACCACCCGCAGCGTGCGCAAGCGCCTCGACTTCGACCGTCCCGTCGAGCGGGAGATCGTGGAGGAGTGCCTCGAGATCGCCCTCCAGGCCCCGACCGGCTCCAACAGCCAGGGATGGCACTGGATCGTCGTGGAGGACGCCGCCAAGAAGAAGGCCCTCGCCGACATCTACAGGAAGAACTGGGACATCTACTCGAACGCCCCGGGCCGCGAGTACGCACCCGGCGACACCCGCGGGGAGCGCATGCCCGCGGTGCGCGACTCTGCCACCTATCTCGCCGAGAACTTCGAGAAGGCGCCGCTCCTCCTCGTGCCCGCCATCGACGGGCGTCTCGACAACCTCCCGTCCTTCGCAACCGCCAGCCAGTGGGGTTCGCTGCTCCCGGCCGTGTGGAGCTTCATGCTCGCCCTCCGCGAGCGCGGCATGGGGTCGGCATGGACGACCATCCACCTCATGAACGGCGGCGAGGAGGAGGCGGCCAAACTGCTCGGGATCCCGTACGAGCGCGTCAGCCAGGCCGGGCTCTTCCCGATCGCCTACACGAAGGGCACGGACTTCAAGCTCGCCGTGCGCGAACCGCTCTCGAAGGTGCTCCACTGGGACAAGTGGTGAGCGACTCGCCCGTCACCTATTCGCTCGTCGACGGCACCGCCGTCATCACGATGGACGACGGGAAGGCGAACGCTGTGTCCCTCGCCCTCCAGCAGGGCGTGAACGCGGCGCTCGACCGCGCGGAGGCCGACGGCGCCGTGGTGGTCCTCACGGGCCGGCCGGGGTTCCTCTCGGCGGGTTTCGACCTGAAGACGCTCGCTGCGTCCGGCCAGCCGGCCGTCGACATGCTGAACGGCGGGATCGAGCTCGCCATCCGCCTGCTCTCCCACCCCGCACCGGTCGTCATCGCATGCCCCGGCCACGCGATCGCAATGGGCGTGTTCCTCTCGCTCTGCGGCGACTACCGCATCGGCGTGCGCGGCAGCTACCGCTACACAGCGAACGAGGTCGCCATCGGGATGGCGATGCCGTTCAGCACCATCGAGATCCTGCGCCAGAGGGTGACGCCCGCGGCACTCACCCGTTCCGTCCTCCTCGCCGAGGTCTTCACCCCGGACAACGCGGTCGCCAACGGACTGCTCGACGAGGTCGTGGAACCCGACGAACTGATGCCCCGCGCGCTCGCGTTCGCCGCATCGCTCTCGGCACTCGATGCCAACGCCCATGCCGTCAGCAAGAAGAGGCTGCGCGCGCCGGTGGTCGCCGCGATGCGCGAGGGGC
>CAZZFB010000054.1:0-11413 GCA_964653385.1 uncultured Bifidobacterium sp. | reverse complement strand
AGCCGGAGCCGCCCTTGAAGATGACGCCCTCCTCGCGGTACCAGTTGAGGATCGCGGACATCTTGTCCTCGACGGCGAGGATGAAGCACGCGCTCGCCTGCTGCGGCACGCCCTTCACGCCGATGTTGAACCACACCGGGCTGTTGAACGCCGCGCGCTGGGTGACGAGGATGTACTTCAGCTCGTTGCGGAAGGCCTCGGCCTCCTCGTTGTCCACGAAGTAGCCGCCCTCGATGCCCCACGTGGTGATCGTGTCGGCGACGCGGTCGATGACCTGGCGCATGCTGTGCTCGCGCTCCGGGGTGCCCGGCGTGCCGCGGAAGTACTTCTGCGTGACGATGTTGGTGGAGTTCAGCGACCAGGAGACCGGGAACTCGACGCCCAGCTGCTCGAAGGCGACGCTGCCGTCCTTCCAGTTGGTGATGCGCGAGTCGCGCTTCTCCCATGCGACCTCGTCGTACGGGTGGACACCGGGCGTGGTGAAGAAGCGGCCGATTCCGATGGAGAGACGATCCGGTGCGAGAGACATGATTCCTTCTTTGCTGTTTCCTGGGCTTGTTTTCTTGACTTTTCGTCAACTGACTGGGCGAGATAGGTGTTCCTGCGGTCGGTGGAGAGGTCGCTCCGACAACCACAAGATGTTGTAGGTGACCCTCCCCCTATGCAGGTCCTCCTACAAGTGGTTGGATGATTACAGCAGAGTAATTACGCCCGTGTCAACGATTGTCGCGGATTTCCTTGCCCGGCTTGGGTGGCAGCGCGGCGGTGGCCCGGGTCGCAGGTTCAGGACCGCCCAGTCCCAGGAATCGGTCGAGTCCGACCTCCCGTCTGCCGCGCCCCGGAACCACCTCCGACTGCGCCCGCAACCTACGCCTGATCTGCTGTGAATTGGAAGTGGACAAGCGTGTGAATTGCACGAAAGTTCTGGGGATTTTCCCTTGTTTTCCGTGGATTGCACTGGGGGAAACATGTGAACAAATGTCCCCCTGCTGTGGACAGGACGTCACAAAATCACAATCACGACGGACGCGCCCGGGATGGCCGTGTGTGGCCCGCCGTGGAGCCGTCAGATGGCGGCGACGGTGACCGGGATGGCGTTCAGGGCCGCGTTCCCGGAGAGGGGGTCCAGGACCTCGTCGTCGGTGAGGATGTTCGAGTTCACCCCGGCCTTCTCGGCGGCAACAGCCATCCTCGTGCCCGGCATGTCGTGGCCCCACCCGTGGGGAAGGCTCACCACGCCGGGCCTCACAGCATCGGTCACCTCCACCGGCACGTCCACCGAGCCCACGCGGCTCGTCACGCGGACGCTGCCCCCGTTCCTCACGCCGATCCTGTCGGCATCGTCGGGGTGCACGTGGAGCGTGCAGGACAGCGAGCCCTTCGTGAGCACCTTCATGTTGTGCATCCAGCTGTTGTTCGACTTGAGCTCGCGGCGCCCGACGAGGAGCATCCCCGCCTCCTCCATCTCGACCTTCTTCCCGCCCAGCCGGCCGAGCTCCGCGAGGAAGAGCGGCGGTGCGAGTTCGATGCGCCCTGTGGGGGTGCGCAGAGCCTCGGGCAGGCGCGGCTCGAGCGCACCGAGATCGACGCCGTGCGGGTTGTCGAGCAGCTTCTGCAGGCTGAGCCCGTCGGGGTTCGCGCCGAAACCCGCACCGTACGGGCCGGTCTGCAGCATGAGGTCCAGCTGGCGCGCGGGCCCCTGACGCCCGCCGGCACTCAGGAGGTCGAAGATCTCGTCAGCGTCGCGGCCGTGCACGGGCGAACCTGTCGTGGCGACAGCGGCGCCGATCGACTGGCGCAGCATCGCGTCGTCGATCGCGTTCGGGTCCGCATCGGGGCCGAGCCCCTGCAGGATGCCGCCGAGACGCGCGAGGATCTCCCACTCGTCCGGCTGGCCGTCCTCCAGCTCGAAGACGCGCCCGCTGAAGTTCGCCACGTTGCGGATCGCGTACACGTAGAGACCGACGTCGTAGTGCTCCTTCTGCAGCGCTGACGGCGCGGGCAGGATGACGTCGGCGTGCCGCGACGTCTCGTTCAGGTAGATGTCCACGGAGACCATGAACTCGAGCGAGTCCAGCGCGGCATCGAGCTGCCTGGAGTGCGGCGTGGAGAGCACGGGGTTCCCGGAGAGGCAGATGAACGCGCGGATCTGCCCGTCGCCCGGCGTGGTGATCTCCTCGGCGAGGATCGCCACTGGGTACTCGCCCATCGCCTCCGGCTTCTTGCTGACGCGGCTGTGGCCGCGCCCGATCGCGAACCCCTTGCCCTTGCCGCCCTGGCCGCGCGTGGTCGCGCTTCCGGTCGCGGGCATCGTGAACATCGCGCCGCCGCGAGTGTCGAGGTTGCCCGTGAGCAGGTTGATCGCGTCGATCAGCCATGCGTTCAGCGTGCCGAACTCGACCGCGTTCACGCCGATGCGCCCGTAGACGGCGGCGGTCGGCGCCGCGGCGATCTCGCGCGCGAGCGTGCGCGTGACTGCGGCCGGCACGCCGGTCGCCTTCTCCACGGACTCGGGCGTGTGCGGCGCCACGGCCGCGCGCAGCTCGTCCACGCCCGACGTCAGCGGCGCGAGGCGCGCGTCGATCGACACGAGGTCCTCCTCGAAGAGCACGTTCGCGACTGCCGCGAGCAGGAGACCGTCGGTGCCCGGCTTGATGGCGATCCACTGGTCGCTGTTCTCCGCGGTCTTCGTGCGCCGCGGGTCGATCGTGACGACCTTGCCGCCACGCGCACGGATCGCGTCGATGCGGTCAGGGAACCCGGGCGCGGTGCACAGGCTGCCGTTCGACGCCCAGGGGTTCGCCCCGAGCATCACGAGGTAGTCGGTGTGGTCGATGTCGGGCACCGGGATGCTCTGCGGCGTGCCGAACATGTAGCCGCCGGCGACGTGCTTCGGGATCTGGTCCACTGTCGACGCGCTGAACTTGTTGTGCGAACCCATGGAGCGGTACACGACGCTGTTGTAGAGCATCGACCCGAGGTTGTGCGCGCCGGGGTTGCCGCCGTACACGGCGAGCGCGTTGCGGCCGTGGCGCTCGATCACGCGCCCGATGCCGTCAGCGACGGCCTGCCATGCCTCCTCCCACGTGACCTCCACGTGCACGCCGTTTTTCTTCAGCAGCGGCCGGCGCAGGCGGTCGGGGTCCTCGTGCAGCTGCTTGAGCGTGCTGCCCTTCGGGCAGATGAAGCCGTGGCTGAACACGTCGTCGCGGTCGCCACGGATGCGCACCACCTGCTCGCCCGGCCCCACCGTGATCTCCAGTCCGCACGTGGCCTCGCACAGCGGGCAGGTGCGGATGACGGTGCGGTTCTGCGGAGGGGACTCGACGGTGGCCATCCCCCTACCCTGCCACGCCCGGACCCGCACGGTCACCCCCGGCGGGGGTGGTTCGTACACTGCCACCCGTGCAGCGTCTCGGCCCCCTCTCCCCCGGCACCCAGGTGGATGCCGACGGTTTCGCCGCACGCGAGCGCCCGGACACCGGTGCGCCGCACGTGGAGATCTGCATGATCACGACCCCTGACGGCGCCACGTCGCTCGACGGCAGGTCGGGGCCCCTCGGCGGCACCGCCGACCAGCAGATGCTGCGGGCATGGCGCCGGGCGTGCGACATCGTGCTGGTCGGCGCGGGAACTGCCCGTGCGGAGAAGTACGGGCCGCCCTCGCGGGAGGGCCTGCGCATCGCGGTCGTCACCCGGTCCTGCGGGCTGGACTGGTCCTCCCCGCTCTTCGCCTCCGGGCGGGGGATCGTGGTCACCTCGCTCGATGCACCCGGTGTGCCCGTGGAGTCCGTGCGCGCGGGCACCGGCGAGGTGGACCTCAGGGCAGCCGTCGCCATGCTCGGTGCGCGCGTGGTGCACGTGGAGGGCGGACCCGCGTTGAATGCCTCGCTGCTGGAGGCCGACCTGGTGGACGCAGTGAACCTCACGTTCTCCCCGCGCCTCAGCGGTGCGCACACGACCGATGCGATTGCAACTGCGTTCGCAGGGCCGCGGCGGTTCGTGCTGGTCGACAGCGCGCGTGACGGTGACTTCGTGTTCGCCCGCTACGAGCGGGCACGCTGACGAGGCGCGTCAGGACTTCTTGAGCAGCGCGAGCTCGCGACGGAAGTCGGAGGCGTCGTCGAAGTTCTTGTAGACGCTCGCGAAGCGCATGTACGCGACCTCGTCCACCGTGCGGAGACGCTCGAGCACGCAGTGGCCCACCAGCGAGGACGTGACGTCCTTCCCGGCGGCAGCCTCCAGGCGCACGTCGTCCTCCACGGCCTCGGCCAGTTCGTCGACCATCTCGTCAGGCACGGGCCTGCCCTTGCAGGCCGAGCGGATGCCGTCTGCGACCTTGGCCCGGTCGAACGGCTGGCGGCCCCCGGAGCGCTTGAGCACCATGAGCGGCGCACCCTCGAGGCGCTCGTAGGTGGTGAACCGGTACGAGCACTCGGGACAGGAGCGGCGGCGGCGGATGGCAGCGCCCTCGTCGGCAGGACGTGAGTCGATCACCTTGGTGTCGTCATGTCTGCACACGGGGCAATGCATGTCCCACACTGTAGGACGAAGCGCATTGACGTGCTGTCAATTCGGCAGGAAATCGGGCCACTACGGGATGCGGATGATCTGGCCGACCTCGATGTCCACGCCGTTCACCCGCGCGAGCTCCGCGACGAACTCGGAGATGTTGCCCGTGGGCATGTAGAGGCGGGCGATGCTCCACAGCGTCTGGCCGGACTCGACCACGTGGGTGCGGGGCACCGTCTGGATGATCTGGGGGCTCGGCTCGGTGGCGAAGGCCCCGGTGACCAGGAGGGTGCTGGCGACCCCGAACACGGCCACGGCCGCAACGACCATGCGGCGGCGACGGAACACGGCCTGGGAGGGCGCCGACCGGCGGGTGGCCTGGCGGCGGACCGGGACGGTCCCGACGAGGCCGGGGCGGGTGACGAGCAGCGGGTCGATGGTGGCGGTCATGGGGTTCTCCTGTGGCAAATGCTTGTGGGGCTTGGGTTTGGGGGTTCTGGGACTGGGCGGTCCGTTTGGTCTGGCAGAACCGTACCGAACGGGTGTTCGTAAGTTTCACCCGAACAGGTGTTCGGTGTCAAGGATTTTCTTGAACACATGTTCTACGAACAGATGTTTGCCTTTCCGGACGAACACCTGTACGGTTTCCCCCATGTCTGAAACGCTCACCCCACGCCAGCGCGAGATCCTCCACGTGATCGAGAAGTCAATGCAGGACAGGGGCTACCCGCCGTCAGTCCGCGAGATCGGCGAGGCCGTGGGTCTGAACTCCCCCTCCACAGTCCACAACCACCTGGCCACCCTCCAGAAGATGGGCTACCTGCGCCGGGACCCCACGAAGCCCCGCGCCATCGAGGTGCGGTTCGACACCAACTCAGAAGTCGCCATGGAGCGGCGCCCTGCCCGTCACGTGCCGCTCATCGGCGATGTCGCCGCCGGCACCGGCGTGCTCGCCCAGGAGAACGTCGAGGACCTCATCCCGCTGCCCACCGACTTCACCGGCGAGGGCGAGCTGTTCATGCTGCGCGTGCGCGGCGAGTCCATGGTCGACGCCGGGATCCTCGACGGCGACTTCGTGGTCGCCCGTCAGCAGAAGGTCGCCGACAACGGTGACATCGTGGTTGCCGGAATCCCCGGCGAGGAGGCCACGGTGAAGACCTTCAAGAAGTCCGGCAACAAGGTCATCCTGGTGCCGTCGAACGCACGCATGGCCCCCATGGAGTTCGCCGCGGGCGAGGTCACGATCTACGGCAAGGTCGTCACCGTCATGCGCCGCGTCTAGCGGCACACACCGTCTTTCAGCTCACTCCGAGCCGCTCGGCAACCAGGCGCAGCTTGGCGTCCGGCTGCACCACCGCGACACGCACGTGGCGTGAGCCGCCGGCGCCGTAGAAGTCACCGGGACTCACCAGCGCACCGGCCTCGCGGGCCAGCTTCTCCGTGAACGCCCAGGCGTCCACGGCGTCGAACCACAGGTAGAAACCCCCGTCCGGCATGCCGATGTCGATGCCGGACCACTTGCCCAGCACCTGCGCCATGTTCTCGAGACGGCTGCGGTAGCGGTCGCGCTGCACCTGCACGTGTTCGTCGTCATCCAGAGCGGCGACTCCGGCGGCCTGGGCGGGCCCCGGCACCATGAAGCCCGCGTGCTTGCGCACCTCTTTCAGGTACTCCACGATCTCGGCGTCGCCGGCGTAGAAGCCCACGCGCACACCCGCCAGGTTCGAGCGCTTGCTCAGCGAGTGCACGGCCACCACGCCGTCGAGGCCGTGCTGCAGGATCGACTGCGCGGATGTGGACCACGTGAACTCGGTGTAGCACTCGTCGCTGAACACAGGGATGCCGTGGCGCCTCCCCCAGTCGGCTGCGTACCCGAGGTCGTCCAGAGAGCCGGTGGGGTTGCTGGGGCTGTTCACCCAGATCATGAGTGCTCGCTCGATGTCCGACGGCGAGAGTGACGCGAAGTCCATGTGGCCCTCGGCGTTCATCGGGACGGCGAGCGGCCGCAGCCCGGCGAGGATCGCTCCCATCTCGTAGGTGGGGTACGCCACGGCGGGATAGATCACGGTGTCCCGGTTCGGGCGGCGCAGCTTCATGTACTGGGGCGTGGTGGCCACGAACTCCTTGGTGCCGATGCACGCCGCGATGCGCGACACCGGCACGTCGATCGCGAACCGCCGTGCCATCCACCGTGCGATGCTGCGGCGCAGCGCCTCGCTGCCGATGGAGGCGGGGTACCCGCGCTCGCTGCCGGAGGACGACAGTGCGTCGATCACCGCCTGCGGGGGCGGGTCGCACGGTGTGCCGATGGAGAGGTCCACGATGCCCCCGTCGAACTGCTGGGCGATCTTCTGGAAGGCATCCAGCCGGTCGTAGGGGTACGGCGGTGGCTCGAAGCCGGGGGCGTCACGGTCGCTCATCGCCGACCATTGTCCCACCGACTGCCTGCCCCGTGACGAACTCGCGGAGCCTGCCCGCGGATGCCTCGGAGAGCCGTGCCCTGATCCGCAGGCCCTCCCCCGCGTCCTCCGTGCTCACGACCTCGCCCTCGCGGTGCACCGCCGCGATGATGTCGCCGCGCTCGTACGGCACGAACAGCTCCGTGACCCTGCTGATGGCCCGCATGCGGTCCGCGAGGGTGCGCAGGAACACGTCGATGCCCTTCTTCTGCAGTGCCGACACCGCGACCGAGCCCGGCACGTCCTCCGTCAGCGCGGCGCCGAAGTCCTCGCGCAGGTCCGCCTTGTTGAACACGATGAACTCGGGCACCGAGTCCGCGCCGATCTCCGCGAGCACCTCGCGCACCGCGGTGATCTGGTTCTCGGGGTGCACCGCGCTCGCGTCCACCACGTGGACGAGCAGGTCGGCCGCCGAGGCGACCTCGAGCGTGCTCTTGAACGACTCCACCAGGCTGTGCGGGAGGGCCCGGATGAAGCCCACCGTGTCGCTCAGCAGCACCGGCTCGCCGCCGGGCAGGGAGAGCCGGCGCGTCGTCGGGTCGAGGGTGGCGAACAGCCTGTTCTCCGCCAGCACGCCCGCCTGGGTCAGCGCGTTCAGCAGCGTGGACTTGCCGGCGTTCGTGTACCCAACGATCGCCACGTTCGCCAGGCCGCTGCGGCTGCGTCCCTTGCGCTGGGTCTCGCGCGTGCGGCCGAGACCCTTCAGGTCGCGCTCCAGTTTCTCGATGCGGCGCATGATCCGGCGGCGGTCCACCTCGAGGCGCGTCTCGCCTGGCCCCCTGGTGCCGATGCCGCCGCCCTGCTGGGACAGACCTGCCTTCGCGCCGCGACGCAGGCGGGGCAGGCGGTAGCGCAGCATCGCGAGCTCCACCTGCGCCTTGCCCTCCAGCGTGTGCGCGTTCTGGGCGAAGATGTCGAGGATGACCGCGGTCCGGTCGAGCGCGGTGCGGCCGAGCAGCTTCTCCAGGTTGTACTGCTGGGCCGGGGTCAGCTCGTTGTCGAACACCACGGTGTCCGCGTCGAGCGCCAGGCACACCTCGCGCAGTTCGTCGACCTTCCCCTTGCCGATGTAGGTGGCGGGGTCCGGCACGTCGCGGCGCTGCGTCAGCCGCGCCACCTCGTCGGCGCCCGCGGTGTCGATCAGCAGGGAGAGCTCGTCAAGGCCCTCCTCGGTCTCCTCGTCCGACTGGCCGCCGAGGGTCACGCCGACGAGCACGATGCGCTCGCGGAACGTGCGCTCGATGAGCGTCTGGCCGAGGGCCTCCTGGTACGGGTTGCTCACGCGTCCACCGTGTGGTCGCCCAGGTGCACGGTGGGGCCGATGAGCGTCGCGCGGCGCGAGCCCGAGACCCGCACCCGCGCGGACCCGCCGTCCATGTGCACGGTCACCTCCGGGGCGGAGCGCGGGACGAGGCCCCACGCATACGCGGCGTCAGCCGCGGCGCACGCCCCGGTGCCGCAGGCCAGTGTGATGCCGGCACCGCGCTCGTGCACGCGCATGGTGATGTCGTGCGGGCCGGGCCCTGGCTCGATGATCTCCAGGTTCAGCTGCGGCACCTTCTGTCCGAGCGCGAGCAGGTCGACCACCTTCACGTCGTCGACCCCCACCACGCTGTGCGGGTTGCCGAGGGACACGTGGCGCACGGGGCGGTCCGGGTGGCAGCCGAGACTCCCCCAGTTCCCCGGCTCGGGCAGGTCCGTGACCTCCCCCATGTCCACGCTGATGTGCACCGTCCCGTCGGCGTCGTGCGAGATCACTGTGGCCTCCCGCATGCCGGCATCCGTGGAGACGCGGTAGGTGGTTCCCTCGGGGTTGCCCGCGGCAGTGTGGGCGGCCATGACGAGGCACCGGATGCCGTTGCCTGACATCTCGGCGAGGCTGCCGTCCGCGTTGTGCAGCCTCATCGTGAGGTCGGTCGAACCCGACCCGCCCAGGAGGAGCAGACCGTCGGCACCCGGGCCGGATGCCCTGTCGCACCAGCGCCGCGCGAGCACGTCCCACGGCTCACCGGGCGTGCCCTGCACCAGGTCGAACACGAGGAAGTCGTTGCCGAGACCGTCGTGCTTGCGGACCGTGAACTGCATCAACCCGAGACTACGACAATGCCGCGAGCACGACGGGGGCGACTTCCGCGACGGGATCATCCTCCACGTCCACCCACGTGATGCGCGGGTCGCGGCGGAACCAGCGCTCCTGGCGCACGGCGAACTGCTGGGTGCGCAGGATCACCTCCTGCACGGCCTCCTCGAGTGATGCCCGTCCCTCCAGGTGGTCGATGATCTCCTTGTAGCCGAGTGCCTGGGCGGCCGTCGACGACAGCCCGCCGGGTGCCGACACCAGGCCGCGGACCTCATCCACCAGGCCCGCCTCCACCATGAGCCGAACGCGCCGGGCGATCCTGCCGCGCAGCGCGTCGCGCTGCCACCTGATGCCCACGAACACGGCGCCGTTGTCGGGGTGCGCAGCCACACCGTCCCCGAAGGAGCTGAACGGCCGGCCGCTGCCGATGCACACCTCGAGGGCGCGCACGATCCGCCGGCGGTTCGTCGGCTCGATGCGCGCGGCCGCGACCGGGTCGAGCCCGGCCAGTCGTGCGTGCATCCCTGCCGTATCGGGGTCGGCCTCGAGTGCCTCCCGGATCTCCGGCCACTCGCCCGGCATGGTCAGGCCGTCCACGATCGCGGTGAGGTACAGGCCGGTCCCGCCCACCACGAGCTCGCGCGCACCCGCTTCGGCGATCAACCGCCGCGCCGACCCGATGTCGTCCACGTACCTGGCCACCGTGTAGCGCTCGGAGGGTCCGCACAGGTCAAGGCCATGGTGCGCGACCGCCGCCCTGTCGGCCGCCGTCGGCTTCGCAGTGCCGATGTCCATCCCCCTGTACACCTGCATCGCGTCGCAGGCCACGATGTGCGTGCCGCCCGCGGCGAGGGCAACGGCCATGGCCACGTCGCTCTTCCCGCTCGCCGTGGGGCCGAGCACCACGACGGGCGGACGGCTCATGCAGACGCGACCGGGATGCGGATGCGGTGCGTGGCCTCGGCGAGGACCTCGCGCAGCTCTCCCTGCAGGAAATGCGGCGCGGCCCGCACGATCTCCACGTTCGCGTAGGTGCCGGGCCGCAGCTGCACGCCCGGGACGAAGTGGACCAGCTTGTTCTGGCGCGTGCGCCCCGTGACCACCGATGGGTCGCGCTTGCTCGGCCCCTCCACCACGATCTCCTCGGTGCGGCCGACGCGCGCCTCGTGGCGCCTCAACGCGGATCGCTCCACCACGGTGCGCAGCCGCTCGAACCTGCCGGCCACGACCGCGGGATCCACGAAGTGCTCCGTCATGCCGGCGGCCTCGGTGCCGTCTCGCGGCGAGAAGATGAAGGTGTAGGTGGAGTCGAAGTCGGCCTCCGCGGCCACCTCGAGCGTGCGCACGAAGTCGTCCTCCGTCTCCCCGGGGAAGCCCACGATGATGTCGGTCGTGACGGCGAGGTCGGGCATGAGCCGGCGCGCCTCGGCGAGCCTCTCCAGGTACCTGGCGCCGGTGTAGCCGCGGTGCATGAGCGCGAGCACCCTGTCCGAGCCCGACTGCAGCGGGTAGTGCAGGTGCTCGCACACGGCAGGAGTGGATGCCATGGCCTCGAGCACGTCGGTGCGCATGTCCTTCGGGTGGGGGCTGGTGTAGCGGACGCGGCGGATGCCCTCCACGCTCCCCACGCTGCGCAGCAGGTCAGCGAACTGCGGGGCGACGCGCACGTCCGCCCCGTCGCGGCGCTCTGCGAGCGACAGGTCGCGGCCGTAGCTGTTCACGTTCTGCCCGAGCAGGGTCACCTCGGTGACCCCGGAGGCGGCGAGCGACGCCACCTCGGCAACGATGTCGGCCGCTGGCCGGCTGATCTCCTTGCCGCGGACGGCCGGCACGATGCAGTACGCGCACGTGTTGTCGCACCCGATCTGGATGGTGACCCACGCGTTGTACGTGGTCTCGCGCCGCGCCGGCAGGGCGCTGGGGAACAGCACGTGGTCGTCGTTCACGGCCTCGTCGTAGATCTCGGTGACCGGGCCGTGCAGGCGCGACTCGCGCACCAGTTCCGCGGTGCGGTGCACGTTGTGGGTGCCCATGACCACGTCCACCCACGGGGCGCGCTTCTGCACCCCGTCCTTGTCCTTCTGGCTGAGGCAGCCCGCCACCACGATCTGGCGCCCCTCGCGCGCCGCCTTCCACGTCTTCAGGTGGCCGAGGGTGCCGTACAGCTTGTTGTCCGCGTTCTCCCGGATGCAGCAGGTGTTCAGCACGATGACGTCCGCCTCGGCGTCGTCCTCCACGGCCTCCATGCCGTCGCTCTGCAGGAGGCCGGAGATGCGCTCGGAGTCGTGCTCGTTCATCTGGCACCCGAAGGTGCGCACGACGTACTTCTGGGGCTCCCCTGTCACGCCGTCAAGGCTAACGG
>CAZZFB010000053.1:3314-11430 GCA_964653385.1 uncultured Bifidobacterium sp. | reverse complement strand
GTCAGCCCTGGCCGACGAGCATCGCCCGGATGCCGAGGCCCATCAGGAACAGCCCCCCGAACCCGTAGAGCAGGTACACGCGCGACTTCAGCTGCGCGCGGTACGAGTAGATGATCGCGATCGCGATGATGGCGACGAAACCGTAGAACGCGTGGAACTGCGGGAAACCGATCTTGTGCTTGTTGACCAGGGCCACGCCCAGGGCCACCTGGACGAACACCGCGAACTGGACGAGGCCGGTGAACCACCACAGCGCACGGCTTCGCAGCTGCGTGACCCGGTGGGCCGAGAGCGCCCAGATTCCCGCGAGGGCGTTGCCGATGATGACGACCCAGGACCACGAGACATGGAGGTCGCGGAGCATCAGGGCTGTCACGCAGACGAGGCTACCGACTGGGGTGACCGCGCGCGCTAACGGATGAGGGTGTCGGCCTCTCCCCCGGTCTCGACGAGTGCGATCGTGCCGTCCCCCGGCACGTCGAGAACGGTGACCGAGCAGTTGTCGAGGCTGGCGATGACGACTCGGTCGTCGCGTGTTGCGGCCCCGATGACCGCGTTGATCGCGATGAAGTGGCTGAACACCACGGTGTCGCGGCGCAGTTCCTTCACCGCCGCCGCCACCGAGTCGCGGTACGCGCGATAGTGCGCACCCGACCGTTGCGCGACCTCCGACCACGTGCCTGCCATCGCCTCGCGCAGCCAGTCCACCCTGTTCTCCAGGTCGTAGCCCTCGGGCGACGGGATCTCGCCGACCCGCGGTTCCACCCTGGCCTCCGTGCCCCATGCCGTCGCGGTGGGGAACGCCGTCTGCCGGCAGCGCAGCAACGGGCTGGTCACGACGTCCATCGCACCGCGCGGCACGAGTTCCGTGGCGACCGCAAGCGCCTGGGAACGCCCGAGCTCGTCGAGGCCCGGGTCCGGGTCCACGTTCCAGCCCGCGGCGGCGCGGCCGTGGCGCACCATGTAGATGCGGGCCATCAGACGATGAACCCCTCGCGCATCGGGGACGCGTCCCCCGGCTTGATGAACCACTCCCACCCGAACGCGTCGACGAACGCATCCTCGGGCATCGAGAGGAAGAAACTGGAGTCCGTCACCTGGCTGGCGTGGCACTTCACGGATTCCTTCTTGCGCGCCGCGTGCGCACGCACGTCGACCATGAGCGAGATCTCCGACTCGAGGGAACCGAACGGGTTGCCGTCGTCGGCGGGGCCGTCCACGTCCCACTTGTCCTCCTCCTTCATGAAGCCTGCGTCGAACGCCGCCTGCATGCGCTGGCGCACTCGGTCGCGGTTCATCGTGGCCTCGAACAGGGACAGCGCCGGCCGCTGCGCAGCCGCCGCGTGCACGACCCTGTGCACCATGATGTGGTCGGGGTGGCCGTAGCCGCCGTGCCAGTCGTACCCGACGAGGACATCGGCGTTCTCCTCGTCGATGATGCGCAGCAGGCGTGCCGACGCCTCCTCCACGTCGGCCCGCATGAACGCAGCTGGTGCGGAGTTCTGCTCCCAGCCGGTCATCCCGCTGTCCGCGTACCCCAGCCACTCGAGACGGTGCACGCCGAGGACCGCGCACGACCTCTCGGTCTCGGCCCGGCGGCGGTCCACCAGGGTCTCCCCCGGTGCGAGGTCCTGCGGCGTCTCGCCGTGGTCGCCGTTGGTGCCGACGACGAGCACGACCCTGTGGCCCTCGGCGACGGCACGTGCGATGGTTCCGCCGGTGCTGATGCTCTCGTCGTCAGGATGGGCGTGCAGGAAGACCAGTGTCGCCACTACGCCTGCTTCGCCGCGCCGCCCGCGAGCCTGGCCTCCACGTCGGGAACGCCCCACTCGCGCAGGACCTCCTCCGTGTGCTGGCCGGGGTGGGCCGACGCGCGCCCGATCTGCGGGACGGTGCGCGAGAAGCGCGGAGCCGGCGCGGGCTGCATGTGCCCGTTGGCCTCCACGAAGGTGCGGCGCTCCACGTTGTGCGGGTGGGCCGCCGCCTCGCTCATGGTGAGGACGGGGGCGAAGCAGACGTCGGTCGCCTCCATGATCGCGCACCACTCGTCGCGCGTCTTCCCGCGGAACACCTCGCGCAGGCGCTCCTTCAGGCCCGGCCACATCGACTGGTCCATCTGGCGGGCGAAGTCGGGGTCGTCCTTCAGACCGGTGAGCTCCATCAGTTCGGCGTAGAACTGCGGCTCGATCGACCCGAGCGACACGTACCTTCCGTCCTTGCACTCGAACACGTCGTAGAAGTGGGCGCCGGTGTCCAGCAGGTTCGTGCCGGGTGCGTTCTCGTTGAAGATCCCCATGGACTTGAACGACCAGAACATCGTCATGAGAACCGCCGCCCCGTCGACCATCGCGGTGTCGACGACCTGGCCCCTGCCCGATTTCTGCGCCTCGAGCAGGGCACAGACGACGCCGTACGCGAGGAACATGCCGCCGCCGCCGAAGTCCCCGACCATGTTGAGGGGCGGCACCGGGGCCTCGCCCCTGCGTGCGAAGTGCGCAAGTGAGCCGGCCAGTGCGATGTAGTTGATGTCGTGGCCTGCAGCCTGGGCGTACATGCCCTCCTGGCCCCAGCCGGTCATGCGGCCGAAGACGAGGCGCGGGTTGCGGGCGAGACAGACGTCGGGGCCCACTCCGAGACGCTCCATGACGCCGGGACGGAAACCCTCGATGATCGCGTCGGCCTTCTCGACGAGCTGCAGAAGCGTCTCCACGCCGTCGGGGTTCTTCAGGTCGAGCGCGATGTTGCGGCGGCCGCGCAGCATGAGGTCGCCCGCGGGCTTGTCGGGGGCCGGGCCGCGCACCGACTGCGCACGGTCGACGCGGATGACCTCCGCGCCCATGTCGGCGAGGAGCATCGCGGCGAAGGGGCCGGGGCCGATGCCCGCGATCTCGAGAATCCGGTATCCGGTGAGTGGTCCGGCCATGGTTGGGTGTCCTCCGTGTTGTCGGGCGGCGTGCCGCCGTGCTGTTCGTTGGTGTTCGTTGGTGTTGTTCGTTGGTGTCGTTCGGTCAGCGGTGGCTGCGGCGGACGTGCCCGCCGATGGCCTCGCGGTAGACGGGCCAGAGCGGCTCCGGCATGTCGTGCCCCATGTCGTTCAGCTTCAGCAGAACGGCACCGGGGATCAGCTCCGCCGTGCGCTCGCCGCCGCTGGGGGTCAGGAGCGTGTCGTCGCGCCCGTGGATCACGAGTGTCGGGACGTCCAGGCTGCGCAGCATCTCCGAGCGGTCACCGGATGCGTAGATCGCCGCGAGCTGACGGTGCGCACCCTCCGGGTAGAAGCTGCGGTCGTACTCGCGGGCCGCGCGCGCCCTGGCCTCGGCAAGGTCGAAGTGCTTCTTCGAGCACCACACGGCCCAGTTGGCCGCGCCCTCGATGTAGGCGGCGCGGTCGGGTGCAGGCGGGGCGAGCAGCGCGGCGAGGGCCTCGTCGGTGGGGGTGCCGTACGCCAGGTCGCCCACGGTGGACATGATCGAGGTGAGGCTGATCGTGCGGTGCCGGTGCTCGATCGCGAACGTCTGGGCGATCATGCCGCCCATCGAGGCGCCGATGATGTGGGCACGCTCCGCACCCACGGCGTCGAGCACGCCCGCGGCGTCGGCAGCCATGTCGGAGAGGGTGTAGGGAACCGGGGGCGGAGTCTCCCCCATCATCACTGCTGCGGTCACCTTGTCGGTCTCCGCCATGATGCCGTCCAGCTTCGAGGAGAGCCCGCAGTCCCGGTTGTCGAACCGCACCACATGGAAGCCGTCGTCGACGAACATCCTCATGAAATCGTCGTGCCACGCGGTCATCTGGGCCGTGAACCCCATGATCCAGAGCATCGTCGGCCCGGAAGGGTCGCCCATCGTCTCGTACTCGATGGTGATCCCTGACGGCAACGTGGTCTGTGGCATTGCGTCAGTCTCCCAAACCGCGGGCGTCCAGCCCGAAACGGACGCCGTCCCGGGCCCTGCCGGCGGGCCTCAGCCGAGGAGGCGGCGCTTCTGGAGCTCGAACTCTGCGTCCGTGAGGGCCCCGCGGTCACGCAGGGCCTCCAGCCGCTCCAGCTGGTCGGCCACGTCGAACCGTGTCGGGGCCGGGCGGAACATCCCCTCCCGGTACGTCTGCAGGGCCTGGTGGATCTCGTTCTGCACGGTCATCGGCCGGGCGATGTCCGAGAAGCGCTGCTTGCCGTCCTGTCCGCCGGACTCGATGAGGATGTCGCCGACCCCTATGAGCCGCTCGAAGATCGTCTGGTTGAAGTTCACGTTGTTGACACGCTCGAGGGGGATCTCCACGCCGTTGCGGGCCACGACGCCCTCCCGGTAGATCACCCTGTGGCTGGTCAGCACGAAGTAGGTGGTGCGCCACTTCACGACCTGCACGACCAGCCAGCCGCCCGCCACCACGATCGCCGCGAGGCTGATGCTGCCGAGGGTTGTCTGCTGCCAACCGTCAAAGTTCGTGAGGACCGTGAGCCCGAGGATGCACACAACCGCTGTGGACAACAGGGCCGGTGCGTAGTACCACCAGTGCGGGTGCAGGTCGAGAATGAGCGACTCGTCGTCGTTCAGGTTCTTCTGCGGGAACGGCATGGCAACGATGGTAGCCACCGCCTAGTTTCGTCCCGTGCGCCTCGACCCCGACGACTCAGCCCCCGCCACGGCGGAGGACATCGTGCGGGGTCTCGACCCGGACCAGTTGTCCGCCGTGACGGCACCCGTCGGGGTCGTGGTCGTGCGTGCAGGAGCCGGCTCCGGCAAGACCACCGTGCTCACCCGGCGGATCGCATGGCGGGTCGCATCGGGCACCGCGTCCCCCGACCACACGCTCGCCATCACGTTCACGCGGCAGGCCGCCACGGAGATGCGCACGCGGCTCCGCCGCTTCGGCATCGACGGCCAGCCGAGCGTGCACACGTTCCACGCGCTGGGGCTGCGGCTGCTGACCCAGCGTGCCTCCGACACGGGCAGGCAGAAGCCGCTCGTCGCCACCGACCGCAACGCGCTGCTCCGGACCGCCGTGGGCAAGGACGTGAAACAGGCGTCCCTGCCCCGCCTCGCATCGGCAATCGACCACGCGACGGTGCGGCTCATGACGCAGCGCGCGATTGAGGACGCCCTCGCCGCGTCCGGCCTGCACCGCGAGATGAAGTCGGACGAGTTCCGGTCAGCCGTGCAGAAGTACGACGCCCTGAAGCGGAGGCGCGGCGTGGTGGACACGAACGACCTCATCTCCCACGTGGTGCGCGACGCGCGCGAGGACAGGCGGTTCCTCGCTTCCATCCGCCACCAGTTCCGCCACGTCTCGGTGGACGAGGCACAGGACATGAACCCGCTGCAGTACGAGTTCCTCAGGCTCCTCCTCGACGACCCCGCCGATCTCTTCGTGGTGGGAGACCCGAACCAGGCGATCTACGGTTTCAACGGCGCCGACAGCACGCTGTTCGACGAGCTCCCGGGCCTCGGCACCGGCGCGCACGTGGTGACTCTCCCGTCCAACTACCGGTGCACGCCGCAGGTCGTGGAGGCCGCGACACGCCTGCTGCGCAACGCCGGCCAACAGGTGGAGGCGGTCTCCTGCAGGCCGAACGGCGGCCCTGTCGCGTTCGCGGCCTGCGACGACGAGATGGACGAACTGCGCACGGTCGCGGTCGAGCTGACCCGCATGCAGCGGACGTGCGGCACCTGGAACCAACTGGCCGTGCTGGTGCGGGTGAACGCTCTCGCCGACACCGTCCGGACCTTTCTCGAGGCCTGCGACATACCAGTGCGCTCCGGGCGCCGCGGCCCCGACTGGTCGGCCGCCGTCGCCCAGGCCACGTCCCTCTCCTCCCGTGACGCTCTCTCCATCTGGTCGAGCGACGTGCTCGACTCCGGCGACTACGCGCCGGGCTCGGCGGAGCACGACCTCGCCGGGTACGTGCGCCGCTTCCTCGACGAGAACCGCGGGGGCGGCGTCGACGGCCGCGCGTTCGGCTCCTGGCTGCTGACGTCGGCCGACCAGCAGGACGTGAGCGGCGTCGAGGTGATGACGTTCCATGCGGCAAAGGGCCGCGAATGGTGGGGCGTCGTGGTGGCGGCGGCAGAGACCGGGTACCTGCCGCACTCGTCCGCGCGGACCGTGCCGCAGAAGGCCGAGGAGGCGCGCCTCGGCTATGTCGCGCTCACCCGCGCGGCGACAGACCTGGTGGTCACCTGGGCCGCGACGCGGCGCGGGCGCTCCCGCTCCCGTTCGTCGTGGCTGCCGGTGGAGGCGGAGCGCAGGCTGAGCCAGCAGGGTCCGCCCCCGGCGATCCGGGAGCGGGCACGGGAGGCAGAACAGCGCGACCCGCTGGCGGATGCACTCCGCGACTGGCGCGAGGCCGTCGCGCGCAGGTCAGGACTGAGCGCGAACGGAATCCTCACGGACAGGCACATCAAGGAGATCGTGCGCACGCGGCCGGCGACCGTGCGCGAGCTTGCCGACGTCATCGACATGGCATTCGCCACGCGGCACGGCGAGTCGATCCTCGCCGTGGTCAGCTCTGCCGGCCGGGCGTAGCGTCCCGGCCCTTCTGGAGCAGGTGCCGCAGGTCCTCCGGCATCGAGATGAACAGGCCGTCGGCCTCGCAGCAGAGCGTCGCGCCGTTGTGCAGCGTCGCGTGCGTGAAGATCTTGCGGCCCTCGATGCGCTCGATCCACCCGCGCAGGTGCAGCTCCGTGAAGAGGGGCGTGGGGGCGCGGTAGGAGATCGACAGCTTCCCCGTCATCCCCGGTCTCCCCGACAACGACTGCGCCTGGCCGAGGATCTCGTCGAAGACCCCGGCCAGGAATCCTCCGTGCACGTGGCCCGGCGGCCCCTCGAACGGCTCCGTGAACGTCACGGCGCACAGGACCGACCCCCACTCGCCGTCGTCCGGGTCGAGCCGGGCCGACATGGGCGGTGCGAGCGGGTTCATGAGACCCATGAACGGGCTCCGGTCCATGAAGTTCGAGTTGAAGGCCCCGACGTCGCGCCCGGTGGCCCGCTTCACGGCCTCGACAGCGGTCCTGACAGCGTCGATGGCCGCCTGCATGTCGTCGTCGCTTGCTGTGGACACGAAGGACTCGCGGATGAGGGCCCGGGTCAGCTGCGTGAGCTCGATGCGTGCGTTGTCGGCGTCCGTGAGGGGAACCGACCGCTCGTGGAACGTCGGGAAGGTGAACGTCTCCTTCTCCGTCATGCCGGACCGATCTCCAGGAGGACGGGAGCGTGGTCGCTCGGCTTCTCTCCCTTCCGTGCGTTGCGGTCGATCGAGGACGACACGGAGCGGCTCGCCACGGACTCCGTGGCGAGGATGAGGTCGATGCGCATGCCGTGCCCCTTGTGGAAGTCGCCGCCGCGGTAGTCCCACCAGCTGAACAGCTTCTCCTCGTCATGGAAGCGGCGGAAGGTGTCGGTGAGGCCGAACCCGCACACCTCGGCGAGAACGTCGCGCTCTGCCTGGCTGACGTGCGTCGCGCCGACAAACTTGGAGGGGTCCCAGACGTCGCGGTCCTCCGGGGCGATGTTGAAGTCGCCCATCACGACCACGTCCGCGGAGGCGGAGGTGTCCGTGTCGAGGTGCTGGCGCAGCCTCTTCATCCACGACAGCTTGTAGCGGTAGTGGTCGTGGTCCAGTTCTCGGCCGTTCGGCACGTACACGGACGAGATGCGCACTCCCCCGCACGTCGCGGTGATGATGCGCGCCTCGGTGTCCTGCTCCACCCCCGGTGCGAAATTGGGCAGGACGCCGTCCAGCCCGACCCGCGAGAGGATCGCCACCCCGTTCCACTGGCCCTGTCCGAAGTGCGCGCTCTCGTACCCGAGCGCGGCCATCTCGGCCACGGGGAACTTGTCGTTGGCGAGTTTCGTCTCCTGCATGCACAGGACGTCCGGCTTGGTCTCCGTCAGCCACTGCTCGACGCGCGGCATGCGCGCACGCAGCGAGTTGACGTTCCAGGTCGCGATCAGCACGGCAGTGACCGTAGCGGTCGGCGCGACCGCCGCCGAAGACGTGCGCTCAGGCCTTCTTGGCGACGGCCTTCTTCGCCGGGGCCGCCTTCTTCGCCGGGGCCTTCCTGGCTGCAGTTTCCTTCGCCGCAGGAGCGGCCTTCTTGGCGACGGCCTTCTTCGC
>CAZZFB010000053.1:0-3214 GCA_964653385.1 uncultured Bifidobacterium sp. | reverse complement strand
TGGCTGCAGTTTCCTTCGCCGCAGGAGCGGCCTTCTTGGCGACGGCCTTCTTCGCGGGCGCCGCCCTCTTCGCCGTCGCATCCTTTGCGGTGGCGGCCTTGCGTGCAGGAGCAGCCTTCTTCGCGGGCACATCCTTTGCGGCGGCAGCCTTGCGTGCAGGAGCAGCCTTCTTCGCGGCGGACTTCTTCGCAGGCTCGGGCTTCTTCACCTCGACGACACCGGGGACGGCGAGGTCGACGGAGCGGCGCGAGGGCGTGTACGACACGATGACCAGGTCCATCTCGTCACCCATCTTGAACTTCTCCCGGGCGCTGCGCGGCGGGGGCGACGACATGTTGCGGATCGGCACGTAGCCGCTGATGTCACCGATCTTCACGGTCATCCCGTTCGCGGCGTATCCGTCGACCACGGCGTGGACGGTGCTCCCCACCGGGTGCTTCTCCACGAACCCGAGGTACGGCATCACCGCGTTGATCATCTTCTCGCGCGCGCCGGGGGGCGGCGTCTTCGGCACCGGCATCGGCTTGCGCGCCTCCGGGCTGGGGGTGTGCTCCTTCGCCACGACCTTGCCCGTCCGGACGGCCTTGCGGCTGGTCTCGCCGCGGGCCGGCACCCGGCTGACGAACACCCAGCCGACGTGGGGCACCGGCTTGCCGCCGATGAGCCTGCCCTCGTCGAAGAGCCACTTGTACTTGCCGTGGAACTCCTGGAAGCTGTCGTTCGAGAGGATCGTGGCCTTGGCCTTCTCCGCGATGGCGAGGATGAATGCGTCGCCGCGGCCGATGGCGCCGGCGGGCGGGGCGACCAGTTCGTTGTGCTCGATCGCCTTGTTGAACTCGGCGACCTCCTTCTTGGCGATCCGGTGGCCGAACGTGGCATCCACGACCACGGTGATCTTGGCGCTCGGGTACTCCTTGATGAAGGCCGTCACGGCCTCGTGCAGCTGGGCGAGGCTGGGGGTGGAGCGGCCCTCGGTGGCGATGTTGGAGCCGTCGACGATGATGTGCTTGGTCACCCCGACAGTCAACCACCCGACCGCCTGCTTCTGCGGGACGAGGCCCGTCTAGCCTCGTCCCCGTGCCGAACAAGCCCCTCCGCGCCGTCCTCTGGGACTTCGGCGGCGTCATCCTGTCCAGCCCCTTCGAGGCCTTCAACCGCTACGAGGACGCGAACGGCCTGCCGAGGGACATCATCCGCCGGGTGAATGCCACCGACCCGCACACCAACGCATGGGCCCGCCTGGAGCGCAGCGACATCTCCCCCGCCGAGTTCGACCGCCACTTCGCCGACGAGAGCGAGGCCCTCGGCCACCGCATCCCCGGTGCCGACGTGCTGGCGCTTCTCTCGGGCGATGTGCGGCCCGCCATGGTCGCGGCCCTCGATGCCGTGATCGCGGCCGGGTTCCTCACTGCATGCCTCACGAACAACGTGGTCTCCACGGCCGAGCCGGCGAACGAGCGCCAGGCCGAGGTGCGGGCGGTCATGTCCAGGTTCCACCACGTGGTGGAGAGCAGCAAGGTGGGCTGCCGCAAGCCGGAGCCGCGGTTCTACGAGATCGCCTGCGGGTTGCTCGCGGTGTCACCGGACGAGTGCGTGTTCCTGGACGACCTCGGCATCAACCTCAAGCCCGCAGCCGCCATGGGCATGCGAACCATCAAGGTCGGCGACCCCTCGGTCGCGCTCGCGGAACTCTCGGGGCACCTCGGCCTGCAGTTCGGGTGACCCGGGGGCCGCGTCAGAAGCCCTGGAAGGTCTCGTCCATGAGGTCGGCGAGCTCCTGGTCGGAGATCGCCTTCGAGCCGGTCGCCGGGCTGCCGGACTCGACACGCGCCACGTGGCGCAGGTCGTAGCCGCGCTCCTTCACGCGCCAGATGCGGTGCTCCACGAAGTGCCAGGGACCCATGTTCTCCGGCTCCTCCTGGAGCCACACGATCTCCTTGGCGTTCGGGTAGCGGGTCAGCATCTCGTTGATCTGGGCCAGCGGGAACGGGTACAGCTGCTCCACACGGATGACCGCGACGGGAGCATTGCGCTTCGTGCGCTCGGCCATGGCGTCCCAGGCGACCTTGCCGCTGCACAGCACCACGCGGCTGACAGATGACCGGTCCGTGACGGTGTGGTCGTCCAGGACCTCCTGGAACGAGCCGTCCGTGAAGTCCTCGATCCGCGAGCGGCTCTCCTTCATGCGCAGGGGCGCCTTCGGGGTGAAGATCACGAGCGGCTTGCGGATGTCACGGTGGAGCTGGCGGCGGAGAACGTGGAAGTACTGGGCGGCCGTGGTGGCGTTCACCACCTGGATGTTGTCCTCGGCGCACAGCTGCAGGAAGCGCTCGATGCGGGCGCTCGAGTGCTCCGGCCCCTGGCCCTCGTACCCGTGGGGCAGCAGCATGACGAGACCGTTCTGCTGCTTCCACTTGTCCTCGGCGGCCACGATGTACTGGTCGATCACGATCTGGGCGCCGTTGACGAAGTCACCGAACTGCCCCTCCCACATCACGAGCGCGTTCCGGTTCGCGTGCGAGTACCCGTACTCGAACGCGAGCGTCGCGTACTCGGACAGCAGCGAGTCGTACACCCAGAAATACCCGGTCGCGCCGGGGAGGTCGCGCAGCGGCAGCCACGGGCGCGCCGTCTCGTAGTCGACGAGCGAGGAATGGCGCTGGCTGAACGTGCCGCGGCGGGAGTCCTCGCCGGCAAGGCGCACGTCGAAGCCCTCGAGGATGAGCGACCCGAACGCGAGAGCCTCGCCCACGGCCCACTCGACGTCGCCGTCGGTCTCGTACTGCTTGACGCGCTGCTCGAACTGGCGGACCAGCTTCGGGTGCGGGTTGAAGCCCTCCGGGTAGTTCGTGAGCTGGCGGAAGATCCTGTCCACGTCCGACCGGCTGATGCCCGTGTTCACGTGCGGCAGGACACCGACGGGTGCCGGCGGACGGGCCGCCTTCACCTTGGCCGGCGCGTTCGCGCGCGCCTCGTCGAGGGCGGTCTGCAGCTTCTGCTGGTAGTCCACGAGTGCCTGCTCGGCGGTCTCCATGGAGATGTCGCCGCGCTTGACGAGGCTCTCCACGTACATCTTGCGCACGGGGCGCTTCTCGGCGATCGCCTTGTACATGAGCGGCTGGGTGTAGCTGGGGTCGTCCCCCTCGTTGTGGCCGTGGAGCCGGTAGCACACCATGTCGATGACGACGTCCTTGTGGAACCGCTGGCGGTACTC
>CAZZFB010000052.1:0-11595 GCA_964653385.1 uncultured Bifidobacterium sp. | reverse complement strand
GAGTAGCCGCCGCATCGGCCCCGGCCGTGCGCCGGGAACGCAGAAGGGCCGCCCCGAGGGGCGGCCCTTCCGTGTGCGGAGATCAGGGTCTTGTTCAGCCCATGAAGACGATCGAGACGACGAAGAGCACGAGCCACAGCACGACGCTGGTGATGATCGCGTTCTTGTGCGACTCGTAGGGCTTCAGCATCTTGTTGCCGGCGGCAGTGCCCCCGAACTTGCCGAGTGCGTTGAGCTGCAGCAGGGCACCCAGCACGACCGCGATGATGATGAAGGTGTAGCCGTCGCTGGTGGTCGCCGAGAAGGCCTCCGGGTAGAAGTGCGCGGCGCCGACCATGTAGAAGAGCATGGAGACCGAGAAGATCATGTTCTGGCGGGACATCAGCATGGCGCGGCGGCCTGCGCCGGCCGCGTTCGGGTCGGCCTCGCCGCCGTTCAGCACGTTCGTCGCGTTCGCGATGACGACCTTCTGGTTCTTCCAGATGACCATCCACACGTTCGCCGCCATGGTGATGCCGAGGAGCATGCCCACGGTGATCGCCGCGTTCTTGGCGTTCGCCGGGTCGTCGCCCGCGTGGTTCATGAAGTCCTGCATGTAGTCGGGCACGACGCCGACGATGAGGAGTCCGGTCGCGAGGGTGGCCACGGCCGCCCAGCGGAACCACCAGAGGGCGCGGGTGGCGATCTGGGTGATGGTGATGTTGCGGGCCTTGCCCTCGTCGCCGTAGGCCGCGAGACCCGGCACCTGGACGAAGTTGAAGTAGTACAGCAGGCCGATCCAGGCGATGCCCGCGAGGACATGCAGGTACCTGAACCAGAAGTTGCCGATGTGGTACTGGCTGAAGAGATTCGCCGCGTTCATGAATGGTTCCCCTTGTCTGTCGCGTCCGGGGGGACGCACGGGTCAAAGTACCAGCCGTCGGTGCGGGCAGGGCGGAATTGCGGCCACCGAACTAGCCTCGGGTCCGTCATGGCCCACGAGTTCATCTACACCTGCCACAAGCTCGCCAGGTTCTATCCCCCTGACCGCACGATCCTGGAGAACATCTCGCTCTCCTTCTACCCGGGGGCCAAGATCGGCGTCCTCGGCTCCAACGGCAGCGGCAAGTCCAGTCTCCTGCGCATCATGGCCGGCCTGGACGACGGCTACACCGGCGAGGCGCGGCTGACCCCCGGGTTCACCGTGGGCCTGCTGGAGCAGGAGCCCCAGCTCGACCCTGCGAAGGACGTGCTCGGCAACGTGATGGACGGCGTGGCGCCGGTGCAGGCCCTCATCGACCGCTACAACGAGGTCATGGCGATGTGGGGGGACCCGGATGCCGACTACGACAAGGTCGGCGCCCTGCAGGCCGAGCTCGAGGACAAGATCGCCGCAGCTGACGCCTGGAGCCTGGAGCGCAACGTCGAGATCGCGATGGACGCGCTGCGCTGCCCCCCGAACGACTCGGACGTCACGAAGCTCTCAGGCGGCGAGCGCCGCCGTGTCGCTCTGTGCCGTCTTCTGCTCTCACGCCCGGACCTGCTCCTGCTGGACGAGCCCACCAACCACCTTGACGCCGAGAGCGTCGACTGGCTGGAGAGGTTCCTCCAGGAGTACCCCGGCACCGTGGTCGCGATCACCCACGACCGCTACTTCCTGGACAACGTCGCGAAATGGATCCTGGAGCTCGACCGCGGCCGCGGCTTCCCGTTCGAGGGCAACTACTCCAGCTGGCTGGAGCAGAAGCGCCAGCGCCTGGAGGCCGAGGAGAAGGCGAGCGAGACCCGCGCGCGCACCCTCGCCCGCGAGCTCGAGTGGGTGAAGATGTCACCGAAGGCCCGCCAGGCCAAGGGCAAGGCGCGTCTCGCCGCGTACGACAAGCTGCACGCCGAGGCCATGGCCGCCGAGCGCGGTCCGGACCGCCTGGAGATCGCGATCCCGGCTGGGCCGAGGCTCGGCGACACGGTGATCGAGGTCGAGGGCCTGTCCAAGGGCTTCGGCGACCGGCTGCTCATCGACAACCTCTCGTTCAAGCTCCCGCCCGCGGGCATCGTCGGCATCATCGGCGCGAACGGCGCCGGCAAGACCACGCTGTTCCGCATGCTCGCCGGCCAGGAGGCCCCGGACTCGGGCACCATCACGGTGGGCGACACGGTGCAGATGAGCTACGTGGACCAGAACCGCGACGACCTCGACGCGAAGAAGACGGTCTACGAGGAGATCACCGACGGCGTCGAGCACATGAAGGTCGGCGGGCGCGAGATACACGGCCGTGCCTACGTGGCGTCGTTCAACTTCAAGGGCAGCGACCAGCAGAAGCTCGTCGGCGACCTCTCGGGCGGCGAGCGCAACCGCGTGCACCTCGCCAAGCTCCTGAAGCGCGGCGGAAACCTTCTGCTGCTCGACGAGCCCACGAACGACCTCGACGTGGACACCCTCCGCGCCCTCGAGGACGCGCTGGAGCAGTTCCCGGGATGCGCGGTGGTCATCAGCCACGACCGTTGGTTCCTCGACCGCATCGCGACCCACGTGCTCGCGTTCGAGGGTGACAGCCAGGTGCGCTGGTTCGAGGGCAACTTCAGCGAGTACGAGGCATGGCGCCGCAAGGAGCTCGGCGCCGCGGCCGAGCAGCCGCACCGGATCAAGTACAAGCCGCTGGCCAGGTGAGCCCGGTGTTCCTTCGCGTCCTCAGGCCCGCCTGCGGGGTCATCTTCGTCGCGGGCATCGCGGGGATCATCGTGACCTCGATCAACGGCAACAACGCCGGGTGGGTGCTCACCATCGGGATGGTCACTGCCGTCGCGGCACTCGTGCTCATCGCGGTCACCGCGGCATCACCCAGGCCGCGCATCGACGTGTTCGACGACGTGGTGGCGGAGCGGGTGGAGCAGCGGATCGCCGCGCTCGTGGCCGCGGGTGCTGACGAGGCCGAGGCACGGGCACTCGTGCGCGACGCTCTCGAGATGGCGCGCGGTACGAAGTGACGCACCAGGTCCCGGCGGAGTGGTCCGGCCTCGACGACCACGCCCTCGCCGGGGAACTGGCCGCCGGGGCCGGTCGTCTGCTCGTGGCGCACCGCGACTCGCTCGTCAGCCGCGGCACCACTCACTGGATGCTGTGCGACACCGGCGACGCGCTCGGCCACGACTTCCTCACGGACGCACTGCGCGCGACCCGCCCGGCCGACTCCGTGCTGTCGGAGGAGGGAGCCGACGACCGCACTCGCCTCACGAACGACCGCGTCTGGATCGTCGACCCACTGGACGGCACGAACGAGTACGGCGAGAACCGCGGCGACTGGGCCGTCCACGTGGCCCTGTGGGAGAAGGGCCGGCTCGCCGCGGGTGCGGTCGCGCTTCCCGCGATCGACCGGGTCTTCCTCACCGACCCCGCGCCCGTCATCCCGCCGCGCCCCGAGGGGAACCCGCGTCTCGTGACGTCGCGAAACCGCGCACCGTACGCCGCGGTCGTCGTGGCGAACGCTCTCGGGTGCGACGCGTTCCGCCTGGGCAGTGCCGGCGCCAAGGCGATGTCGATCGTGATGAACGAGGCGGACATCTACATCCACGACGGCGGGATGTACCAGTGGGACTCGGCAGCACCGGCCGCGGTCGCGGAAGCCGCCGGGCTCCACACCAGCCGCATCGACGGGTCGCCGCTCGTCTACAACGGCAGGGAGGCGTGGCTTCCGGACTTCATCGTGTGCCGCAAGGAACTCGCCGACGAGGTCCTCCACGCCCTATGGGGCGGCCGCGAGGACTGAGCCCCGCGCGGGCCGCTCACCACTCCGGGGCGTGCTCGCCGAGTCTCGGCACCGGTCCGTACGTGGGCTCGTACCCGCCGAAATCGACGGGTGAGTTCACCGCGCGGTACGGCGCCTCCCCCGGCTGGGGCGTCATGTCCACGAAGGAACCCGCCGCGATCACCTGCGGGTCCTCGATGGCCTCCGGGATCGAGTTGAGCGGGGCCCACCACACGTCGTTCGCGTCGAACCGTGCCGTCCAGTGCGAGTAGGGCTGCGTGGCGAAGTGCGCGTCCAGTTCCGCGATCACAGCCTCGCAGTTGACGGCCCTCTCGCGCGCCGTGGCGAATCCCTCGCGTTCCGCGAGGTCCTGCCGACCGATCGCCTCCAGCAGGCCGGGCCAGTGCCGGTCACCCTCGAGGCCGAGCAACCAGAATGCACGACCGTCGCCGGCCGAGTAGTTGAGTATCTGCGGTGCCGGGTTCTGCTCGCGCCGCTTTGTGCCCGTCCGCTTGCCGAACCGCAGCTGGACACCCACGTCCCAGCCGATCGTGTAGATGCCGGTCCGCAGGAGGGACGTCTCCACCACGCGCCCCTTCCCCGTCCGCTCGCGGTCGAACAGCGCGGCCATCACGCCGGCACACATCGAGAGCCCCGTCGTGTGGTCGCCCTGGCCGCTGCGCACGCCCGGCGGGTTGTCCCCCGGCGCGACCAGCGTGTGGGCAAGACCGCTGCGCGCCCAGAACGCACCCACGTCGTACCCGGCACGGTCGACATCGGGTCCCCTGGAGCCGTAGCCGGTCAGCAGCCCGTAGACGAGGCGCGGGTAACGGGCCGTCAAGGAGCCCGGGTCCAGCCCCATCCTCGCGAGACCGGCCGGGCGCACGTTGGACACGAAGACGTCCGCCTCCGCCAGCAGGCGGTGCATGGTGGCGAGGCCGTCATCGGTGCGCAGATCGAGCACAACGGACTTCTTGCCGCGGTTGTCGATCTCGAACGGGGGCACCCCCGCCTGGTCCGCCACGCCGAGCGCACCGAAGACCGCCCTCTGCGGGTCGCCCGTGGGTGGCTCGACCTTGATGACGTTCGCACCCCAGTCGGCCATCAGCCCGGTCGCCGCCGGCCCCGCGACCCACACGCCGAGTTCGACGACCTTCACCCCGTGCAACGGACCGTTCGCCATGGTGCCCCCTTATTCCCGGTCTCATTGTGTCGCATGGCGCCCGTGCACCGCCCTGTCGGGAGGGGTGCCGGCGCCGCGGCAACGGCAGACTTGGGGGCGTGACGACCCCTCCGCAGGACACCACCTGGGCCAACTTCACCGACGATGCCCCGTGGGTGCTCGACAGGTCGGACATCGCATGGGACCGGGTCGCCGTCGTGCTGCGCGACAACGCGCGGCGCGAGGTTCCCCGCCTCATCAAGCGCCGCCGTCTCCCGCCGCTCGGGCGCCTCGTCGTTGTGGTCGCCACTCTCGGCTGGGCTATCGCGCCGTGGTGGGTGCGCAAGAAGCGCGGGCGGTTCACGACGCCCGAGCAGTCCCGCGCGCATCTCTCGCTCAGGCTGCGCCGCGCCATCGAGCGACTCGGCGCCACCTACATCAAGCTCGCCCAGATCATCTCGAGCGGAGAGGGTCTCTTCCCCTCCGAACTGGTGGACGAGTTCAAGCGCTGCCGCGACCAGGTGCCGGCCGAGCCGTGGGACAAGGTGCGCCTCACTGTGGAGCAGGACCTCGGCGCGCGGATCGACCAGGTCTTCTCCTCGTTCGACCGCACTGCCCTCGCGGCGGCGTCGATCGCCCAGGTGCACGCCGCCACGCTCCTCACCGGCGAGGAGGTCGTGGTCAAGGTGCAGCGGCCCACCGTGTCGGTGATGGTGCGCAAGGACCTGACCGTCATGGCGTGGATCGCCCCGTTCCTCATCGGGCGCATCCCCGTCGCCGCGCTCGCGAACCCGCCGGCTCTCGTGGAGCTCTTCGCCGAGACCATCGTGGAGGAGCTCGACTTCCGCATGGAGGCGGCCAACATGGTCGACGTCGCCGGCATCCTCCGTGAGCTCGACCAGGCCGGGTACGTGGTGCCGAGGCCGCACCCGCGGCTGGTCACGCGCAGGATCCTGGTGATGCAGCGTCTCCGCGGCTTCAACTTCGACGACGTGGCGGGCATGAAGGCCGCCGGCATCGACACGGAGGCCGTGGTGAGGACGGGGATGATCGCGTTCATGGAGGGCGCGCTCATCCACGGCGTGTTCCACGGCGACCTCCACGGCGGGAACCTCTTCGTGCTGCCCGACGGCCGCACCGCACTCCTCGACTTCGGCATCGTCGGACGTCTCACCAACAAGAAGCGCCTCGCGTTCATGCGCCTCATGCTGGGAGCGACCACCAACGACCTGCGCGGCCAGGTGAAGGCCCTGTGCGACCTCGGTGCGCTCCCCCAGGACACCGACATCGACGCGGTCATCCGCGACCTCGGGCTCGACCAGCCCACGGTCGACCCGACCACGCTGTCCGGGGAGGAACTGGTGAAGGAGGTGCAGCGCATCGTGAAGGCGCTGCTCGCATACGGCGCGAAGCTCCCGAAGGAGCTCATGCTCTACGTGAAGAACATGGTCTTCCTCGACGGCGCCATCGCACGTCTGGCGCCGGACCTGGACATCATCGGCGAGCTGACCAGCATCTCCATGACCTTCATGCAGCGCCACGGAATGAGGCTCGCCCAGGAGCTGGGCGTGAACCCGGACGACATCGAGATCGACATGGGCAGCCTCAAGGCCGGCCTCGGCGTCAGCGAGTCCACCGAGACCCTCACCTACCGCCAGCTCCAGGAGCGCCGCGACCTCATCAACAGGCGGATGCGCGACCACATCGGCATATGAGGCTGGTCGTCGCGCGCTGCAGCGTCGTCTACACGGGCCGCCTCGAGACCCGGCTCGCGGAGGCGACGCGCCTCATCATGGTGAAGGCGGACGGGTGCGTGGCGATCCACGCCGACGGCGGCGCCTACAAGCCTCTGAACTGGATGAACGCCCCGAACGAGCTGCTCGAGCTGGACGGCCGCTGGGAGGTGCGCAACAAGAAGGGCGAGGTGATGACGATCCACCTCCACGAGATCCTCAGCGACTCCGCGCACGACCTCGGCACCGACCCGGGACTGGAGAAGGACGGCGTGGAGGCGCACCTGCAGGAACTTCTCGCCGAGATGCCCCACGTGATGGAGGAGGGTCTCACCCTGCTGCGCCGCGAGCACTACACCGCGCTCGGCCCGGTGGACATCCTCTGCAGGGACCCGCAGGGCCGCACCGTCGTCATCGAGGTGAAGCGCCGCGGCGAGATCGACGGCGTGGAGCAACTGACCCGCTACCTCGCGGACCTCGCGAACGACCCCACTCTCGGCGAGCTGCGGGGGATGTTCGTGGCGCAGTCCATCAAGCCCCAGGCCCGCACGCTTGCGGAGTCGCGCGGGATCCTCTGCGTGGAGGTCGACTACGACGAGCTGCGCGGCAACAAGGCCGACGACTGGACGCTCTTCTCCTGACGCGGCGCGGGTAGTGTCGCGTCATGGCACGTGTCAGCACCTACATCAACACCATGGGGCGGACGGAGGAGGCATTCCGTTTCTACGCCGACGTTTTCGGCACGCAGATCGAGTCCTTGCTGCGCTTCTCCGACATGGGCATGGACGACCTGCCGGGAGACGAGAGGAACGGCGTGATGCACGCGGTGCTGCCCATCACCGCGGGCCACCTGCTCATGGGCACGGACATGCTCGCCTCGGCGGGCCACGAGCTCCGCGTCGGCAACAACTTCTCGATCAACATCGAGCCGGACTCCCGCGAGGAGGCAGACCGCATCTACGGGCGCCTGCTGGATGGCTCCACGGAGAACTCGGGCCCCCTCGCGGAGATGGACTGGGGTGCCTACTGGGGCAGCTGCCTGGACCGCTTCGGCATCCGCTGGATGATCAACCTCCCGCTCTCGCAATGACCTCGCCGGACTGGGCCAGGCCCGTCGTCTACTTCTCGATCGAGGCGCGCGACGCGGACGCACAGCGAGCGTTCTACAGCGAGCTCTTCAACTGGGGCATCGGTGACGGGCCGATCATGCAGATATCGACCGGTCCCGGCTCACCGGAGTCCGGCGTCAACGGCCACATCAACGCCGGCACGGTCCCCCGCGTGACCATCTACGTGCAGGTGCGCGACATCCACGCGACGCTCGGGAAGGCCGCAGCGCTCGGCGGGACCGTGGTGTTCCAGCCGTACCAGATCCCGGGCGGCGCGATGATCGCCACCATCACGGACCCCGAGGGGAACACCGTGGGGATCGTGCAGCAGTGACTCAGAGACCGCGGTAGGACCGCACGGCAAGGACCGTCACCGACGCCCCGTAGGCCCCGCGCACGGAGGCATCCCCCGTCATCTGTGCGGGAGAGTCGTCAGACCACAGCCTGATGTCGACCCAGGTGCCGTCGTCGGAGCGCGCGACGGTGCGTCGCATGAGCCCGGCCGACTGGTAGGCGACGTCCTCCTGGAAACGGTCGTTGAGCGTCCGGAAAGCACCCTCGTCGGCCACGGTGAACTCGATGATCTCGATGATCATGTTCCCGCCCCGCCGTCCATCAGGGAGACGGTACCCCAGCAGGGAGCCTCAGTAGGACTCGATGCGGGGCGAGTTCTTGATGCTCCGCAGGTACGCCACGAATGCCTCCCAGAGGCCGGTCCGCCGCGGCCCGCCGCCGTCACCGTTGTCACCGGCCGTGAAGGCCGCATCCGGTGTCTCGTCCATGTCCATCAACCCGTTGCTCATGCGCTCTCCACCTTCCTGATCATCAAAGCCCCGACCGTCGCGTTCGACACCGGGTCGACAGCCACGATGCTCCCGGTCGCCCGGCCCTCCTCGTACGTGGTCGCCACGACGGGACGGTCGAGCACCAGTGCGACCCTCGCGATGTCGTTGAGTGACAGCGACTCCGCCGGGAGTGCGGCCAGTGTGTCGAGGTCCAGCCGTGACCTGACCGCGGTGACGGTCGCCGTCACCTCGCGGGAGAGATGGCGCAGCACGAGCCGGTCGTCGACGCGCAGGTTCGTCTCGCCCAGCCAGCAGATGTCGGCCTCCACGAACGTGCCCGGACGCGGGGCGGGATCGCCCGCCCCCACGATCACGTCGCCGCGACCCACGTCGACCTGGTCGGCCAGTTCCACCGCCACGGCGTCACCGGCGACGGCGACCTCGGCGGGCTCCCCCGCCACCGTGATGCTGGTGACGACGGACGTGATCCCCTTCGGAAAGACCGTGACCCCGTCGCCCACGCGCAGCACACCGCCGTGGAGCGGGCCCGCGTAGCCGCGGTAGTCACTGCCGCCGTAGACCCTGTTCACCCACTGCACGGGCAGGACCGCGGCCGAGCCCGCCTGCGGCGCGATGTCGACGGTCTCGAGGAGTTCGAGGACGGTCGGGCCGTCGTACCACGGCATGCTCGACGACCGCTCGACCACGTTGTCGCCGTTCGTCGCGCTGATCGGCACCGGCCGCAGCGGCACCCGGGCATCCAGCGACTCGAGGATGGCCCCGACGTCCGTGACGATCGCGTCGAACCTCTCCTCGTCCCAGTCGACGAGGTCCATCTTGTTCACGGCGAGGACGAGATGGGACACGCGCAGCAGCGCGGCGATCGAGACGTGGCGCCTGGTCTGCTCCACCACGCCGTGCCGGGCATCGACGAGGACGACGGCCACGTCGCTCACGGACGCGCCGGTCACCATGTTGCGGGTGAACTGGGCGTGGCCGGGGGTGTCGGCGAGCACGAACGACCTCTTCGGCGTGGCGAAGTACCGGTACGCGACATCGATCGTGATGCCCTGTTCCCTCTCGGCGCGCAGGCCGTCGGTGAGGAGCGCGAGGTTGAACGTGCCGTCGCCGTACTTCTTGCTGGCGCGCCCGATCGCGGACAGCTGGTCCTCGAAGATCCCCTTCGAGTCGTGGAGCAGCCTCCCGATGAGGGTGCTCTTGCCGTCGTCGACGGAGCCGATCGTGGCGATGCGGACCTGCGTGTTGGAGAGCGTGGCGACCATCAGAAGTAGCCCTCCCGCTTGCGGTCCTCCATGGCCGACTCCGAGAACTGGTCGTCGGCGCGGGTGGCACCCCGCTCGGTGATCCTCGCGGCCGCGACCTCGTCGATGATCTCAGCGTGGGTCCGCGCGCCCGAGGCGACGGCCCCGGTGCAGCTCATGTCGCCCACCGTGCGGTAGCGCACGGTCTCGACGGTGACCTTCTCCCCCGGCCCGGCGACCACGGGACCGCCGGTGGCGAGCAGCATCCCGTCGCGGTGCACGACCTCGCGGCTGTGGGAGAAGTAGATGGACGGAAGCGGGATCTGCTCGCGTGCCACGTACTCCCACACGTCCAGCTCGGTCCAGTTCGACAGCGGGAACGCCCGCAGGTGCTCGCCCTTGTTGATGCGCGGGTTGAGCACGTTCCACGGCTCGGGCCGCTGGGCACGCGGTTCCCACGCGCCGGTGCGGTCACGGAACGACAGGATCCGCTCCTTCGCGCGCGCCTTGTCCTCGTCGCGCCGCCCGCCGCCGAACGCCGCGTCGAACTTGTGCTCGCGGATCGCGTCGAGGAGCGTGACGGCCTGCTGGCGGTTGCGGCTGCCCGTGGGGCCCGGGTCGGGGATACGGCCCTCGTCGATGCTCCTCTGCACGGAAGCCACCACGAGGTCGAGACCGTGCTCGCGCACGAGCGCGTCGCGGTACTCGATCACCTCCGGGAAGTTGTGCCCCGTGTCCACGTGCATGACCGGGAACGGGACGCGCGCGGGCTTGAACGCCTTCAGCGCGAGCCACAACAGGACGGCGGAGTCCTTGCCGCCCGAGAACAGGAGCACCGGCGAGTCGACCCCGGCCGTGACCTCCCTGATGATCGTGATGGCCTCGGCCTCCAGGCGGTCGAGGTGGGACCTGGAGGAGACCAGGTCGTGGAGGTCGTCTGCGAACATCGTCATGGCTTCGTCTCTCTCTGTCTCAGGTGTGCAGCCCGCACTCGGTCTTTGCCTGCCCGGCCCACCGTCCGGCGCGCTTGTCCTCGCCGGGCGCGACCGGGCGCGTGCACGGCCAGCACCCGATGGACGGGTAGCCGCGCTCGGTGAGCGGGTTGCGCGGGAGGCCGTGGAGCATCTCGTAGGTGGACATGTCCTCGTCGGAGAACAGTGCGAGCGGGTTGACCTTCAGGAGGTTGCGCGCCGCATCGAACGACACGACGGGTGCATCCGCACGCGTCGGCCCGTCGACACGCCGCACGCCGGTGAACCACACCGCGGCACCCTCGAGCAGCCTGTTGAGGGGCTGCACCTTGCGCACGTCGCAGCAGGCCTCCGTGTCCGTCTGCCACAGGTTGTCGGGCTGCACCGAGAGCGGGTGCACGATGCGCAGGTTCACGCCGGCGGCGCGGCGGACCTCGTCGGCGAACCACTTCGTCTCCGCGAACAGGTACTGCGTGTCGATCATGACCACGTCGATGCCCGGCACCGCCGTTGCGGCCGCGTGGGCGAGCACCGCATCCTCGAAGCTGCAGGTGACCACCGCGGGGCCGTTCACGAGCGACGCGACACGCCTGATGATCTCGGCGGGCTGGGACGACTCGAGCTCGGCGGACAGCCGGGAGATCTCGTCCGTGCGGGAGGCCAGGTCCTCGCGAGTCCAGACAGCGGTGGTCATGGGGAAAGAATTTACCCCAATACCTGACTAATCCACTAGGAATTGTCAGATTTCACAAACCCTTGTGGTTCAAGGGTTCTACGACCCGGTGGGCTGACCCCTCCGGCGGCGGCGGGTGGCGGGCAGGAGCAAAGCCCCCGCGATCGCGAGCGCGATC
>CAZZFB010000051.1:0-11884 GCA_964653385.1 uncultured Bifidobacterium sp. | reverse complement strand
TCCACCTCGGTGCCCGGCTCGAAGCCCGCCACCTTGATCGCCACGCGCGACCCGGGCTCCAGGACGACGTTTCCTTCGGCATCAAGCGCGAGGGTGTTGCCGTCCTCGTCGACCGACGAGACCACTGCGCTCAGGTCACCCACGGTGATGACGACCTTGTTCTCGCTGCGGGACACGACGGGCTGCTGTTTCTTGCCGCCCACGGTGACGGCCGCCTCGCCGGACCCGACCACTGCGACCGTGGGTGGGGCAACGACCGTTGTCGTGGAACGCGGCACCGTCGTGGTGGTGGTCGTGGTCGAGACCGCAGGTGTCCTGCCGGGCGTGCGGGCAGATGCAGCCGCCGTGGTGGACGTCACTGCGACGGAGGGCGTCGTCGCCACGGTCACCGGTTCAGCCGCTTGCGGCGCAGAGGGGGCGCCGGCCGGCGCGACCACGGTGGTCGTGGTCGCGGGGTTGTTGATGATGATCTGCAGAGCGGGCGGTGCAGTGGTCGTCGTCGCCGGCACCGTCGTGGTGGTGGTCGTGGTTGTGCTGGTCGTCGTGGTGGTCGTCGAGGTCGTGGTGGTCGTCGCGACGGCCACGGCATAGCGCACGATGACCACGCCGTTGCCGCCGCGCGCTCCCTGCCCGTAGCAGCAGTTCTGCACGCCGCCACCACCGCCGCCGCCACCGAGACCGTCGGTCCCTGCTGCAGGTCCGGTTGCGTTCGTGCCGCCGTCACCGCCGCCGCCCGAGCCGCCGAGGCCGCGCGTGCCGTTCTGGTAGAACCCGCCCGCACCGCCGCCGGCGTACGTGACCGAGGTGCCGGTGATGCTGGAGGCCCTGCCGGCACCACCTGCACCGCCGATCGAGCCCGAGGCGTTCGACGACCCCGCGCCTCCGGCGCCTCCCGCTCCGCCTCCGCCGCCGCCGGCGTAGTAGCCGCCGCTCGTGGGGGTGTTGCCGCCGGCGTTTCCGAACGTGGTCGCATCGCCGTCGGTGGCGTATGTGCCCGCACCGCCCACGCGCGGCCAGGACAGACCGACACCGCCTCCGCCGCCTGAAGCACCGGCGACACCGTCTGTCGAACACGCGCCGCCGCCGTTCTGGCCGCCGCCGCCACCGCCACCGAGGGCAGTCAGGGTGCCGGAGGCGAGACCGATCGACGATGCCGTGCCGTTGTACCCGACGCAAGGGTTCCCCTGAGATGTGTCTCCGGCGCCGCCCGTGCCTGCGACCACGGCAACGACCTCACCGGGTGAGGCAACCGCGCTTGCCACCTCGCGGAACCCGCCGGCGCCGCCGCCGCCACCGATGTCGAATCCGCCTCCGCCGCCTCCGCCGATCAGGAGCACCCGCACGGATGTGACCCCGGCCGGCACGGTCCAGTCGCAGGCAGCCGTGTTCGTGAACCTCAGCACGACATCAGTCCCCGCACTCGACTGCACGGGTGTGCACGCGGCGGCGAGCGCGGCGCTTCCCGGGACGAGCGAGACGAAGAATCCGGCCAGCATTGCTGCTGCGATTCCCACCGATGAGAGTCTGCGACTGTTCGTCACGCCCACACCATACATGGCATGGCGTGCGGGTCCCCGGGTCAGGCCATCGCGGGCGGCAGGTCCAGGCCGTGCACCACGGTGAGCGCACGGGTGGACCGCGTGAGCGCGACATAGAGGAGGCGCAGCCCCTGCGGGTCGAGCTCCACGATGCGTGCGGGCTCGACCACGATGACCTGGTCGATCTCCAGGCCCTTCACGAGCGTTGCGGGCACGATCGTGACGTCGTTGTCGAGGCCCGACGCCTGCGCGCGCCCGTAGGAGGTGCCGCGCGCGTCGAACTCGGCGGCGACCGCATCCACCATGCCGTCGGGGCACACCACCGCGACCCGACCTGCACCGGGCACGGACGACTGCGCGACGGCGCGGTCGACGGCGGAACGCACGACATCGGCGGGGTCGACACGCGTGATGACCGGCGCCTCGCCGCCCTCGCGGACGCTGCGCGGCGGGCGGAGACCCGGGGTGGCCGCGTGCATCACCCTGTCGGCCAGTTCCATGATCGCCGCGGGGATGCGGTAGCCCACCGAGAGCCCGGTGACTCGCGGTTCCTTGCGCGTGGGCAGGTGGTCGAGCACGTCGGCCCACTTGCCCGGCGCGTGCGGCCCGGTGGCCTGGGCGATGTCACCCACGATCGTCATGGACCCGTTCAGCGAACGGCGCGTGACCATGCGCAGCTGCATGGGCGTGAGGTCCTGCACCTCGTCGACGACGATGTGGCCGTACGTGCGGATCTCGTCCGTCTCGTCGATCTTGCCGGCCTTGTTCAGCTTCGGCCCGAGCGCGAAACGGGCCTCGTCCAGCAGCGCGGCATCGGCATTCGACCACCGCACGTCGTCCACGCTCTCGCTGCGGGGGCGGTACAGAGCCTGGTAGTCCTCCTCGCGCAGGATGCCCTGGGCGGCCAGCTTGAGCAGGGCACGGCTGCCGAACAGGTCGTGCAGCAACTGTGCGGGGGTGAGCACGGGCCAGATGCGCTCGATGGCGGCCCGGTAGTCGGGATGCGAGCGCAGCACCTCGCGCACCTCGTCGGGCTCGATCTCGCCGCCCTTCCACGTGGCGGCGATCGCCGCCCAGACCTCGTTCTCCACGTAGCGGCGCGCCTGGTTGTGGCGGTGGTACCGCCGGCGCGCGTTCTTCACGATGTACTTCGTCTCCTCGGCGTCGAGGCGCACGTAGCCCGTGCGGAACGGGAAGACCACGTCCTCCTTCAGCGGGCGCTGGCGGTCGGAGACCGCCTTGTCGATGACCTTTCCCATCTTCTTCAGGCCCTTCACGCGCACGGCGTCCGGCGTGTCCGTGCCGCCGAAGCGGCAGTTCGGCACGAGGTCGGCGAGCACCACCTGCTCCACGCCGGCCTCGCCGAGTGACGGCAGCACCCGCTCGATGTAGCGGAGGAACACGCGGTTCGGGCCGATGACGAGGACGCCCTGGTCCTCCAGCGGGAAGCGGAACGTGTACAGCAGGTACGCGGCGCGGTGCAGCGCCACCACCGTCTTGCCCGTGCCGGGGCCTCCCTGCACCACCAGCACACCGGCGTGCGGCGAGCGGATGATCTCGTCCTGCTCGGACTGGATGGTGGCCACGATGTCACCGAGCTGGCCGGTGCGGCCGCGCTCCAGAGCGGTGAGGAGGGTGCTGTAGCCGCGGATGCCGGCGCGCGGGTTCGCATCGACCAGCTCGTCCTCGCTGCCCACGCCCAGGTGCCCCTCGCCGAAGAGCTCGTCCTCGAGACCGAGCAGCTCGCGTCCGTTCACGATGAAGTGGCGCCGGCGCGCGAGACCCATGGGCTCGCGGCCGGTGGCGCGGTAGAAGGGCTCGGCGACGGGAGCACGCCAGTCGACGACGACGGGCTCGCGGTTCTTGTCGGACAGCGCGAGACGGCCGATGTGGAACGTCTCGAACACATCGACCGCGTCGGTGACCCTGTCGATCCGCCCGAACACGAGGGCGGAGTCGCCCAGCTCCAGTTTCTCGAGCCGGTGCACAAGCTGCTCGTCCACGGCGTTGCGCTCGAAGCGCGCCTGGAACGTGCCGCCGGGGCCCGTGGTGGTGAGGTCGCGCATCTTCAGCGCGTCCTCGCGGCTCTCCTCGAGGCAGCGGTAGGCGAACTCGATGAACGCCTTCTCCTCGTCGAACTCTGGGTGCTGCTTGGTCATGTCGGTCGTGTTCCGCCTTGCCTCACCGGATTGCCGTTGCCAGGTATGCCTGCGCCCGAAATTGGGGTCTTGCCATGCTAACGGCGGGGTTGTCGTCCCCCTCGGCGGCCCCGGAATCCGGGAACTTCTCGCCGTGTGCCACCGGGCCGGGCGGGGCGCCACACATGGCACCGCGACGGCCCGGCCGCACTCACCCGGCGTCAGCCCCCGGACCGCGCTCCCCCGACCCCACAGAACGGCCGTGGTCCGTCACCATGCCCGCCCACCCTTCACAAGAACCCGCACAGAAACAAGGTCCTCCATGCCACGTCCGACCCGCACTCCCCGCACAGTTCTTGCCAGGAGGGTTGCGGTCTGCACCGCTCTCGCTGTCTCTTCCCTGGCTGGTGTCCTCCCCGGCTCCCCCGCCCGCGCGGCAGAGGGCGGCGGGTCCGCGAACGACGACTCCATCGAGGCCGAGGTGCGCGACGGCACGCCGCCCGCCGAGGGCACCACGGGGACCTGCACCTGGCAGCTCGCGACAGGGGTCGACCCCGTGACCGGGCGGCTCACCGAGCAGACGATCACGCGGGTGCGGGACGGCCAGCGCGAGACGCTCTACCAGCGCACGTGCACCCAGAGAGGACACGAGCACTGGTACCAGTGGATCCGCGAGTCGACCACGGGGCGCCTGCGCACCCGGGCGGAGGCGACCGCAACGGAGAAGCTCGTGCGTCTCGTGTTCCGCACCGCTCCCGCGCAGGACCGCGTGGTGGTGAACGTGGGCACCTGGTTCTGGGTGCCGCGCACGCTGTGGAAGCCGGTGTCGGCAACCGCGTACGTGGCGACACCGGCAGGGATCGTGTCGGTGACCGTCACCGCCACGCCGTCACGCCTCCGCTTCGACCCCGGCAACGGCGACGACGCCGTGTGGTGCAGCGGCCCCGGCGAGGCATGGACGCCGCGCCACGGCGACACTGCGGTGAGCGACTGCATGTACACATACCGGCGCGCGTCCACCTCGCGCCTCTCCCGCCGGTTCGGCAGCGTGGACGGCAGGTTCCGCGCGCGCACCGCGGTGGAGTGGAAGGTGAAGGTGACCTCCAACTTCGGTCTCGCCTTCCCGTTGCCCAGCGTGCGCACGGGACTTGCCACACCCGTCACCGTGCACGAACTGCAGGCGCTGCTGCATGGGTGACCGCGCCTGCGCGGGCCCTCCGACCGGCGATTTCCCCACGGGCGCGGCGCGACCGTAACCTTGCACGGTCCCCTGCACACGCAGAGCCCCCGAGAACACCAGGCAAGGCCACAATGAGCGACGACAAAGACAGATTCCTCCTGGACCGCAGGTACACGGCGACTCTCGCCGAGGTGGACGACGCGACCCTCGCGGCGCTTGCCTCCGCACTCGAGGGAGAGCTGCGCGACGCGTTCGCCAGGCTGGTCGGCCTGCCCGAGGGCGCGTTCGAGGATCCCGCGCTCGGCGCACTGGTCCGCGACGGCTACCTGCGGCGCAAGGTCGCCCACGACACCGGCATCATCCTCGCCGAGCCCTGCACCCAGTACTCCATCGAGAAGCTGGGCGACGCCTCCGAGGACCCCACCGTCGAGCAGCTGAACGAACTGCTGCCGGAGATCATCGAGAAGTTCGGCCTGGTCGCCGTGCAGCTGATGGTCATCCAGTACTCGCGTTCCCTCAAGGGTTTCCGCCAGCTGGTGGCAACGGACGAGCGCTTCGCCGCGAAGGGCGAGCCCGTGGGCGGCGTGCTCCTCACGAAGGACGAGGCCGAGCAGGCCGCCAAGCGCGAGGCCCGCAAGGCCCGCAAGGCATCCAAGAAGAAGTAGGCCGCTGCCGGCGGGCGTGCCGCCGGGTGGCTCAGCCGAAGAAGACGCTTGCGACGTTGTCGTAGATCGACAGGTCCACGAAACGCGTCTTTCCGATCACGCCGGTGAGGGGCGTGCGCACGATCTCGTCGTTGCGCACCGCCACCATCTGCCCGGTCACGCCGTCATGGAGGGCCTGCGTGGCCGCGACCCCCAGCCGCGTGCAGAGCACCCTGTCGAACGCGCTCGGCGTGCCGCCGCGCTGCACGTGGCCGATCTGCACGACGCGCGTGTCGAACCCGGTGCGCTCCGCGAGTGCGTCGGCCACCACCGACGAGATGCCGCCCAGCCTCGGCCGCCCGAACGGGTCGAGCGAGTACGTGGGCGCGGGCATGGTTCCCTCCACCGGCGCGGCACCCTCTGCCACCACCACGATGGACGCGTACCGGCCGCGCGAGTGCCTGCGCGTGACGACCTCGGCCACTGCGTCGATGTCGAACGGGCGCTCCGGGATGAGGATCGCGGTGGCGCCGCCGGCGATGCCCGCGTACGTGGCGATCCACCCGGTGTCACGGCCCATCACCTCGACCACGATCACGCGGTCGTGGCTCTCGGCGGTGGTGTGCAGGCGGTCAATCGCATCTGTCGCCGTCTGCACCGCGGTGTGGAACCCGAAGCACACGTCGGTGCCCTCCACGTCGTTGTCGATCGTCTTCGGCACGCCGACCACGGGCAGGCCGATCTCTGCGTGCAGTTTCGCCGCCACGGAGAGCGAGCCGTTGCCACCGATCACCACGAAGCCGTCGAGGCCCAGCTCGTCGCACACCTCGCGCACCCGCTGCGGGCCGTCCGCGTGGTCGTACGGGCTGCCGCGGCGCGTGCCGATGATGGTGCCGCCCTTCGGGAGCATGCCGCGCATGGTGCCCACCGTCAGCTCGATGAACCTCTTCTCGCGCACTCCGTCCCACGCGTCGAGGAACCCGACGAACTCGTCACCGTGGTCGACCGAGCCCTTGCGCACGACGGCCCGGATGACCGCGTTCAGGCCGGGGCAGTCGCCCCCGCCGGTGAGGATGCCGATGCGCATGCCACAGACGCTACAAACAGAGCCGCTACAAAGTCGGCGGGGCCGGCGGCGAGGGCTTCACGTCCTGGTGGTGCGCCTTCTCCGCCTCGAGCTCGCCGAGGAACCGATCCAGCGTGCCGCGGGCGAGCGCCGCCGCGATCTCGAAGCGGAACTGCACCTCCGTGCGCACGTCGGGTCCGTACCCGATGGCCTCGGGCTTGCCGCCCTTCGACATGAAGATCGTGGTGAGGCCGAGCTCCGAGTGCTCCATGGCCATCATCCTGGAAAATTTCCACTCGTCCGTGCGCACGCTCCCGCGGAACATCACCCGCTTGTTCGTGATCATCGTGGTGCCCTCATCGGTCACGGTCATGGACTCCTTGCCGGGCACGAACGTGCCGCGGTTGCCGCCCACGTGCCCGCGGACGCGGCCGAACACGGGGAACGACACGCCGCCGTACCCACCGCGGTACTGGCCGGGTGCCCGCACCACCTGCAGCAGCGCGCTGCCCGTGATGTTGGCGACGCCGAACTCGTCGTTCTCCAGCATGAACCCGTAGTCGCTGCGGTCCGTGAACTGGGCCTCGATGTTGCCGGCCACGCAGTCGCGCACGACCTCGAGCATGCGGTCGATCGCCTCGTCGGCGTCCTCCCAGTCGGCGAGATCCGCGCGGTGCTCGATCATCGCCTGCTCGTGCTTCTTCTGTGCGCGTCTCTTCCTCAGTGCACCGAACATGTGCCCACCCTATTCACGGGGCGTGCCGTCACGCAGGAGCCGTGACCTCGCCGAGCGCCATTCACCGTCCACATTCGCAACCCGCGGCGGCGTGATAGGACGTGTGCCGTGGGTTCCTCGCGGACACGTTCCCGTTCCGGTCTGTCGCTGGTCTTCTTCGTGCTCGCCCAGGTGGCGGGGGCGGTGCTGTGGCTCGGCTACGTGGTCACCTGGGTCGGCTGGCAGGGGTTCCTCGGGCTTCTCATCGGTCTGTTCACGGTGCCGGGCGTCATCATCTTCCCGTTCATCTACTGGGTGGTGGAGGACGCGTTCCCCGTGAACTACTTCGCCCTGTGGGCGGCAAGCGTCGTGTTGATGGTGCTGTCGGGCCTGGTCTCCAGGGACTGAATCGTCCCGCGGGAATGATGCGTCCCGGTCAGAGGAAGCGCACGCTGTCGCCCGCACGCACGGTGCCGGGCCGCGTGATGCGCGCGTAGACACCCAGGTTCTGGTCGAGGTCGCGCACGATGTGGCGCAGCACCTGCCTGTCCGCCGGGATGCCGCCTGCGACCTCGCGCGTGGTCATCACGCACCGCGGGCACGGCTTCAGGAACTCGACCACCGGGCCCGTTGCTTCGTCACCGATGACCGCCGTGCGACCTGTCCAGGCGAACTCCGGGTGACCGGCCTCGTCGCCCGTGTCGACCACCAGGCTGGGGCGGAACCTGCGGATGTCGGTGTTGCTGCCGGGCAGCGCGTCTGCGAGGGCGCGCACGGCCGATGTGGTCATCACGAGCAGCGGCCAGCAGTCGTAGTGCGTGCCGGGAGGCGACTCGAACTCCACCACCTCGGGCGGGAACGCGGAGAAGTCGGGCAGCGGCTCGTCCGCCTCGCGGCCGAAGATGTCGCGCAGCTCCTGCACGGGGTCTCCCCCGCTGCCCGGCCCGCGGCGGAAGTGCTCCGGGTCGTTGTCGGCCGGGAGGTGCTGCAGCGTCACGCTGTGCCCGAGTGCCGAGGAGATCCGCGCGTCGACATCGGCGTCGCTGCTGCGCACGCGCTCGCCGTCCGGCAGCGTGATCTCCACGTGGCCGGGACCGCCAGCAACGCCGTCACCGACGAACACGGCGGAGAACTTCATCAGGTCGCCGATCCGCTTCGCGCCGCGGATGCCGCCGATCTCGAGCGAGCGGACAGCCCAGTGCCTGTCCCCCGCGATGCCGAGCACCGAGAGCTCGGCCGAGCCGACCGTGCCGCCGACCATCGACTTCACCGGGTAGCGCCAGATCTCCTGCAGGCGCATCACGGTGGCGTCCTCAGCTGTAGAAGGGGTTCGAGCCGGTGGAGTGGTCGGTGACGTCGCGCACCTTCACGATGCCGGGCACCTGCTCCACGAGCGTGGTCTGCACGCCCTCGAGCATCGTCATCTTGCTCATGGAGCAGCCGTGGCAGCCGCCGCCCATGGTGAGGTAGGCGATGCCGTCCTCGTCGTGGCCCACGTAGGTCACGAAGCCGCCGTGGGCGGCGAGGGACGGGTTGATCTCGGTGCCGATCACGGCCTCCACCTGGGCGGAGAGCTCGTCGTCGTTGACCAGGCCCTCGATCGCGATCATCGGGGGCTTGTTGGGGTTGCGGATGATGAGGCCCTGGCGCTCGCTGTAGTCGAGCACCGCCCCGTTCACGTGCTCGAACGACTGCAGCGGGATGATGACCTTGATCTTCTTCTCGCCCTCGCCGATGGTGCGCACCTCGTCGGTGAACGCGGCCTGGGTGACGATCTCGAACGACAGGTCGTACTTGAACTCCTCGCCGGGGGCCGCGAGGACCTCGAGGCGGAGGCCCAGGCGCTCCTTCTCGGGCTCCTCGTCGCGCAGGGTGATGAGCTGGGTCAGAGCCTCGTCGGTGATCTCGATGATCGTGTCGGAACTCTGGGGGGCGAGAGGGCTCATGCGCCGAAGGCTACCGAGCAGGGGTACCACGGGCAAGGGAACCCCCGGGAACAAAGGGCTCAGCGGATGTGTTGCATGGGGTCCGCACGGGCCCCATGACGAACCCCTTAACGACCCTCCGCGGGTTCCGTCAGTAGGGGTTGAGGAAGCACCGCAGGGGTGCCTCCCGCCAGAGAGAAAGGAAACCGTGCCACACGCCAGTGGCATACTTGTAGACATGACCCTAAATAGCAACACCCCACACACCATCATCATCGACCAGACCTGCGAAGGCTTCGGTCACTACGCCGCCCCGAGGAAGCTCCTCTTCGCCGGTGACATCCACGGCAACGCCGGGCACCTCCAGTGGGTGTTCCGAAGAGCCGAGACCCTCGGCGCCACGGACATCGTGGCCTGCGGGGACTTCGGGTACTGGCCCCACTACACGTTCGGCCGGGAGTTCCTGGAGCTCGCCGAGGTGCTCACCCACGACACCGGGATCATCCTGTGGTGGGTCGACGGCAACCACGAGAACCACGACCTGCTCGACCAGCTCGCGGCGCAGCACGGCACCGGCGCACCCATCGCGGTGGCAGGGCCCGACGTGCGGTGGATCCCCCGCGGCTGCACCGTGGACTTCGGCGGCGTCACGCTGATGGGCTTCGGCGGCGCGTACTCCATCGACTGGGACATGCGCGAGCCGGGCGTGTCGTTCTGGGCCCAGGAGCTCGTGACCCGCGAGCAGGTGGACGCCCTCACGGCGCAGAAGGTGGACATCCTCGTCACGCACGAGGCACCGCAGGGCATGCGCCTCGGCTACAAGGACTCGATCCCCGAGTCGGTGGCCCAGCGTGACCTCGTGCAGGAGATCCAGGACAAGGTGCAGCCCGCGCTCCACGTGTGCGGCCACCACCACGTGCAGGCCTCGTGGACGAACGGCGGCACCGAGGTGCGCGTCCTCGGGCGCGACGGCATGAACGACCTGTCGGTCATGCTCGTCGACCTCGCCGAGCGTTTCGGCAAGGCCCCGTCGCTGGAGGTCGCCTGAGACCATGACGAGCAGTCTCCGGTTCCACGCCGGCTCCTGCACCCATGTGGGGCAGCTGCGCCAGGTCAACCAGGATGCCCACGGCACCGCCCCCGGCGTGTTCGTGGTCGCTGACGGTCTCGGCGGCCACGCCGCCGGCGAGGTGGCGAGCGCCCTCGCGGTCGCCGCGATCCTCGAGGGTGCCGCTGCCGGCATCACGGACGCCGCCTCGTTCGGCGAGCTGGTGCAGGAGGCGAACCGCAGGGTCTATGAGGCCGCCGCGGCGGACCCCTCGCTGCGGGGCATGGGCACCACCGTGACCGCCCTCGCGGTGCTGCCGGACGGCAGGGTGGCGGTGGCGAACGTCGGCGACAGCCGCACCAGCCTCTACCGCTCCGGTGACTTCATCCGCGTCTCGAAGGACCACAGCCGCGTGCAGGAGATGATCGACAACGGGTTGATCGACCCGGACGAGGGCTGGCGCCACCCGGAGGGCAACGTGCTCACCCGTGCGGTCGGCCTGGAGCCCGAGACCGAGATCGACGTCTTCGTGCTCACGGTGGAGCCGGGCGACAGGTTCATCCTGTGCAGCGACGGCCTCATCGACGAGGTCAGCGAGGAGGACACCGCGGAGGCCCTGTGGCGCCACCGCGACCCGCAGGAGTGCGCCGACCGTCTCGTCGACATGGCGAACGCCGCCGGCGGCCACGACAACATCACCGTGATGGTGGTGGACGTCGCCGCAGAGCCGGGGGCCTGACCCTTCGCGGTCCCGCCCCGCGCGGGCGGGCCGCCATCGGGCAGGTGACGCGCGGGGTCAGCGGCGGATGCTGCTCGCCCCGCCGTCCACCTCGATGCGCTGGCCGGTGACGTAGCCGGACCACGGCGACAGCAGGAACAGCACCGCACCGGCGATGTCCTCCGGCTGGCACACGCGGCCGAACGGCGAGGCGGCGTCCATCGCGCGCAGGTCCTGCATCTCGTCCTTCGACTTGCCCTGGATCGCGCGCGCGAGTCGCACGCCCATGTCGGTCTCCACCAGGCCCGGCGCCACGATGTTCACGTGGATGCCGTGCGGCAGCTCCTCCTTCGCGAGGGTGAGCGCGAGCGCCTCCATCGCGGCCTTGCCCATGTTGTACGGCGCGCCGTTCGCAGACATCCCCCGCGTCGCCACGGACGAGATGAACACCACGTGCCCGCCGCCCCTCTTGCGCATCTCCGGGATGAACGCCCGGCACAGCTGGTGCGGCCCGAGCGCGTGCGTCTCCACCAGGTTCCACAGTTCCTTCTCGTCGGTGTCCACGATGCTGCGCCCGCGCGAGGCGTTGCCGCCGTTCACGATCGCGATGTCGAGGCCGCCGTGCGCCGCGTGGATCTCGTCCATCATCCGCCGGCAGTCCTCCGGCTGGTCGGTCGACGCCTGGACGACGGCCGCCTTGCCCCCGGCGGCGATGATCGCCGCGGCGGTCTCGTCGGCCGCCTCCTTGTCGCGCCGGTAGTTGACGAGCACCGTGGCGCCCTCGCGCCCGAGTGCCTCGCTGATGCCGCGGCCGATGCCGCGCCCGCCGCCCGTGACCAGTGCCGTCTTGCCGTCCAGGATCCCCATGACTGCCCCCTTGCCGTCGTGAACCGAAGCCCCGAAACTACGCCA
>CAZZFB010000050.1:0-12001 GCA_964653385.1 uncultured Bifidobacterium sp. | reverse complement strand
GGCAACCGGCGGCCAGGTGGGCGTTCGCGCTGTTGCGCAGGCCCCCGTCGTAGTACCGGCGGCCGTTGATCGACACGCACGGCCAGACGCCGGGCACCGCGCAGCTGCTGGCCACCGCATCGATGAGTGAGACACCACTGGAGGTGTCCCACGTGACGAACTCGCCCGACTCCGCGTCGATCGCCGTCACCACCAACTTCCGCGCGGGCCACTCGTCCGTGCCGATGCGGTGCGCGATGACGGCACGCCTGGTTGCCTCGTCCACGGTCGTGGCGCCGAGCGCGAGCCGGCCGATCTCCCTCCGGGTGGCGTCGTCGCGGGTTCCGCCGCCCGTCATCATCCCGAAGATCGTGGCGAGCAGGTCCACGTCGATCCACGGCGAGATCTCCCCGTGGTTCTCGTCCAGTTGCCGCGCGAACATGGTCTCCAGGTCGGTGCCGAGCGCGAGCTGGGCACCCACGGTGGAGCCGGCCGAGGTGCCGATGATGATGTCGAGACCGGCGGTCAGGTCGATGCCGCCGTCCCGCAGGCCGAGGAGGACGCCGGTCTCCCAGGCGATGCCGGTGACGCCGCCGCCGGCGAGAACGAGAGCGGTTGACATGCGCCGAGTCTGGTGCGCCGCGGCCCCGCGCGGCGAGTTTTGTTGCGACTTTGTTTCGCCGTCCCGGTGCCCCGCGGTGCGTCCTTACACTTCGCTCCGCCATGAGCACCACGCCCGCCACCGACAGGCTCGAGGGATACCCGCTCGCCCTCCACGCCGCTGTCGACGCCGCGTTCGAGGGGTGGTACCGCGGGCGCATCACCGCGATCGCATCCGCCTCCGGCGCGGTGGTGGATGATGCCCACACCGCACGGGTCTCCGCCGAGGCGGCACGGTGGGTGAGGAACGAGCTCGCCGCCTTCCTCGCCGTCGACGTGGACGAGCAGCGGACCAACCCGCTGCACCTCCTCCGTTCCGCATCGCGTTTCGCGACGGAACTTCTCGACGGTGCCGGCGCGGCGCGGCCGCCACGCGACGAGTTCGAGACCCGTGCCATGCCGGACGACGTGTACGCGGTGGGTCCGCTCGCGTGGGTCGACCTCGGCGACGAGGTGCACGAGGCGGGAATCAGCTGGGGTGCGTGGAAGGCGGCCACGGTGCTGACGCGGCGCCGCGCCGAGGGGAAGATCGGCTGACATGGAGCGGGCGGACGTCATCAACGACACCTCGCTCGGCGGGCTCGACGCATGCCGCGCGCTGTCGGACGCGACCGACACGATGCTCCGCGGCATCTTCGATGCCGCCGTCGCGGGCGAGAAGAAGGCCGACCGCATCGCACTCGTCGCGATCGGCGGCTACGGGCGGCGCGAGCTCGCCCCGTTCAGCGATCTCGACGTTCTCCTCGTGCACGACGGCGTGAGGAACATCGCGGAGGTCGCGTCGAAGATCTGGTACCCGATCTGGGACGCCGGCCTGAAGCTCGGCCACTCGGTGCGCACGCCGAAGGAGACCATGCAGATGTGCGCCTCCGACCTCGACACCGCCACCGCCCTCGTCACGGCGCGCTGGCTCGCCGGCAGCGAGTCGCTCGCCGCCGAGGTCATCAACGGCGCGGCGGAGAGCTGGCGGCGACGCGGGCGTGACTGGCTGGTGCAGCTGCACACACGGGTGCTGGAGCGCTACGCGAAGGACGGCGAGGTCGCCTTCATGCTGGAGCCGAACCTGAAGGAGGGCATGGGCGGGCTGCGCGACATCCACGCACTCGGCTGGGCCGTGCAGGCGGGACTGGAGCTGAACGCGGACGACCAGGCCCAGCTGGTGCGCGGCAACGAGATCCTCCTCGCCGTCAGGGTCGCGCTGCACCGGCACACCAACCGGGCTTCGGAGATCCTCCGCCTGGAGGACCAGCGCCCCGTGGCTGCGCTGTGCGGCTACGCGGACGACGACGCGTTGATGGCCGCCGTGGCGGAGGTCGGGAGGCGGATCGCATGGATCTCCGACGAGGCGTGGGCGCGGCTGGACCCGCCCGCGAACAGGTCGGCCGTGCCCGTCGACCTCGCACCCGGCGTGCAGATGGTCAACGGCGAGATCCATCTCGACGACAACGTGGACGTCTCCGACCCCACGCTGCTCCTCCGTGTCGCCTCGGCGGCCGCGCACCACCGCGCGCGCATCGACCGTGCATCGCTGAACAGGCTGGGGGAGAGCGCGCCGGTCTGGCCCGACCCCTGGCCCGCCGGTGCCTCCGACGGTCTCGTCGCCCTGCTGCTCGAGGGGGAGGCGGCCATTCCCGTGCTCGAGGCCCTCGACCAGCGCAACCTCTTCGTGAAGGTGCTGCCCGAGTGGGCGCCGGTGCGCAGCAAGCCGCAGCGCAACGCGTACCACCGCTTCACCGTCGACCGTCACCTGTGGCAGACGGTCGCGAACGCCGCCGCACTCGTCGACCGCGTGCAGCGTCCGGACCTGCTGATGTTCGGCGCGCTCTTCCACGACATCGGCAAGGGCTACCCCGGCGACCACACCGACGTGGGGGTGGAGATGTTCGCCACCATCGGGCCGCGCATGGGCCTGCCCGAGGCTGACGTGGCCACCGTGTCGTCGCTCATCGAGCACCACCTGCTGCTCGCCGACACCGCGACGCGCCGAGACCTCAGCGACGACGCGACGATCACGATGGTCGCGGAGCGGCTGGGGTCCGTGCTCGTGCTCGACCTTCTCCACGCCCTGACGGAGGCGGACTCGCTCGCCACCGGGCCGTCCGCGTGGAGCGAATGGAAGGCGGAGCTCATCTCGATCCTCGTGGAGCGCGTGCGCCACGTGCTCGGCGGGGGCGACATGCAGGAGGTGATGTGGCGGCTGTTCCCGGACGCTGACGTCCTCGAGCTCATGGCGGCGGGGAAGGTCGCCATCACCACCGAGCCCGACAGGGTCACCGTGGTCAGCCCCGACATGCCGGGAACCTTCAGCCGCGTGGCCGGCGTGATGGCACTCCACAACCTCGACGTGCTCGGTGCGGAGGCGCACTCCGACGAGCAGGGGATGGCGGCGTCGCAGTTCCGCGTGACATCCTCCTACGGCGGCGAGATCGACTGGGCACCCGTGGTGGCGAACCTGGAGAAGGCACTCGGCGGCCGTCTCGCGATCGGCTCGCGTCTCTCGGAGCGCGCGGCCACGGCACGGCCCCGCAGGGCGGTCGCGGCCGCCGCACCGGCCGCACCGTCCGTTCGCTTCGACGACCACGCATCGTCGAACGCGACGTTCCTCGAGGTGCGCGCACCGGACCGGGTGGGGGTCCTGCACCGCATCACGAAGGCCATGGCGGACGTCGGTCTCGACATCCGCCATGCACGGGTGCTCACGCTCGGCAACGAGGTGGTCGACTCGTTCTACGTGTGCGAGAACGGGGGCGGGAAGGTGACGGACCCGTCGCACCGCACCGAGATCACCCGCGCGATCCTTCACGCACTGGACGCCAACTAAGGTGCGGGCGTGTCCGACGCCCGGCCCGCAGATTTCACCCGCGACCTGATCCGCTGGAGCGAGACCCTCGCCGCGATCGCCCGCACCGGCATGGGCTTCACCCAGAGCCTCTACGAGAAGGAGCGCTACGAGGAGGTCCTGAAGGTCGCCGCCGACATCAAGGGAGCAGTCGACGAGTCGCTCGAGGTGCGCCGCGAGCAGGACCACTTCGTGCAGGAATGGATGGAGTCGATCGGCGAGGGCGTGCCGGGGTACGTCACGCCGAAGGTCGCCATCGGCTGCATCGTGGGCAACGAACGGGGCGAGATCCTGCTCGTCCAGCGCAAGGACAGCGGGGTGTGGCTGTACCCCACGGGCTGGGCCGACGTCGGCTACTCGCCGGCCGAGGTCGCGATGAAGGAGGTCGAGGAGGAGACGGGCATCCTCGCCGAGCCGCTCCAGCTCCTCGGCGTCGTGGACGGCATGCGCATGGGCTTCTCGCGGTTCGGCATGTACATGCTGCTCTTCCACATGAGGGCGGTGGGCGGCGAGCTGCAGGGGCACCCGCTCGAGACGGGCGACGTCGGGTGGTTCGCCGCGGACGCACTGCCCACGCCGACCGCGGGTGCGCAGTGGTGGGGGGAGATGGCCTTCGCCGCGATCAACGGTGACCACGGGGCCGCGACGTTCGATGCGCCGCGGGGCACCATGTGGCGCGGCGGGCACGACGCCGGCTGAGCCGGCGCGGCTAGTTGCCTTCCTGGTCCCTCAGGAACTGCTCGACCTCGTCGACGAGGATGCTGCCGCTGTCGTCGTCTTCGGCGTCCTCCTCGAACTCGAACTCGAGCTGGTTGGCGCCGCCGAACGACTCCTCGCCCATCTCCTCGAGGCGGCGGACGTACTCGGCGAGGTCCTCGTCGTCGTCGACCATCTCCTGGATCTGCTCGTCGTACTCGACGACGTCGTTGTGGAGCGCGCCGAGCGGGGGAGGGGTGCCGATGATCTCACCGGCCCGCTGGATGAGCGCGTTCGCCGCCTTCGGCGAGGGGATCTGCGACGCGTACGCGGGCACGGTCGCCCACAGCGAGAGCGACGGGATGGAGGACTGCAGGCACGCGTCGTTCAGCACCCCGATGATGCCGGTGGGGCCCTCGTACTGGGGGCGCTGCAGGTCGAACCGCTCGATCATGGTGTCGTCGGAGCTGGTCCCCATGACCCGCGTGGTGCGGCTGTGCGCCACGTCTGCGATGAGCGCGCCGAGGGTGACCACCATGGACGCGTCGTACTGGGCGGCCACGCTGATGACCTGCTCGGTGAACAGGCGCCAGCGCAGGCTGGGCTCCGGCCCGAGCACGAGGATGACATCGGACCCGGGCGTGCTCGCGTGCCACATGGACACCTTCGGCCACACGATGTCGCGCTGGTTGTTGCCGCGCAGCCTGACCGAGGGCCGGATCGTGGCGAAGTCGGTGAAATCCTCCGGGTCGATCTCGGCGAGGGGGCGGGCCTGCCACGCATCGACCAGCGTGCGCACCGCCATGCTCGCGCCGTCGGCGGCGTCGTTCCATCCCTGGAAGGCGGCGATGATGACGGGGCGGCGCAGTGCCGGCCGCGAGAGCCATTCGACGTGGTCGTTGGTCGTCATCGGCTCCCAAACTACCGCCGAAACCGCCCCGCGGACGCCGTGCGGTTCCCGCACGTTCCCACTGTGTGCGGGGCAGAACGGCGCGTGTGGCAAGGTGTTCGGGTGGCCACGGAGATCGAGAGAGCGACTGAGGCAACCGACGAACTCGTGCAGGCTTTCGCCGGTCTGATCCCGCAGCTGTCGTCCTCCAACCCGCCGCCCGGCCGCGAGCAACTCGCGGCGATCGTCTCGGCTGGTGCGTGCGTGCTCTTCGTCGCGCGGGTGGACGGGCGCATCGTCGGTGCGCTCACGCTCGCCACGTTCCCCATCCCCACCGGTGTGCGCGCGTGGATCGAGGACGTCGTCGTGGACGGCGGTGCGCGCGGCCACGGCGTGGGCGAGGCGCTCAGCCGTGCCGCGATCGAGGAGGCGCGTGCCCGCGGCGCGGTGACGGTGGACCTCACCTCACGGCCCAGCCGCGAGGCGGCGAACAGGCTGTACCAGCGCATCGGTTTCGTGCGCCGCGACACCAACGTCTACCGGTACGACCTGTGATTGAGCCGTTCGAGATGGTGCCCGTCGGCCGGGTCGTGTCCACCCGGGACGTGCCCGAGGACGACGGGTGGGACGGGGAGACCTGCAGTATCGAGCTGCTGGAGCCGTTCGACGGTTCGGCACTGCAGGGACTCGACGGGTTCAGCCACTGTCTTGTCGTCTACGTCTTCGACCGTGCATCGTGGGACGGCTCCAGGATGACCCGACGGCCGCGCGGCAACCCGGACTGGCCGGAGACCGGGATCTTCGCCCAGCGCGCGAAGGACCGCCCGAACAGGATCGGTGTCACGGTGTGCCGGGTCGTCGCCGTGGAGGGCACCGTCCTCCGTGTCTCGGGTCTCGACGCCATCGACGGCACACCGGTGCTCGACATCAAGCCGCACATGGAGGAGTTCGGCCCGCGCGGGGAGCACAGGCAGCCGTCCTGGGCGACCGAACTCATGAACGGCTACTGGTGAGGCGGCTCGCGGGAGCGGCCCGCTCGCTCTGTCTCGTCGTGTTGCTCGCATCGTGCGGCACGGGGACCGAGACGCTGACCGAACCGGTCGAGCCCGTCACGGCCGAGGCGGTGTTCCCCGGCACCGAGTGGGAGCCCGGCACGGTGACGGATGACGTCGCCGCGGACCTCGCGTCGCGTGCCGCCGTGGTCTTCGCGCGCGGCCCCGGCGAGGGCGGCCCGAAGGCGGCGCTCGTCATCAAGGGCGGGCGCGTCGTCTTCGAGCGTTACGCGGACGGTTTCGGCGAGTCATCGGTGATGCCGTCGTTCTCCGTGGCAAAGAGCGTCCTGTCCGTCGCGGTCGGCATGGCGGTCGACAGGGGAGTCATCACGCTCGCGGACGCGGGTCTGCACCCTTCGTGGCCCGCGGGCGACCCGCGTGCGTCGATCACCGTGGAGGACATGCTCCACATGCGCAGCGGGCTGGCGTGGAACGAGGACTTCGAGGACGGTGACCCGGCGCGGATGCTCGCGTCGCCCGCGGGCGTCGCCGACTACGCGGCGCGCACGGAACTGGTCACCGGGCCCGGTTCCACGTTCGCGTACTCCACCGGCACGTCCGCGATCCTCGCCGCCCACCTCAACGAGAAGCTCGGCGGCGGCACCGCGCTCGTCGACTTCCTGCAGGAGAACCTGTTCCGTCCCCTCGGCATCACGTCGATGACACCGCTCCTGGACAGGTCCGGGCGGTGGGTCGGGGGGATCGGTGCCGACGCGACCGTGCGCGACTGGGCGAGGTTCGGGTGGATGGTCCGCAACGGCGGGACGTGGGACGGCAGGCGCATCGTGTCGACGGGATGGCTGGACTACTCGCGCAGGTCGAAGGAACTGGACGGCGTGTACCTGGCGCACTGGTGGAGGCTCTCCTCCACCTCGCTCGCGGCGGTGGGCCTGCACGGGCAGGCCATCATCGTTGACGAGTCGCTCGACTCCGTGGTGGTGATCGCCTACGGCGACGCACCGGACGAGGACGAGGGCCTGCAGCTGGGGCTCCAGCTGCTCGGCGCCGTGGCGCTCAGCTACCCGGACTGACCGGCGGGCCCGGCCACGAGCAAGGGGATGCGCCTGTCGGTCCTGGCCCGGTAGGTGTCGTACTGCGGGAACACCGCGACCGACCTCGCCCACCATTCGTCGTACTCGGCACCGTCCACCTCCCGGACCGTGACCGCGAACGGGGCGGGCCCGTCCTGCACGAGCACCTCGCCGGGGTTGGCGAGGAGGTTGTGGTACCAGTCCGGGTTGTCGGGTGCGCCGCCCTTCGACGCGACGAGCGCGTAGGACCCGGCGTGCTCGACGCGCATCAACGCGATCTTGCGCACCGAGCCCGACTTCGCCCCGCGCATCGTGACGATGATGACCGGGATGCCGGTCTCCAGGAGTGTGTTGCCGCGGGTGCCGCCGGAGGACTCGTACTCCTCGACCTGGTCGCGCACCCACTGCGAGGTGCTGGGTACGTACGTGCCTGCGAGTTCTGCCATGCTTCAACGCTACTTGCCGCAACGGCTGCACGACGGGGGAGGGTCGCCGGTGAACCAGGTTGTCACGGTCTTCAGGAACAGGCTCAGGGCGGAGTCACACGCCGGGTACGCCGGCACGGCCGCGAGGATGGGCGAGCTGGCCCGCGCGATGCCGGGCCACGTGGACTCGAAGACGTTCGTCGCCGACGACGGGGAGCGGGTGACCATCGTGACCTTCGCCGACCGCGCGACGCACGAGGCATGGAGGGACCACCCGGAGCACCGCGCGGCCCAGCAGAGGGGCATCAGCGAGTTCTACGAGACGTACTCGATCCAGGTGGCCGACGTGACCTACCTGAACGAGTTCACTCGGCAGGGACCGGCTTCTCCATAGCGTCCGAGAGACCGGCGCGCGCACGCAGCGGCCACTCGGGCAGCCACACCGCGATCGCGATCCCGATCGCCATCACGACCCCGCACCAGAAGTAGATGCGGCCCACGCCGGACGCCACGCTGTCCACCACGGCCTGCCGCGCCACGGGCTCGAGAGCCGCGATGTCCTTGGGTGACCTGATGAGCGAGCCCACTTCGTCGGGGCTGACCTGCGGGAGCGCCCGGGGGATCTCCGAGCGGATGGTCCCGTTCAGGATGGTCCCGAAGATCGCGAGACCGACCGACCCGCCGAAGGAACGGAAGAACATCAACGTCGCCGTGGTGACGCCCATGTCCTGGTACTCGACTGCGTTCTGGCCCGCGATCGACGTGGTCGTGAAGACGGAGGCGGAGCCGAAGCCCATGAAGACCATCGGAAGGATCAGCCACGCGTACGACGTGGTGCCGGTGATGGTGGAGACGGCGAACAGCCCCGCACTGGACAGGATGCTGCCGACGATCGGGAACGGCTTGTACCTCCCGGTCTTCGAGATGAGCCGGCCGATGCCGAACGTCGCGGCCGTGACGCCGAGCATCTGCGGGATGGTCCGCAGCCCCGACTCCGTGGGCGAGATCAGCTGCGAGTCCTGGAAGTACAGGTTGAGGAACGTGCCGGCACCGTACGTCACCGTGCCGGCGCACATGCCGAGGAGCGACGCCCTCATCACCACGGGGTTGGAGAAGAGGCGCAGCGGGATCATCGGTTCCGACGCGCGCTGCTCCACCATGACGAAGGCGACGAGACCGACCAGGGCGACCGCCGCGAGCACGAGCACCACGGGCTCCGTCCACCCCGTGCGGCCCTCCTCCAGTGCGATCATCGCCGCACCGATGGTGACCGAGAGGAGGCCGGCGCCGGCGTAGTCCAGCTTGGCCTCGCGCTTGGTGAACGGCAGGCGCAGGGCGAAGTGGGTGACGGTGCCGATGACGAGGATGCACGGGACGTTGAAGTAGAAGATCCACGGCCACGAGTAGTTGTCGATGATCCACCCGCCGACGACGGGGCCGAGCAGCGCCGAGCCGACGAACGCGAGGGTGAAGTAGCCGATGTAGCGGCCCCGGTCGCGCGGAGGGATGATGTCGCCGATCACCGCGAAGGCGAGTGCCTGGATGCCGCCGCCGCCGAGGCCCTGGAAGGCGCGCGCCGCGATCAGCTGCCCGATGGACTGCGACGCCCCGCACAGGAACGACCCGATGAGGAACGTGAACATCGTGGCCTGGAAGACGGTGCGGCGTCCGAAGATGTCGGAGAGCTTGCCGAGGAGCGGCGTCCCGATCGCGGAGGTCACGATGTACGCCGTGCCGACCCACGCGAAGCTCTCGAATGCGTTGAACTCGCCGGTGATCGTGGGGAGGGCGGTGGCGATGATGGAGGTCTCGAGCGAGGCGAGCATGGTCGCGAGCGCCAGTGCACCGAGGACCAGCCCCAGCCGTGCCCGCGAGAACCCGGGCACCATTGATTCGGTTGCCATGCGGGTCACCGTAGTGCTGTTTGTACTGTCCAAGTATCACCGGTCGGGCGTCCGGAGTTGAACCGGCCGGCCCGGGGTGGTACCAAAGAGGGCATGTGCCGACGGATCACCTGCGAGACCTGCGAGAAGCCCACCTATGTCGGGTGCGGCGACCACATCGAGCAGGTCCTCGGTGACGTTCCCGAGGCCGAGCGTTGCCAGGGGCACGACGACGACAAGTCGGTGCTCGGCACGCTGCTGAACCGCTGACGGGCGGGCTGTCGCAGATGTCCGCAGCGGACGGACTCGCGACCGATTCGTCGGGGGCCGCGCGGTGCCACTGGTGCGGCACGGACCCCCTCTACGTCGACTACCACGACCGCGAGTGGGGCAGGCCCGTGCACGACAACGACAGGTTGTTCGAGAAGATCTGCCTGGAGGGGTTCCAGTCCGGGCTCGCGTGGATCACGGTGCTGCGCAAGCGCGACAACTTCCGCGCGGCGTTCCGCGGCTTCGGCATCGAGGCGGTCGCAGCGCTGGGCGAGCGGGATGTCACGCGGCTCCTCGGCGACGCCGGCATCATCCGCCACCGCGGCAAGATCGAGGCCACCATCAACAACGCCCGCTGCGCCGCGGGGATGCTGGAGGCGGGCACCGACCTCGCGGGGCACATCTGGTCGTTCGCGCCGCGCGCGGAACTGGGCCGCGAGGGTGCGGAGTGGCCCGTCACCACGTCGCCGTCGGCCGTCGCGCTGTCGAGGGACCTGAAGAAGCGCGGGTGGCGTTTCGTGGGCCCCACCACCATCTACTCGTTCATGCAGTCGATGGGACTGGTGAACGACCACTTCGCCGGCTGCCACGTGATCGACGAGTGCGAGACCGCAAGGAAGGAGATGCTCAGCCGCGCGGGTTGAGCATGTCCTCGGCGTTCTGGCGGACCTGCCAGTCGCGGTCCTCCAGTGCCCTCCTGAGCAGCGGCTCGACGCGCGGGTCGTCGAACGGTGCGAGCGCGAGCACGGCGCGCCGCCTCACGGTCGGCTTGTCGGAGCACGCCGCGATGATCGCGTCGAGACCGAGCGGGTCGCCGATCGCACCGAGTGCCGCCGCCGCGGCCTCGCGCACGAGGACCTCACCGTGGTGGAGGGTCGCCTCCACCAGCGCCGTCACCGACCCGTCGACCGGGGAGCCGCGCTCTCCCATGGCCCATGCCGCCATCTCCGCCACGAACACGTCACTGTCGCCGAGCAGCCCCGTGAGGTCGACGCCGGGGAACGCCGCGGAGAGTTCCGCCGCGGTGCGGCGCACCTCCGCATCAGGGTCGCCGAGCGCGGGCGGGAGGTCGGCGACCGTGAGGCGGCCCATCCGCGCGAGCGCACGGAGCGCACTGGCGCGCACGTCGCCGTCGGGGTCAGAAGTCCCGGCCCGGGCGGTGGCCTCGTCCGCGGAAAAGCCCGCGGCGATGACGTCGAACCGGGAGACCACGCGGCCCTACGAGCGCAGGAGGTCGCCGACGAGGTTCAGCGCGAGGGCGAGAGCAAGGCCCGCCAGGCACGCGAGCAGCGCGCCGAGCACCACCGACCAGCCTGCGAGGAGGCCCGCCGCGCGCTTCCACTGGCTCCTGCCGGGCTCGCGGTAGAGCGGCGCGGGCTTCTGGTCGACCCGCACCGTCGCGGGGCGCTTCGGCGTGGCAGGCTTCATCCGCGACACCGCACCGAGTGCGACCAGCGCGAGCGCAACCACCCAGAGCGCGCGCACGGTCGTTCCGCTTGTTGATGTGGCAAGGACACCGTGCGACCCGGCGACCGGCGACGAGACGAACAGCGACGAGATGACATCCAGCGAAGAGAACATGACAGAGGGGAGCGTACCCCTGCCGCCGCCCGTCCTGCCCGCGGCGGACCGCGGCACGCAGACCAGGTTCGCGGCCGCCGTCTCCATGGTCACCGTCTCGTGGCTCGTCCTCGCGGTCGTCCTGGTGATGGCCACCGTGCGCGTCCAGCGATGGGAGGTCGCCCCGGGGGAGGCGATGGCGGTGAGCCCGCGCATCTCCTTCGAGGTGCCGGAGGGCAAGGAGTCGGACCCGCCGCAGCGCCACCCCGCGCGGAACAGCATCCGTTTCGTCACGGCCTTCGGCGGCCAGCTCTCCGCCCTCGACGCGGTGCTCGGCTGGATCGACCCGCACGTGCAGGTGGACACCTACGAGGAGCACTTCGGCGAGAAGACCCCGGCGACCTCGCGCCAACTGGGGTTCCAGTCGATGTTCGGGGCGAAGCAGGTCGCCGAGTACGTGGCGATGAAGCGGATCGGGCTCGATGCGCGGTTCACCGACGGGAAGATCATCGTGAACGAACTGGTCTGCGCGGAGGAGCCCGCGGCGAAGTCGGCATGCCGGGTGCTCGAGGTCGGGGACACGATCGTGCGGTTCGACGGTGCGGAGGTGCCGACCCTCGCCGAGCTCGCGGTCCAGATGAAGGACCGGGCGGTCGGCGAGGAGGTCGAGCTGACGGTCGTGCCCCACGGCAAGGAGCCCGATGATGCCTCGGCCCG
>CAZZFB010000049.1:7304-12158 GCA_964653385.1 uncultured Bifidobacterium sp. | reverse complement strand
CCCCAGTTGCTGGGGATCGGACTCGCCGCCGGGGCGCTGGTGCTCATCACCCTCGCGTCATGAGGCGCCGCCTGCGTCCTTCGCGATCTTCTCGGACTCCCTCGCCGCACCCTTGAAGATCCCCTTCGCCATGAGCGAGGTCTCCTGCTTGCGCCGCATCTCGTAGATCTCCGCACGGACCTCGTGGATCTCCGGCACGTCGGGGGCGGCCCAGCCCGCGAAGTCGGCGAGGTGGCAGGCAAGACGGAGGTCGCCGGAGACGGCGAGTTCGCGTGCCCGCCGCACGAGCACGTCTGCGCCGCCGGCGAGATGCGCGACCTCCGCACCGACCTCCGCGTCGCGCGCGGGCTTGAGCCGCGACGCCGCGCCGTCCCACCAGCCGCCGAACTGGCGCCACACACCGCGGACCACGAACTCGGGCTCGTCGTACAGGGGCCGCAGGTAGGGCCGCGCCAGCGTGGTGGCGGGAACCTTCACCGTGTGGATGATCTCGTCGAGTGTCGCGCCGGCGTTCATCATCTCGAGCACGTCCCGCACGAGGTCCTCGAGGGCGCCCGCGATCTCGTCGAGCACGCGAGCGATGCGGTCCCTGCCCGCGATCGGCAGGCCGTGCGCGGGCAGTAGGAGTTCGGGCTCCTTCGCGATGATCCGGCGCAGGGTGGCGGCCCACTCGATCGGCCAGCGCTGCACCTTCTGCGGGTTCCCTGCGTTCGGGAAGTTCCAGATCACGAAGTCACCCGTGGCCACCCACTTCTTCTCGGGGAACCACGACCACAGGTGGTCGTCAGTCTCGCCCTTGCCGTGGTGGTACTCGATCACGGTGTCGCCGATGCGGTCGGAGAGGAAGTCGCCCACGGTCTCGGTGACGTCGGCGGTGTCGGGCGGCAGGAAGAAGGGGAGAGCCCTGCCCCCGGCCGCGGGGCGCAGGTCGTTCGTCATCCCCATGTCGTCGCGGACGCCGCCGAACTGGCGCGCGTTGATGAGCCTGTTCCACTGGTCCGTCTGCCGGTAGCGGTCGAAGCGCCTCTGCACGTTCTCGTGGCCGACGACCCGCAGGGGGGCGTGCCCGTTCTCCTTGTTGTGGGCGACGAACGCGCCGCTGCCGCCCACATGGTCGATGTGGCCGTGGGTGTAGACGAGCGTGTGGATGCGTCCCGGACGCCACCGTGACAGTTCCGCCACGATCGGAGCCCCCGTGTTGAGGTGGCTGGCGTCGAAACAGACGAGCCCCTCACCGGAGTCCCACGCCACCGTGTGGCTGAAGGACTCGACCATGGCCAGCCCGTCGGCGACCTCCGAGAGCTCGCCGGTGGTCCGGTTCACCGGCCCGTCGACGGTGCCGGAGTCGATGACGCGCTGCGACAGTGCCAGAAGATCAGCCATTGTGTGCCCCCTTGTTGTGTGGCCCGCCCCCGGCAGGTTCCGTGTCAGCCCTTGGCCAGGCCGAGAACGCGCTCGCCCAGGATGTTGCGCATCACGTTCGACGTGCCGCCCATGATCGTGTACCCGGGACCGTACAGGAAGTCCTTCGTGTAGTCGCCCTGGACCATCATCTCGGCACCGAGCATCCGCGACGCGAACTGGGCGACCTTCTGCTCGTGCTCGGTGCAGAAGCACTTGGTGGCCGCGGAGAAGCCCGCCGGGGCCTGGCGCATGACCTCGCGCATGACGAGGACGCGGCCCACGAAGTAGCCGATCTCGAGATCCGCGATCTCCTGGCGCACGACCGGGTCGCATGTGTCGGCCTTGCTGCGCGCGTAGCTGTAGAGCGCGTAGTTGGACATCAGCCTGTCGATGCCGCCGCGCTCGTGCTCGAGCTGGCGCATGGTCTGGCCGAAGGCACCGCCCTGCTGGCCGACGAGGTTCGTCTTCGGCACGCGCGCGTCGGTGAAGAACACCTCGCAGAAGTGCTGGTTGGTGGTCATGTCCTTGATGCGCCGGATCTCGATGCCGGGCGTGTCCATGGGGACGATGATCTCGCTGATGCCGGCATGCGGCGGTCCGTCATGGGACGTGCGGCAGATCAGGTAGCAGTAGTCAGCGTCCGCCCCGAAGCTGGTCCAGATCTTCTGGCCGTTGATGACCCACTCGTCACCGTCGTCTCGGGCCGACGTCTTGAGGGAGGCAAGGTCGCTGCCCGAGTTCGGCTCGCTCATGCCGATGCACCAGGTCGTCTCCCCGGAGAGGATCCTCGGGAGGAACTCGTCCTGCTGCTCCTTGGTGCCGTACTGGATGAGGGCCGGGCCCATCTGGCGGTCCCCGAACCAGCTCGCCGCGATCGGTGCGCCGGCCTTGATCATCTCCTCTGCCACGATCACGCGGTCGATCGCAGGGCGGTTGCCGCCACCGAACTCCTTCGGCCACGCCATGCCGAGGTAGCCATGCGCGGCGAGCTCGCGCGAGAACTCCTTCGAGTAGCCGTTCATCCAGCAGTCGTTGAACCTGCCGTACTTCCTGACGCCCTCCGCCGCCACCTCCGCGGCTTCTGCACGGAGGGCTCGCTGTTCGGGGGTCCAGTCGAAGTCCATCGGCGCCAATTTACGGCCCGCCACTGCCTGCCACGCTATTGTGTACAAGTCTGATACAAGTGAATTCAGGCTCTTCGAAAGGTGCACACCGTGGCAAAGATCAAGGTTGACAACCCGGTCGTCGAACTCGACGGCGACGAGATGACCCGCATCATCTGGCAGTTCATCAAGGACCGCCTGATCCTGCCCTATCTCGACGTGAACCTCGAGTACTACGACCTCGGGATGGAGCACCGCGACGCCACCGATGACCAGGTCACGATCGACGCCGCCAACGCGATCCTGAAGCACGGTGTCGGTGTGAAGTGCGCCACCATCACCCCCGACGAGGCCCGGGTCGAGGAGTTCAAGCTCAAGAAGATGTGGAAGTCGCCGAACGGCACCATCCGCAACATCCTCGGCGGCGTGGTCTTCCGTGAGCCCATCATCTGCTCGAACATCCCGCGCCTCGTGCCGGGCTGGACCAAGCCCATCGTCATCGGCCGTCACGCCCACGGCGACCAGTACAAGGCGACCGACTTCAAGGTCCCCGGTGCGGGCACCGTCACCATGACCTACACGCCCGAGGACGGCAGCGAGCCCGTGCAGTTCGAGGTGGCCAAGTTCGGCAAGGACGGCGGCGTCAGCATGGGCATGTACAACTTCAACGATTCCATCCGGGACTTCGCCCGCGCGTCGTTCCGGTACGGCCTGGCCCGCAACTACCCCGTGTACATGAGCACCAAGAACACGATCCTCAAGGCCTACGACGGCCAGTTCAAGGACCTGTTCCAGGAGGTCTTCGACGCCGAGTTCAAGGCTGATTTCGACAAGGCCGGCCTGACCTACGAGCACAGGCTCATCGACGACATGGTCGCGTGCGCGATGAAGTGGGAGGGCGGCTACGTCTGGGCGTGCAAGAACTACGACGGTGACGTGCAGTCCGACACCGTGGCGCAGGGGTACGGCTCTCTCGGGCTCATGACCTCCGTGCTGATGACGCCGGACGGGCGGACTGTCGAGGCAGAGGCGGCCCACGGCACCGTCACCCGTCACTACCGCGAGCACCAGAAGGGCAACAAGACCTCCACCAACCCGATCGCCTCGGTGTACGCGTGGACGGGGGGCCTGAAGCACCGCGGCAAGCTGGACAACAACCCGGCCCTCATCGGGTTCGCCGAGAACCTCGAGCGCGTGTGCGTGGAGAGCGTCGAGGGCGGCGAGATGACGAAGGACCTCGCCATCCTCATCTCGCGCGACACCCCATGGTTGACCACCGAGGACTACCTCGCCGCGCTCGACCGGCGTCTCCAGCAGAAGATGGCCTGAGCCCGTGCGCGCCGTCGTCCTGCGCGAGCACGGCGGGCCGGAGGTGCTCGTCATCACCGAGTCGGCGGACCCCGTTCCGGGGCCCGAGGAGGTGCTGGTGCGCGTGCACGCCACGGCCCTGAACCGGGCGGACCTCCTGCAGCGGATGGGCATGTACCCGAACCCGTCCCCCGCGGACGACGAGATCCCGGGTCTCGAGTTCGCGGGCGAAGTGGTCTCCTGCGGCCCGCGCGTCCTCATGTGGAGGCCGGGCGACAGGGTGATGGGGATCGTGTCGGGCGGTGCGTACGCCGAGAAGCTCGTCATCCACGAGCGGCAGGCCATGGAGGTGCCGGCGGGGATGTCCTGGACGGATGCCGCTGCCATCCCCGAGGTGTTCATCACAGCGTGGGACGCACTGGTGGTGCAGGGCGGGCTCACCTCCGGCCGGTGGGCAATGGTGCACGCAGGGGCGTCAGGCGTCGGCACGGCGGCGATCCAGATCTGCCGCGCGATCGGCGCGCGGGTGATCGTCACCTGCTCGGCCGGCAAGGTGCAGGCCTGCCGCGGTCTCGGCGCGGACGTCGTGGTCGACTACGGCTCGCAGGACTTCGTGGAGGCGGCGCGGGAAGCCACCGGCGGTGCCGGCGTGGACGTGGTGCTCGACGTCATCGGCGGCGAGTACGTGGAGAAGAACGTCGCCGCCCTCGCGGTGAAGGGGCGGATCATCCAGGTCGGCGTGATGGCCGGCAAGCCGTTGCCGTTCAACGTCGGGTTGCTCCTCGGGAAGCGCGCCACGATCACGGGGACGGTCCTGCGGGCCCGCCCCACGGAGGAGAAGATCGCGATCAGCAGGCGGTTCGCCGCCGAGATGCTGCCGCTGTTCTCGACGGGCGCACTGCGCCCCGTGGTCGACTCCGTCTATTCGTTTGCGGACGTGGCGGAGGCCCAGCAACGGATGGCATCTAACGCCAACACGGGCAAGATCGTCCTCGACCTCGACCGCTGATTCCGCGCCTCAGCGCGACGACATGTCGAC
>CAZZFB010000049.1:0-7204 GCA_964653385.1 uncultured Bifidobacterium sp. | reverse complement strand
GCGCCTCAGCGCGACGACATGTCGACATAGTCCCGCTCGTCGTGGCCGATGTACCACTGGCGGGGCCGGCTGATCTTCTGCTCCTTGTCGCCCAGGAGCTCCTGCATGTGGGCCAGCCAACCGACGGTGCGCGGGATGGCGAACAGCACGGTGAACATGTCCACGGGGAACCCGAGCGCCTGGTAGATGAGGCCGGAGTAGAAGTCCACGTTCGGGTAGAGCTTGCGCGACTTGAAGTAGTCGTCGCTGAGGGCGACCTCCTCGAGCTTCAGTGCGATGTCGAGCAGCGGGTTCTTGCCTGTCACCTCGAAGACCTCGTACGCGGTCTTCTTGATGATGGTGGCCCGCGGGTCGAAGTTCTTGTAGACGCGGTGGCCGAACCCCATGAGTCGCCCGGAGCCGTTCTTGACCTCCTCGATGAACGCGGGGACGTTCTCGATGGTGCCGATGTCGGAGAGCATCCTCACGACCGCTTCGTTCGCCCCGCCGTGGAGCGGGCCGTAGAGGGCGGAGGCCGCGGCAGCGGTGGCGGTGTACGGGTCGCTGTTGGCCGAGCTGACGACGCGCATCGCGGTGGTGCCGCAGTTCTGCTCGTGGTCGGCGTGGAGGATGAACAGGATGTCCATCGCCCGCGCGAGCACGGGGTCGACCTTGTAGTCCTCGCCGATGCGGAACATCATGTTGAGGAAGTTCTCGCCGTACGACAGCGAGTTGTTGGGGGAGACGAAGGGGAGGCCCTGGCTGAAGCGGTAGCACATCGCGGCGATCGTGGGGACCTTGGCGATGAGCCGGAGCACCTGCTTGTCGTAGGAGTCCTTGTTGAAGATGTCCTTGGCGTCGTCGTAGAAGGTGCCGAGCGCCGCCGTGGCGGAGATGAACATGCCCATCGGGTGGGCGTCGTAGTGGAACCCGTCCACGAAGCGCTTGCGCATGTTCTCGTGGATCATGGTGTGGTGGGTCACGTCGTGGCTCCACTTGGCCATCTGGTCGGCGTCCGGGAGCTCGCCGTTGAGGAGGAGGTACGCGACCTCGAGGAACGTCGACTTCTCGGCGAGCTGCTCGATCGGGATGCCGCGGTAGCGGAGGATGCCGTTGTCGCCGTCCAGGTAGGTGATGGCGGATGCGCACGCCGCGGTCGAGAGATACGCGGGGTCGTACATGAAGAGGCTCGGGTCTAGCTCGCGAAGCGCCGCCGACGAGAACGTGCCGCCCTTGATCGGAACCGTGACCGTCTTTCCTGTCCGGTCATCAGTGATGGTGATGGTGTCAGCCAATTGGGGTCCCCTTTGCTACTGACTATGTGATGTGTCGGGGCTTTTCTCCCCGCGCCCAAGGTTAGGCGATGCGGCCCCGGTGAGCCCATTTAGGACAGCCGGCGCGGGGCCGTGCCGGGGCCTCAGAGCGGGGTGTTGTCGTGCTTGCGCGAGGCGAGGCGTTCGTGCTTGTCGCGGAGCATGTGGAGCGCCGCGCAGACCTCCCGCCTGGTGTCTGCGGGGTCGATGACGGCGTCCACGTAGCCGCGCTCGGCCGCCACGTACGGGTTGAGCAGGCGGGCGCTGTAGTCCGCCTCGAAGGCCGCCCGTTCCTCGTCCGTCGCGCGCCGCTGGAGGATGGCGGCGGCCTGGCCCGCGCCCATGACCGCCAGCTCCGCGCCCGGCCAGGCGAGACAGAGGTCGTTGCCCATCTTCTTCGAGTCCATGACGATGTAGGCGCCGCCGTACGACTTGCGCAGGATGACGCAGATGCGGGGCACCGAGGCCCTCCCGTAGGCGAACACCAGCTGCGCCCCGTGGCGGATCATCCCGCGCCACTCGAGGTCCTTGCCGGGATAGAAGCCGGGTGTGTCCACGAGTGTGACGATGGGGATGTTGAACGCGTCGCAGAACGCGACGAAGCGCGCCGCCTTCTGGGAGGCGGGGATGTCGAGCGTGCCGGCCAGCGACAACGGCTGGTTGGCGACGATGCCGACAGTGTGGCCGCCCATCGAGGCGAAGGCGGTGACGACGTTCGTGGCCCATCTCTGGCGCATCTCGAAGTGGTAGCCGTCGTCCACCAGAGACGCGATGACGTCGCGGACGTCGTAGCTGCCGGTCGACGTCGACGGCATGAGGTCGCCCGCCTCCGGCGTGGGGCGGTCGTCCGGGTCGTCGGTGGGCTGGGCCGCGGGCAGGGTGTCGACGTTGTCGGGGAGGAAGGCGAGCAGTGCGTCCACCCACTCCAGGGCGGCCGCCGTGTCGGGCACCACGACTGTCGCGGCGCCGCTGTGGCGGGCATGGGCACCGGGTCCGCCGAGCTCGTCGGTGGACACCGCGATTCCCGTGAACTCCTCGACCATCGTGGGCCCGCTGACGAAGGCGTAGGAGTCCTCCGTCATCACCACGAAGTCGGCGAGCCCGATCAGCAGTGCAGGCCCGGAGACCGCCGGGCCGCTCACGATGTTGATGGTGGGCACGACACCCGAGCACTCGGCGAGTGCCTTCGCCGCGCGGCCCCATCCGTGGAGGGCGGCGATGCCCTCGAGGATGTCCGCGCCGGACGAGGCGAACTGCCCGACGAGCGGCAGCCCCTTCGTGCGGGCCGTCTCGGCGGCCGTGGCGATCACTTGCGAGGCCGCGGCTGACAGGGCCCCCTTGTGGTGGGTGCCGTCGACCTCCAGCCACACGATCGTGCGGCCGGACGGCAGCTCGCGTATGTCGGCACTCGCGGCACCGGGCACCTTGTGCTGAAGCTCCAGCAGGACCCTGCCGGATGTGGTGCCCGTGTCGCTCACGGGACCAGATTAGGCGTGGGAGCCCTGGCGGGGTCCCCTGCCGGCGGCGGTAGCCACATTCACGGTGACGCCCGGCTGCCTGTCGCCGTGCTTCTGCACGATCCCGAGGGCGACGTCGCGCACCGCGAGCGTGGCACGGTTCGGCCTCGGCCGCGCCCTCTGCACCCAGCCCACCACGCGTCGCGGGAGCTCCGGCACCGTGATGCGCACGAACGGTCCCTGCAGCCACCCGGGTATGGCCGAGGCGGGCACGATCGCGGCACCGAAGCCCTCGAACGCGAGCGAGGCCATCAGGCGCACACCGTCGATCTCCGCCTGGGACCGGAGACTGACCCCGTGGGTGGCGGCGGCCTTGTCGAGGATCCGTCTCTGGGCGGTGCCGGACGGCGCGAGCAGGATCGGGTGCTCGGCGAGCTCGACGATGGAGATCTCGCTGCGCCCCGCGAGCGGGTGGTTGTTGTTGCACACCAGCAGCAGGCTCTCGGCGAACATCTCGCGCACCTCGTGGTCACCCTCCACCGGGAGGTGGATGATTGCGGCGTCGATCTCGCCCGCGTTCAGCAGCGGCACCAGCGAGCTGGTGGCGCTCTCGACGACGGTCATGCGCACGCCCGGGTGGGTGCGCCCGAGCGTGGGCAGGAGACGGGGCATCAGCCAGCGGGCCGTGGTGCCGATCGTGCCGATGCGCGAGTCGCCGACGGCGGAGTCGCCGAGGGAGTGGATGTCGGAGTCGATGTCCTCGAGTTCGTGCAGGATCCGCCGCGCACGCGCGGCCACCATGTCCCCCTCGTCGGTCAGGACGCCGTGGTGCCGGTCCACGAGGACCGTCCCCAGTTCCTTCTCCAGCCGGGAGATGTGCGCTGACACGTTGGACTGAACGGTGGCGAGCGCGCGGGCGGCCGCCGAGAACGAGCCGTGGTCGGCAATGGCCAGCAGGCTCTGCAGCTGCTTGATTTCCATGGCGGTGGCCTCCTGTGGGGGGTATCACAAAAAACGATAGCAAGTATCGTGTCCTCCAACTTGAGTGTTCACTCATGCACGTTCATAATGGAGACACATAAACGCGCTGGGCATCCCCCATAGCCCAGCCGAAACGATCCACATGGACCCCCCTCCTAAGGATCAGGTTGAGAGGCCCCGCACCCCCGCGGGGCCTTTCCCGTTCCCGGGACATGTCCTGTCGCCTGCCCCCGACACCCGTGCGGACGCCGCAGTTCTTGGGCATAACCTTCGCGCCGATGGCAGGTGCAGCATTCTTCGATCTCGACCGCACGTTGCTGTCGGGTGCCTCCGCCCAGGTCGTGAGCCGCGTGCTGCGCGAGACGGGCGTCGTCAACCGTGACATCCCGGGCGAGGGGATCCTGTACAAGGTGTTCGAGACGTTCGGGGAGAACCTCCCGTCGATGGTCCTCGGACGACAGGCCGTTGCGGCGATGCGCGGGCACTCGCGTGACGAGGTGCGCGCCGCGGCGGAGTCCGCAGTGGACGGTCTGGTCTCGTTGCTGCAGCCGTACGCGCGCGCCGTGATGCAGAAGCACCGCGACGAGGGACGCAAGGTGGTCCTCGCCACGACGACACCGCGCGACCTCATCGAGCCGTTCGCCCGCGCCGTCGGCTTCGACGATGTCATCGCGACCACGTACGCGGTCGATGCGGACGGTCGGTACGACGGCGAGCTCGACGGGCCCTACGTGTGGTCCCGCGGGAAGCGTGATGCCGTGCGGGCATGGGCCGGTGCGAACGGTGTCGACATGGCAACGAGCTGGGCGTACAGCGACAGTGTCTTCGACGAGCCGTTGCTCTCGAGCGTGGGTCATCCCGTCTGCGTGAACCCCGATTTCCGGCTGCGCCTCATGGCGGCCGCGCGTCGGTGGCCCGTCACGAACTTCGACGTGCCGGACGGCGTGCTGAAGGTGCCCGTGATCGGCCTCGAGGCGCAGCAGCTGCTCATGAAGTTCGCCCGGCCCGAGACGTTCCCCTACGCGAAGTGGGAGATCTCGGGCACGGAGAACATCCCGGCAGAGGGTGCCGCGATCATCGTCGGCAACCACCGCAGCTACTTCGACGTGGCTGCGGTCTCCATGGCGGTCGCCCGCACGGGGCGTGCCGTGCGCTTCCTCGGCAAGAAGGAAGTGTTCGACGCCCCGGTGGTCGGCCAGGTCGCCGCCGCACTCGGCGGCATCCGCGTGGAGCGGGGCACGGGGAGCGACGAGCCGCTGCAGGCCGCGCACGAGGCGCTCGGCGCCGGGGACATGGTCGCGATGATGCCCCAGGGAACGATCCCGCGGGGCCGTGCATTCTTCGACCCCGTGCTCAAGGGCCGCTGGGGCGCGGCCAAGCTGGCCCGCGACACGAGGGCCCCCGTCATCCCCGTGGGCATCTGGGGCACCGAGCTCGTCTGGCCACGGAACGCCAAGCTCCCGAACATCACGAACATCACGTCACCGCCGCTCGTCACCGTACGCGTCGGCCCGCCGGTGCACCTTCAGTTCGACGACCTCGACGCAGACACTCGGCGCATCATGGACGCGATCTCGGCGCTGCTGCCGCCCGAGGGCCGGGAGTTCCGCGAGCCCACGGAGGACGAGCTGCGGCGCACGTTCCCCTCGAACTACTCGGGTGACCCGGACGCCGAGGACGGGCGACGCCCGGGCTTCGACACCTGATCGGTCATGCCGGCGCGGCAATTGCCGCGCCGTGGGGTCACTTGCCCGCCGCCACCTTCGCGCGCACGATGTTGAGCGCCGAGCCGGCCTTGAACCACTCCACCTGCTCGGGGCTGAACGTGTGCTTCGCCTCGAAGTCCACGGTCGTGCCGTCGGCCCTGGTGATGCGGCACTGCACGGGCTTGTCCGGCACCGGGGGCAGGTTCAGCACGCTGATGCGGTCGGCCTCGCCGATCGCGTCGTAGGTCGCCGGGTCCGAGAACGTCAGCGGCACGAGCCCCTGCTTCTTCAGGTTGGTCTCGTGGATGCGGGCGAACGAACGGGCGAAGATCACGACGCCGCCGCGGAAGCGGGGTTCCATCGCCGCGTGCTCGCGGGACGAGCCCTCGCCGTAGTTCTGGTCGCCGATCGCGCACCAGCGGATGCCCGCGTTGCTGTAGTTCTTCGCGATGTCGGGGTACATCCGGCGCTTGCCGTCGGTGATGTCGAGTCCCTCGCCGACAGCGTCGTCGTACGCGTTGACAGCGCCGATGAACAGGTTGCCCGAGATGTTCTCCAGGTGCCCGCGGTAGGTCAGCCACTTGCCGGCCGCGGAGATGTGGTCGGTGGTGCACTTGCCCTTGGCCTTCATCAGCACGGGCAGCTCCAGGTAGTCCTTGCCGTCCCAGGCGGGGAACGGCTCGAGCAGCTGGAGACGGTCACTCGTGGGGCTGACCTCGACAACCACGCCGCTGCCGTCCGCCGGCGGTGCGGTGAACGTGTCGACGCCCGGGTCGTAGCCCTGCGCGGGCACGATCTCGCCGACGGGTGCATCGAGCATCACCTCGGTGCCGTCGGGCGCGGTGATGGTGTCGACAGTGGGGTCGAAGTCGAGCCGGCCCGACAGTGCGACGGCCATCACTGTGTCGGGGCTGGTCACGAATGAGAGCGTGTTCGCCGAGCCGTCGGCGCGCTTCGGGAAGTTGCGGTTGAAGGAGTTGACGATGCTGTTCGGCTTGGCCGTCTTGTCGGCGGCGCGCTCCCACTGGCCGATGCACGGGCCGCACGCGTTCGCGAGGACGGTGGCACCGATCGCCTCGAGGTCGGCGAGGAGGCCGTCGCGCTCGATGGTCGCGCGGATCTGCTCGGACCCCGGCGAGATCAGCAGCTCGGTCCTCGCCTTGAGGCCCTTTGCCGCCGCCTGGCGCGCGATGGACGCCGCACGGGTGATGTCCTCGTAGGAGGAGTTGGTGCACGACCCGATGAGCGCGGCCGACACCTCGAGCGGCCAGTCGTTCTCGCGGGCGGCCTTGCCCACGCCGTCGGCACCCACGCGGTGCGCGCGGTCGGGGGAGTGCGGGCCGTTGATGAGCGGCTTCAGCTTGGACAGGTCGATCTCGATGACCTGGTCGTACTGCGCGCCCTCGTCCGGACGCAGGTGCTCGGCGACCTTGTCGGCCGCCGCGGCGATCGCCTCGCGTCCGGTGGCCTTCAGGTAGGTGGCCATGTTGGCGTCGTACCCGAACACCGAGCAGGTGGCGCCGATCTCGGCACCCATGTTGCAGATGGTCGCCTTGCCGGTGGCCGAGATGGTGTCGGCGCCCGGGCCGAAGTACTCGACGATGGCGCCCGTGCCGCCCTCGACGGTGAGCTGGCGCGCCACCTCGAGGATGACGTCCTTCGGGCTGCTCCAGCCCGAGAGCGAGCCCGTCAGCTTGATGCCGATCACCTTCGGCCAGCGCACGTTGAACGGGAAGCCGGTCATCACGTCGACTGCGTCGGCGCCGCC
>CAZZFB010000048.1:0-12286 GCA_964653385.1 uncultured Bifidobacterium sp. | reverse complement strand
AGCTCATGCCGAGCATGTTCTCGATCACGATCTTGTGGCTGAGCCCGATGCCGAGGGTGAGACGGTTGCCGGAGGCGGCGGCCACCGTGTGGCACTGCTGGGCGATCGCGTGCGGGTGGCGCGGGTACGTGGGGACCACGCTGGTGCCCAGCTCGATGCGCGGCACCTCGCGGCCGACGATCGCAAGGCACGTGAGCGCGTCATGGCCGAAGATGTTGGGGGCCCAGTAGCTGGCGAATCCGTCGGCCTCCGCCGACCTCGCCTCGGCGACGACATCGTCGACCGTCCCGCCGTTGACCGCACCGCCGAAAATTCCGTACTTCATGCAGTCGAAGGTACCAACCGCGGGACGTCCCGTCCCCATTCAGGCAAGGCTGACGAGCTCGAGCCAGTCGTCGCTGAAGTAGTCGACCTGGCCGTCGGGCATCAGGAGAACCTTCGTGGGCTGGAGGTGCTGCACGAACTCGGTGTCGTGGCTGACCATGATGATCGCGCCCTTCCATGACTCGAGCGCCCCGGCCACCGCCTCGCGGCTGCCGGGATCGAGGTTGTTGGTGGGCTCGTCCAGAAGGAGCACGTTGTTGCGCCCGACCATGAGCATGGCGAGCGCCAGCTTGGTCTTCTCCCCGCCCGAGAGAGTGCCGGAGTCCTGGAACACCTTCTCCCCCTGCAGGCCGAACATGCCGAGGAGGGCGCGCAGCTGCGTCTCGGTGAGCGCGCTCCCGGCCGGCAGCTCGCGGCGCATGTGCCACAGCAGGGACTGGTGCGCATCCAGCAGGTCGTGCTCCTGGGCGAAGTAGCCCACACTCACGTTGTGGCCCCACTCGAAGTGCCCGAGGTTGGCGGCGGTCTCGCCCGCGAGGATGCGCAGGAGGGACGTCTTGCCGGCACCGTTCAGGCCCAGCACGAGCAGCCGCTCGCCGCGGCCGAGGTCGAACGCCACGTCCTCGAACACCGCCGGGCCCCCGTAGGCCTTCGACAGGCCGTTCGCCTTGATGACCGTCTCGCCCGCCTGCGGCGGGTCGGGGAACCTCACGTTCATCTTGCGGTCGCGGCGCACCGGGCCGACACCCTCTGACTCGATGCGGGCGATGCGCTTCTCGATGCTGTGCGCCATGGCTGCCTTGGTGGCCTTGGCGCCGAAGCGGTCCACGACCTCCTGCAGGCGCGCGACCTCCTTGGCCTGCATAACCGCCTTCTTCGCCAGGCGAGCCTCGTCCTCCGCCCTGGCGCGCTTGTACTGGGTGTAGGTGCCGCGGTACTCGACGACGTGCCCCGTGTCGTCCTCGTCGGGGCGGTCCAGGTGGAGCACGCGGGTGATCGCCTCGTCGAGCAGGTCGAGGTCGTGGCTGATGACGAGGAGCGCGCCCTTGTAGCTGCGCAGGAAGTTGAGCAGCCAGGTCTTGGCGTCGATGTCGAGGTGGTTGGTGGGTTCGTCGAGGAGCAGCATGTCGCTGCCGGCGAACAGGATGCGCGACAGTTCGACGCGGCGGCGCTCGCCGCCCGAGAGGACCTTCAGCGGCAGGTCGAGCCTGTCCGCCTTCAGCCCGAGGCCGGCGGCGATCGAGCGTGCCTCGCTGTCGGCGGAGTACCCGCCCTTCATCCTGAACGCGTCCTCGGCGCGCACGTACCTGCCGACGTTGCGCTCGCTCGCGTCCTCCTCCATGGCGATGCGCAGCTTCTCGAGCCGCTCCAGGTCGGCGTCGATCTCGCGGCCGGAGAGGATGTGCGAGATCGCGGACCTGCCGTCGTCCACGGTGCTGCCGCGCGGGTCCTGGGAGAGGTACCCGAACATCCCGCTGCGCGTCACCTTGCCGGCCGCGGGCTCGTTGTCGCCGCCGAGCACCTTGAACATGCTGGTCTTGCCGGCGCCGTTGCGCCCCACGATGCCGACCTTGTCGCGTGCCATCACGGTGAATGTGGCGCCCTCCACCACGTTCTTGCCGCCGACCTCGACGGTGAGGTTCTGCACCTGCAGCACCGCTACGGCCTCGTGCTCGTGGTCGCCCCCGCCTGTGCGGGGACGGTGGTTGCGGCGGGCAGCGTGGTCTGTGCCGGCAGGGTCGAGACGGGGACACCGGGCGCAGTCTGGGCCGGGACAGCAGGAGTGCCGGCAACTGTCGAGGTCGTCGTGGTGACCCCGCTCACCCGCGTGTCATCGGTGAACAGCGCGTCGATGCACCCGGGCGTGCCCTCCGGGGCCTGGCCGAGAGCCCCGGCGACGGACTTCACCAGTAGGGCGCGGCCGAGGACGGTGGGATGGACCCCGTCGTTGTTCAGCACGCCCGGCTGCGCCGATGCGGTTCCCCAGTCGAGCACGGACACGTGGTCGTTGGAGCTGGCCAGTTCGCGGATGACGTCGTTCACGGCTTTCTGCGAGTCGCGGAAGAGGGTCGTCGTGAGGAGCAGCGTGGGCCGCGGGGCGAGGGAGACCACGATGCGCTCCATGTCCTCGCGGTAGCGGTCGATGCTCGCACTGGGGTTGGTGCCGAGGAGCACCACGGCTGCGTCCCACCCCTCGTAGATGCGCTTGCGCAGCACCTCGCGGCCGAACGACGCGGGCTGGCCCGACTCCGCCTCCACCGTGGTCCGCCAGCCGAGCGGCTTCAGCGAGTTGCACATCTCGTTGCCGTACCGCGCGGCGGTTCCGGCGAGGATGGAGTCGCCGATGACGATCAACCGGTTCCCGGTCGCCTTGGCGCCGATCACCGACCCCTGGACCCCGGGCACGGACAGATCGGCACCGTCGAGAGTGAGGCTCCCGGCGGGGCCGCCGGCACCGGGGATGCGGCCGATGCCCGCGAGCACGGTGTCCCCCGACGCGGAGGATCCCCCGCACGAGGCGAGCAGAGCCAGTGCTGCGGCGAGCACGACGGGGCGGGGGCGGACCGTGGGCATGAGCCCCACACGCTATTGGCAGGGTGCGCGGACTTCCCGCCACCCCCGCCGGATGGTTACTGCTGTCCGCCCCGCTGGGCCCGCAGCTCGTCACGGATCTCGATGAGGAGGTCGTTCGTGGACACCGCCTCCCCCGCCGCCGCGTCCTCGTCCTTGTCGCGGAACCGGTTGTACAGCTTCACCACCACGAAGAGCGCCAGCGACACGAGGATGAAGTTGATCGCGGACGTGGCGAACGCGCCTAGCTCGATGTGGCTGCCGTTGACCGACACGTACTTCTTCGAGAAGTCCGGCTGCTTGCCGCCGAAGATGGCGCCGATGAGGCCCCCGAGGATCCCCGGCTGCGTCGCGCTGCCGGCGAACGAGTCGACCACGGTCTTGAACGCGGCGCCCATCACGAAGGCGACCGACAGGTCCACCACGTTGCCGCGGTTGATGAACTCGCGGAACTCCTGCACTATCCCGCGCCTGGCGATCTTCTCCTTCGCCAGTTTCTCGACCTTCTCGATGATCTCGGGCATGGGCCGAGACTATTCGGTGACGAGGTCCTCGAATCGGTCAACCCGCCTGAGCGAGGGGAACATCCTCCAGAACAGCGCGACGATGCCCAGCGTGGCGATGCCGCCGCCGACCACCGTGGCAGGCACGCCGACGGCCGCGGACACCGCACCGGACTCGAACGCCCCGAGCTCGTTCGACGCCCCGATGAACACGCCCTCGACGGCGGACACCCTGCCGCGCTTCTCGTCCGGCGTCACGAGCGGCACGATGGAGCTGCGGATGAACACGCTCACCATGTCGGCCGCCGAGCCGATGAGGACCGCGACGAAGGCAACCACGTAGCTGTGCGTGAGGCCGAGCACGATCGAGTGCACGCCGAACACGGCGACGACCACGAGGAGTGTCCGGCCGACATGCCTGGTGACGGGACGCGAGGCGAGGAAGATCGCCATGAGCGCCGCACCGATCCCGGCCGAGGCCCGCAGCCACCCGTAGGCGACGTCACCGACGCCCAGGCGTTCTTCTGCGATGACCGGAAGCAGCGCAATGGCTCCTCCGAACAGCACGGCGAAGAGGTCGAGCGAGATGGCCGCCAGGAGGATGGGCGTGCGCCGGATGAAGTGCAGGCCCTCCATGGCCATCCTCATCGTGGGGCGCTCCTTCTTCTGGAAGTCCGCCCCCGTCCGCGGCACCTTGATGGTGAGGAACGCCAGCATGCCGACCGACATGAGCCCTGCGGAGGTTGCGTACGCGACCCACGGCTCGATCGCGTAGAGGAAGCCGCTCACGGCCGGGCCGACGATCGCTGCCCCCGTCCAGGTGGCAGACGAAAGGGCGATGACGCGGGGCAGCCCGCCCGGCGGCGCGATGAGCGGGGGGATCGTGCGGATGGCGGGGGACGCGAACGCCCTGGAGACCCCGAAGAAGAACGCCACCACGAACATGAACATCGTGCCGGTCGGGCCTGTGCGGGCGTAGAACATGAACGCGAGGGCGGAGAGCACCTCGCCGAACTGGGCGACGAAGACGACCTTCTTGCGGTCGAAGTGGTCGGCCACCGTCCCCGTCACGAGGACGAGGAGGACCGCCGGGAGGAACTCGGCGAGACCCAGCCACCCGATGTCCAGTTCGTTGCCAGTGATGTCGTAGATGTGCTTGCCGAGCGCGGCGGCCTGCAGCATCACACCCACGGTCATCGTGAACTGGGCGACGAGGAAAGCCGTGACGCCCGGCGAACGGAGGACCTCGCGGCCTGTCGGGGTCTGCACGGGTGCTGAGTCGCTCACCGTGCGGTCCAGCCGCCGTCGACCACGACGGACTGGCCGGTCATGAACGAGGACGCATCGCTCGCCATGAAGAGGAGCGCGCCGTCCAGCTCGTGCTCGGCCCCCATGCGCGGGATCGGCGAGTTCTGCTGCACGTACTTCTGCGAGCTCTCGTCGGTGTCCATGCCGGCGGTCATCTCGCTCACGAACCAACCGGGGCACAGCGAGTTCACGCGGACGCCCTTGCGCGCCCACTGGGCCGCGAGCTCGCGCGACAGCGCGATGACAGCGCCCTTGCTGGCCGCGTAGTTGGCCTGCTTGACGGGGGTGCCCGCGACCATCCCCAGGATCGACGCCACGTTCACGATCGCGCCGGACCGCTGGGCGACCATGTGCTCGCCCACGAGCTTGCACAGGTGCCACACGGCGGTGGTGTTCACCTCGACCGTCTCGCGGAACTGCCCGAGCGTCTCGGACTCGACCGGGATCTTGTGCGTGATGCCGGCGTTGTTCACGAGGATGTGCACCGTCCCGAAACGGGCGACGACCGCGCGCACCATCTCCTCGCGCTGCGCCTCGTCGGCCACGTCGCACTGCAACGGGAACGAGCCCGGCAGCTCCGCGGCGAGGGCCTCCAGGCGGTCGATCCGCCGCGCGGTGAGCACCACCTGCGCACCTGCGGCGTGGAGGACCCGCGCGAAGCGCGCACCGAGGCCGGACGACGCACCGGTCACTATCGCGACCCTGCCGTCGAGCCTGAACTGGGCGAACGGGTCGAGTGCGCTGCTTCCGGCCATGCGCCGAGGCTATTCCCCGCGGGTTGCTGTGCCAGCATGGGACCGTGAAGGTGCGCGTCGGATACGGCCTGGGTGTGCGCACCAGGCTGAACGACACCGGGTTCCTCGACGTGGTCGACGCCCTCGAGCGCCTGCGGTTCGACAGCCTGTGGCTGAGCGAGCGCATCGGCGGCGAGGCTCCCGACCCGCTCGTGGCGATGTCGTTCGCGGCGGCACGAACGACGCGCCTCAAGTTCGGGATGAGCGTGATGGTCCTGCCAGGGCGCAACCCTGTCGTGCTCGCGAAGGAGCTCGCGACGCTCGACCGCATGTCGGACGGGCGGCTTCTCCCCGCGTTCGGCCTGGGCGCCGCCGACCCGCAGGAGCAGCAGGCCTTCGGCGTGGAGCGCGGCAAGAGGGCCAGGATGTTCAACGAGGCACTCGCCGTGGTGCGCAGCTGCTGGACGGACGAGACCGTCACGTTCCACGGCGAGCACTACGACTACGACGGCGTCCGCGTGGAGCCGAAGCCGAAGCAGTCGCCGCCCGACGTGTGGCTGGGAGGGATCGCGGAGAGCGAACTGAAGCGGGTCGGCAGGCTGGCGGACGGATGGCTGCCGAGTTTCGTGACCCCCGCCGATGCAGAAGCCGGGTGGCGCACGATCAACGCGGTCGCCGCGGAGCACGACCGCGAGATCGAGGACGAGCACTTCGGCGTGCTCATCCCCTACTCCCTCGGGCCGGCACCCGAACCGGTTCTCGCCGGGCTCCGCGCCAGGCGGCCCGACCTGGACGACATCTCGGTGATCGTGCCCCAGGGCTGGGACGAGCTCACCCGCACTATCAACAGGTTCATCGACGTGGGTGCGTCGAAGTTCGTGGTCATCCCGCTGGCAGAACCGGCGAGCCCGCAGGCCTGGGTGTCCCATCTCGAGGAGGCCGCAGCCGTGCTGAAGCCCCTCGAGAACTGAGCTGGCTGCTACTTCTTCGCGGCCGGCTTCCTGCGTGCTGCCGTCTTCCGTGCCGGCTTGCTCACCGACTTCTTCGCAGCTGACTTTTTCGCAGCCAGCTTCCTGCCGGCGGACTTCTTCGCCGAGACCGGTTGGAAGTTCGCCACGAAGTCGATGAGCAGGCGCGTCCCGAAGGCGGTTGCACCGCGGTTCAGCCAGCCGTTGTCGCCGTCCGACTCCATGGGCCCGGCGATGTCGAGGTGCGCCCACGGCACGCCCGCAGTGAACTCGTTGAGGAAGAGTGCCGCGGTGATCGCGCCGCCGTACGGCCCGCCCACGTTCTTCATGTCGGCCACGTTGGAGTCGAGCAGGGCGCGGTAGTCGCCGAACAGCGGGAGCTGCCAGATCAGCTCGTCGGTGCGGCGGCTGGATGCGAGGAGCTGGTCCACCACGCCCTGGTCGTTGCCGAGCACCCCTGCCATCTTCTTCCCGAGCGCCGCCATGCACGCACCGGTGAGGGTGGCGATGTCGACCATCGCGTCCGGCTTCGTCTCGGCCCCGAGGGACAGGCCGTCGGCCAGGATGAGGCGGCCCTCGGCGTCCGTGTTGTGGATCTCGGCGGTCTTGCCGTTGCGGAACGTGAGGACGTCGCCCAGCTTCATGGCCGACCCGCTCGGCAGGTTGTCCGTGCACATCAGGTACGCGGTGACATGCGTCTTCACCTTCAGCGCGCGCAGGGCGCTCATGGCGCCGAGCACCGCGGCGGCGCCGCTCATGTCCATCTTCATGCTCGCGTGGCTCGCGTCGCTCGGCTTCAGCGAGATGCCGCCGGAGTCGTACATCACGCCCTTGCCCACCAGCACGACCTTCTTCGTGGCGCCCGCGGGCGCCCACACCAGCTTCACCACGCGCGGCGGCTCCACGCTTCCGGCGTTCACCCCCACGATGCCGCCGCACCCCATGGCCTGCAGCTGCTTCTTGTCGTACACGGTGGCGCGCAGCCCCGACTTGCGGGCGATGGCCACGGCCTCCCGGGCGAACCGCGTGGCGGTCAGGTGGGACGGCGGGGTGTTGGCGTGGTCGCGCGCGGTGCACACCGCGGTCGCAACCGCGGTGCCCTCCGCGATGCCGGCACGCACCTGCGCGTCGGCGGACACCAGCACGATCCTCCGCAGCGACGGCACGGACGACTTGTCGCGCTTCAGTTCCGCCCAGCGGTGCAGCGCGAGGGCCGCGCCCTCCACGAACGCCTTGGCCGCGGCACGGCGGTCCAGCCTGCCGGCGCCGGCGACCGTGGTGGCCATCGACGCGTGGCGCGAGCACGCCCGCGCGGCGGCGGCGCCGATGTTGCGCATCGTGTTCTCGTCCAGGTCCTTGACCGCACCGATCCCCACGAGCACCCTCGCCGACTTCGACCGCGGTGCGGGCGGGAGCGCGAGAGTCGAGCAGCACCGGCCCTCGAAGCCCATGGCCGAGAGCTGCGCGCGGGTGAGCCCGACCTCCGCGGGGACTGGACCCTCGCTGGCGACGGGAATTGCGATGACTGCCGTGCCCGCGGGTACGGATGCCGATGACGTGAACGATGTGCGCATGCCCCCACTTTATGTGGGGCGGCGCGGCGGGGGCAGTGCCGCTACAGGCTGCTGACCGGCCGGGAGTTGCCCTCCTGCCAGCGCGCCATCGTCCAGAGGAGGTCCGAGAGGCGGTTCAGGTAGGGCACCACGTAGCTGGGCGGCGGGGCGGCACCGAAGGCCTGGCGTTCCGCGCGGCGCACCGTGGTGCGCGCGAAGTCGAGCCATGCGGCGACGGGGTGCTCGCCGGGCACCACGAACTCCGTGGGCGGCTCGAACCTCGTGTCGAGGTCGTCGATGATGGTCTCCAGCCGGTCGACCATCTCGCTCGTCACGCAGCTGCGGCCGGGTTCCAGCTTGTGACGGTTGGCGGGCAGTGTGGCCAGCTCGGCCATGAGAACCCACAGGTCGCGCATGATCGGCACCACGATGGTGTCGACCTCGCTGCCGTGGCCGGCGGCCACGCGCACGAGGCCGATGACCGCCTGCGCCTCGTCCACGGCTCCGTACGCACGGGGCAGTTCGGAGTCCTTCGGGACGCGTCCGCCGTAGAAGAGACCGGTGGTGCCGTCGTCACCTTCCCGGGTGTAGATCTTCTCTCGTGCCATGCATGTCACAGGCTATTGGCACTCGGTCCGGATAACTGGAACGCCCGGGGGAACATCCAGCCAAGTAGCGTTTGACGGGTCATGGCACGCCAGCCCTACACAGAAGCAATCCGCGAACGGGTCATCGTGTTCGACGGGGCCTTCGGGACGTTCGTCCAGGGACTCGACCTCGGACCGGATGACTTCGGCGGGCCGTCGCTCGAGGGCTGCAACGAGATGCTCGCCCTCACCCGTCCCGATGTGATCGAGCAGATGCACCGGGCGTTCCTGGAGGCGGGCGTCGACGCGGTCGAGACCGCCAGTTTCGGCAGCTTCTCCACCGTCCTCGCCGAGTACGACATCCCCGAGAAGGCGCACGAGCTCAACGTGGCCGCGGCGTCCATCGCCCGCCGCGTGGCGGACGAGTTCGAGCAGCGCGACGGCAGGCCGCGCTACGTCGCCGGCTCCATCGGGCCGGGCACGAAGCTCCCCTCGCTCGGCCACATCTCGTTCGCCGACCTCCGCGACGCCTACGTCGACCAGGCGCGGGGCCTCATCGAGGGCGGCTGCGACCTCTTCCTCATCGAGACCTGCATGGACCTCCTGCAGATCAAGGCCGCGATGCAGGCGTGCCGCCGGGCGATGGCAGAGACCGGGCGCACCCTGCCGATCCAGGTGCAGGTGACGATGGAGACCACCGGGCGCATGCTCGTGGGCACCGAGATCGGCGCGGCGTACTCGGCGCTCGTCGCCATGAGGCCCGACGCCATCGGCATCAACTGCGCGACGGGACCGGCCGAGATGCAGGAGCACCTCCGCTACCTCGCGGAGCACTCGGAGATCCCCGTCAGCGTCCTGCCGAACGCGGGCCTGCCGAGCGTCGTCGACGGCCGCACCCACTACGACCTCACGCCGGCGCAGCTGGCCGAGTTCCACCGCCACCACGTGGCCGACCTCGGCATCGGCATCGTCGGCGGCTGCTGCGGCACCACGCCCGAGCATCTCCGCGCGGTGGTGGAGGCGGTGCGCGGCGTCACGCTGAAGAACCGCCGTCCCGAGCACGAGCCGAGCGTGACGTCGCTCTACTCCCCCGTGCCGATCGAGCAGGACAACTCGTTCCTCATCATCGGCGAGCGCACCAACGCGAACGGCTCCAAGGCGTTCCGCGAGGCGATGCTGCGCGGCGACTGGGACACCTGCCTGAAGATGGCCACGGAGCAGATCCGCGAGGGCTCCCACGTGCTCGACGTCTGCGTGGACTACGTCGGCCGCGACGGCACCGTGGACATGCACGAGATCGCCTCACGGTTCGCCACCCAGGCGAGCGTGCCGCTCGTGCTCGACTCCACGGAGCCCCAGGTCATGGAGGCGGGCCTGCAGTTCGCCGGCGGCCGCTGCATCCTCAACTCGGCGAACCTGGAGGACGGCGAGGAGCCCGGCAGCCGCCTCGACCGCGTGTTCACGCTGGCCCGCGACTACGGCGCCGCCGTCATCTGCCTGCTCATCGACGAGCGCGGCCAGGCCCGCGATGTGGAGTGGAAGATGGAGGTCGCCCACCGGCTCTCGGAGATCGCACGGGAGCGCTACGGCCTCTCCAACAGCGACCTCATCTTCGACCCGCTCACCTTCCCGCTCGGCACGGGCGACGAGGACCTGCGCAAGGACGCGATGCACACCCTGGAGGCGATCCGCCGCATCAAGGCGGAGATCCCCGGCGCGTACACCACGCTCGGGCTCTCGAACGTGTCGTTCGGCCTCAACCCGGCGACCCGCCAGGTGCTGAACAGCGTGATGCTGCAGGAGGCCCGCAACCACGGGCTCGACTCCGCGATCGTGCACTTCTCGAAGATCCTCCCGATGTCGCGCATCCCCGAGGAGCAGAAGAACGCCGCGCTCGACCTCATCTACGACCGCCGCAGCGAGGGCTACGACCCGCTGCACGCGCTGATGGCCATGTTCGAGGGTGTCTCCTCCGTCGCGGCCGTCAAGGAGGACCGCAGCGACTGGACCATCGAGCAGATCCTCCGCAGGCGCATCATCGACGGCGAGCGCGAGGGCCTCACCGACGACCTCGACCGGGCCATGGCGGGCGGCATCGCCCCGCTCGACATCATCAACGAGATCCTCCTCGACGGCATGCGCGAGGTGGGCGAGCTGTTCGGCAGCGGCCAGATGCAGCTTCCCTTCGTTCTCCAGAGCGCCGAGACCATGAAGATGGCGGTGTCCCACCTGGAGCCGCACATGGACAAGGCCGGTGCCGCGACCTCGAAGGGCAAGCTCGTGCTCGCCACGGTGAAGGGCGACGTCCACGACATCGGCAAGAACCTGGTGGACATCATCTGCACGAACAACGGCTACGAGGTGCACAACATCGGCATCAAGATCGGCATCCAGGAGATGCTCGACAAGGTGCGCGAGGTCGGGGCCGACGCGCTCGGCATGAGCGGCCTGCTCGTGAAGAGCACCATCATCATGCGCGAGAACCTGGAGGAGATGAACACCGCGGGGATGAGCGACGTGCCCGTGCTCCTCGGCGGTGCCGCGCTCACCCGCAGCTACGTGGAGCAGGATCTCCGCAAGGTGTACGACGGGCGCGTGTTCTACGGCCGCGACGCGTTCGAGGGCCTCAGCACGCTCGACAAGCTGATGGAGATCAAGCGCACGGGGGTGGAGGACCCAGACTTCGGGCGCAAGCCCGGCGAGCGGCTGGTGCCGCGTCGCGAGAAGGAGGACGTCGACCCTGCTGACCTCCCGCGGCGGTCCCCGGAGGCAGAGACTGACAACACGGTCTTCGTGCCGCCGTTCCTCGGGTCGAAGGTCGTCAAGGGGATCGGCATCGACGAGATCGCCGGGTACGTGAACGAGACGGCTCTCTTCCGCAACCAGTGGCAGTACCGGCCCGAGAAGGGCGAGAGCGACGAGGACTTCAAGGACCGCATCAGGCCGATCCTGCGCGAGCAGCTAGCCGCGGCAAAGGCTGCCGGATACCTGGTGCCGCAGGTCGTCTACGGCTACTTCCCCGTGAACGGCGACGGCAATGACCTCATCGTGTGGACGGATGACACCCGCACCGTGGAGCGCACGAGGTTCAGCTACCCGCGCCAGACGGAGGCGCCGCACCTGTGCATCGCCGACTTCTTCCGCCCGGTGGAGTCGGGCGAGGCCGACTACGCCGCGTTCCACATCGTGACCATGGGTGCACCCGTCAGCGAGAGGGCCGCCGAGCTGTTCGCCGAGAACCGCTACAACGACTACATGATCCTCCACGGCATCGGCGTGGAGATGGCCGAGGCGCTCGCCGAGTACTGGCACCACCGCATCCGCACCGAGTGGGGTTTCGTCGACGAGGACGGGCCCTCCGTTGCCGGACTGTTCCGCCAGCAGTACCGCGGCGGCCGCTACTCGTGGGGCTACCCCGCCTGCCCCGACCTGGAGGACAACGCGCGCGTCGCCGAGCTCCTCGAGGCCGGCCGCATCGGCATCGAGGTCAACGAGGACACCGGGTGGCAGTACCAGCCGGAGCAGACCACGTCCGCGATCATCTGCCACCACCCGAAGGCGAAGTACTTCGTAGCCCGCTGAGCGCCCATGGCGCTCCCGCGATGTAGCCCGCCGGGTGCCCAAGGCGCTCCCGCGATGTAGCCCGCTGAGCGCCCATGGCGCCGTGGCTCCTAGTGTCGGCAGCATGAAAGCAGCCGTGTACGACACCACCGGCGGACCGGAGGTCTTCCGGTACGC
>CAZZFB010000047.1:9212-12340 GCA_964653385.1 uncultured Bifidobacterium sp. | reverse complement strand
ACGCTCCCCTGCGCATCGCCTACCTGACCTACCGCGGCAAGCCCCACGTCGGCGGGCAGGGCGTGTACACCCGTCACCTCACGAAGGCCCTCGTCGACCTCGGGCACCACGTGGAGGTGTTCGGCGGGCAGCCCTACCCCGTCCTCGACGAGCGCATCCCGATGCACAGGCTGCCGAGCCTCGACATCTGGAACGACCAGTACCCGGGCCGTCTGCCGGGGTACTGGGAGTGGAAGTCCTGGCCGGACGTCGTGGAGACCGCGGCCTTCCTGCGCGGGCAGTTCAGCGAGCCGCTCGCGTTCAGCAAGCGCGCGTACCGCGAGCTGCGCGGCCGCACCGCGGACTTCGACCTCGTCCACGACAACCAGTGCCTCGGGTGGGACATCCTCAAGATCGAGAAGATGATCCCCACGATCGTCACCCTCCACCACCCCATCACGAAGGACCGCGAGCTGGAGATGAGCCACGCGAAGACCCGCCGCAAGCGCCGGTCGCTCAAGCGCTGGTACTCCTTCGTGGAGATGCAGGGCAAGGTCGCGTCCCGCATGCCGCGCATCGTGGTCGTCAGCGAGAACAGCATCAAGGACATCCACGAGGACATGCACGTGCCGCTCGACCGCATGCGTCTCGTCCCCGTGGGCGTCGACCCGGACCTCTTCATGCCCATGCCGCACGTCCAGCGCCAGCCGGGCAGGCTGATCACCACCGCCTCCGCCGACGTGGCGCTGAAGGGCCTCAGCTACCTGCTCGAGGCCATGGCGAAGCTGCGCACCGAGTACGACATCCGCCTCACCATCATCGGCAAGCCGCGGCCCGGCCACAGCATGGACCTCATCGAGTCGCTCGGCCTCAAGCCGCACATCGACTTCGTGTCCGGTGTGCCCGACGAGCGCATCGTGGAGCTGTACGCCGAGGCAGAGCTAGCCGTGGTGCCCAGCCTGTACGAGGGTTTCAGCCTCCCCGCCATCGAGGCAATGGCCACGGGGACGTGCCTGGTCGCCACCGACGGGGGCGCGCTGCCCGAGGTCACCGGGACCGACGGAGAGACCGTGCTGCAGTGCCCCGCCGGGGATGCCGACGCGCTCGCCGCCGCCATCCGCCGTGGACTGGAGGACAGCGCGCTGCGCGACCGCATCGGCGCGGCGGGCCGGCAGCGGGTGGTCGAGCGCTGGAGCTGGCGCCACTGCGCCCAGCTCACCGTGGACCAGTACCGCGAGGTGCTCGCCATGCCGCACAACCAGAGGCGCAGGGCCCGCTGACATGCTCACCATCCGGTTCGACCGTCTCGGGCTGCGTCCCGGCGCGATGTTCCTCGACGCCGGCGCGGGTTTCGGGCGCCACGCCTTCGAGGCCGCACGGCAGGGTGCCACGGTGTTCGCGCTCGACTGGGCCCAGGAGGAGGTCGTCGGCACGCGCAACACGTTCGGCGCGATGATCGAGGCCCGCGAGATCCCCTCCGCGACCTACGGCGGCGCGCTGCGCGGGGACGCGACCCGCCTCCCTTTCGCGGACGCCACGTTCGACACCGTCGTCACGAGCGAGGTGCTCGAGCACATCCAGGACGACGTCACGGCCATCAAGGAGCTCCACCGCGTGCTGAAGCCGGGCGGCACGCTCGGCGTCACGGTGCCCACCTGGTGGCCCGAGAAGATCAACTGGATGCTCTCGGACGAGTACCACGCGCCGAAGAGCCCGGGCGGCCACGTGCGCATCTACAGCGCCACGGAACTGAAGGCGAAGCTCCGTGCCGCCGGACTCGACGTGTTCGCGTCCCACCATGCGCACGCGCTGCACTCCCCGTACTGGTGGCTGAAGTGCGCCGTGGGGCCGTCGCGCAACGATCACCCGCTGGTGGCCCGCTACCGCCGCTTCCTGGAGTGGGACATCATGACCGCACCGCGCAGCACCCGCGTCGCGGAGCGCGTCCTCAGCCCCGTGCTCGGCAAGAGCCTCATCGTGTACTCGCGGAAGGCCGCCTGATGGACACCCGCAACCGCCCGCACCTGCCCGGCATCCTCTCCACCGCCGACCTTCACCGCACCGCGGACTCGATCGAGTCGCTGCAGCTCACGAACGGCATGATCCCGTGGTTCCCCGGCGGCCACTGCGACCCGTGGAACCACGTGGAGACGGCGATCGCGCTCGACATCATGGGCCGCCACGACGCCGCGCTCGCCGCGTACCACTGGCTCGCCAGCAACCAGCACGCCGACGGGTCGTGGTTCAACTACTACATGCCCGATGCCACGATCGAGGACGCCAAGCTCGACACCAACGTGACGGCGTACGTCGCGGCCGGCGTGTGGGCGCACTGGCTGTGCACCCGCGACACCGCCGCGGTGGGCGCACTGTGGCCGACGGTCCGCGCGGCCCTCGGGTTCGTGATGGACATGCGCCGCGAGGACGGCATGGTGCTGTGGGCCCGCGAGGTCGACTCCATGCCGTGGGACTACGCGCTCCTGACCGGTTCGTCGTCCATCCGCCATGCGCTGCACTGCGGCGCGGCCATCGCGGACCTCATGGGCGAGCCGCACCCGGAGTGGACCGCGGCAGCGGATGTCATCGACCGAGCGGTCAACTCTGACCTCGGCCTGTTCGAGCCGAAGGAACGCTGGGCGATGGACTGGTACTACCCCGTGATGACCGGCGCGATGACGGGCATGCGCGCGAAGGCACGCCTGGCGGAGGGCTGGGACACGTTCGTGCTGGAGGACCGCGGCGTGCGCTGCGTCAGCGACGAGCAGTGGGTCACCGCCGCCGAGACCAGCGAGTGCGCGATTGCCCACGTCGCCGCAGGCGACCGCGAGACCGCCAAGGAACTCCTGCTGTGGACCATGCCGCACCGCCGTGACGACGGTGCCTACTGGACCGGCATCGTGTACCCCGTCGACCCCGACAAGACCATGGTGCACTTCCCCGCCGACGAGCACTCTGCGTACACGGCGGCCGCGATCATCATGGCGGCGGACGCGATCAGCGGCGGGTCACCGGCCTCGCGCCTGTTCACGGTGCCGATGGCGCGCCGCAACGCGCACCTCCAGGTCGCCCCGCTCTAGGCGCGGGTTCAGCGCACGCGGCGCAGGACGCGCAGCGATCCCTCGGCACTGACGTCCTCGAACAGGCCGCTC
>CAZZFB010000047.1:6815-9112 GCA_964653385.1 uncultured Bifidobacterium sp. | reverse complement strand
GCGGCGCAGGACGCGCAGCGATCCCTCGGCACTGACGTCCTCGAACAGGCCGCTCTGCCTCGCCGGCAGGTAGATGTTCTCGTACGGCGGCCTGCCGCCGTCGGCGGGGTCGGGGAACACGTCGTGGATCGCGAGGATGCCGCCCACGGCGACGTGCGGCGTCCACAGCAGGTAGTCGAGCGTCGCGGGCTCGACACCGTGGCCCCCGTCGATGAAGAGGAACGCGAGCGGCGTGCCCCAGTTGCGCGCGACCGCCGGGGAGTCACCGACGACAGTGACCACCTCGGCGGTGAGACCCGCATCGACGATGGTCGCCCGGAAGAACGGGAGGGTGTCCATGCGGCCCGTCCTCGGGTCCACGAGGGTCTCGTCGTGCCACTCCCACCCGGGCTGGTTCTCCTCGCTGCCGCAGTGGTGGTCGACGGCGAACAGGACCCGTCCCGTGGCCCTGGCCGCGCCGCCGAGCCACACCGTGGAACGCCCGCAGTACGAACCGACCTCGACGAACGGTGCGCCGGGAACGGAGTCCGCCCCGAGCATCGCGGCGTCGTGGAGTGCGTCGCCCTCGTTCTCCGGCATGAACCCCCGCGCCGCGAGCGCATGCGCGCGCAATGACGCTTGTAGGGGCGGATAACGCACGTTTCGACCCTACTATGACCCCGTGAGCTCAGCCCTCGACGACCTCATCCAGCTGCTCGACCTCGAGCCGATCGAGGTCAACCTCTTCCGCGGTTTCTCGCCCGACGAGAACCGGGTCCGCGTCTTCGGCGGGCAGGTGGCCGGCCAGTCGCTCGTCGCCGCCTCGCGCACGGTGGACGAGCACGAACGGTTCGTCCACTCGCTCCACGCGTACTTCCTGCGCCCGGGCGACCCGACAGCACCGATCCTCTACCAGGTGGAGCGCATCCGCGACGGCCGCAGCTTCACCACGCGCCGCGTCGCCGCGATCCAGCACGGCGAGGTCATCTTCAACCTGCACGCCAGCTTCCACACCCGCGAGCCGGGTCTCGACTGGCAGATCCCGATGCCCGGGAAGGTCGCCGCGGCGGAGACGCTGCCCGACTTCAAGACCCGCATGGAGCCGTACCGCGAGAAGATGGGCGAGTGGTACGAGCGCCCTCGACCGATCGACATGCGCTACGTGGACGGCGACCCCATGTCACGGATCGGCAACCCCACCACCTCCCAGAAGGTGTGGCTGCGCGCGGACGGCACGCTCCCCGACGACCCCGTCCTCCACGCGTGCATCGTGACCTACGCGAGCGACATGACGCTCCTCGACACCACGCTGCTCCCCCACGGCCTCGGCTGGGGCGACGGCAACGTCCAGATGGCCAGCCTCGACCATGCGATGTGGTTCCACCGCCCGTTCAGGGCGGACGACTGGTTGCTCTACGACCAGCACCCGATCTCCAACTCGGGCTCGAGAGGGCTCGCCGGGGGCAGCATCTACACCGTCTCGGGAGACCTCGCGGTCACCGTGGTGCAGGAAGGCCTCATCCGCACCAAGCCGGGGACCTAGCGATGCGCCGTCTCCTCCTGCCCGCCGTCGCCGCGGTGCTGGCATGGGGCGCGGCGGCGGAGGCCACTGCCCTGCAGAAGCCGGCTGCTGCGTCGTGGAGGCTCGTCGACATGGCACGCGTGCCCGGCGCGGTCGACCTCGTGGAACGGTCACCGTCCGACCGGTTCGTGTACGTGGTCTCCCGCAAGGGGACCATCCAGCGCCTCGGTCTCGACGGGAAGCGGATCGACCAGGTGCTCGACATCAGGAGCCTCACGACCACGTCCGGCGAGCGCGGTCTCCTCGGGCTCGCGTTCCGCCGGCACGGGGCCGCGTGGGAGGCGTTCGTGAACTACACGGACACAGAGGGGGACACCGTGATCGCGCGGTGGGCCGTGCGGGCCGACGGCACGTTCGTGCGCCAGCCCGCGCGCAGGCCTTCCGTCATCATGCGGATCGACCAGCCGTACGCGAACCACAACGGCGGCGCCGTGAGGGTGGGCAGGGACGACATGCTCTACGTCGCCACGGGCGACGGCGGGAGCGGCGGCGACCCGGAGCGACGTGCACTCGACACCGGGAGCCTGCTCGGCAAGATCCTGCGCATCGACCCCCTGCACGTCACGGACGGCGACGGGGACGACTACCGCATCCCGGCGGGCAACCCGTACCTCTCCCCCGCGCGGCGCGAGATCTGGTCGGTCGGCCTGCGCAACCCGTGGCGGTTCACCTTCGACGGGGCGGGGAACCTGTGGGTCGCGGACGTCGGCCAGAACAAGCGGGAGGAGGCCTCGTT
>CAZZFB010000047.1:0-6715 GCA_964653385.1 uncultured Bifidobacterium sp. | reverse complement strand
GCGGTGCGCACCGACGGGCGCCGCGTGCTGTCGTCGGAGACGGTCGGGAAGGACCTCGGCAACATCACCGCGGTCACAGCCACGTCACGCGCCGTGTACTTCCTCACGCTCGAGGGAAGGGTGCGCAGGGTCGAGTTCCGCTGACGGCGTCAGCGGAGCCTGTTCGCGCCCATGAACATGCCGCGCAGCGCCTGGTAGTTCTCGATGCAGTGGCCCGCGCCGAGCACCACGGCCTCGAGCGGCTGGGGCGACATGCGAACGGGCACCTCGGTCTCGCGCTCGATGCGGCCTGCGAGGCCGCGGAGCATGCCGCCGCCCCCCACCAGGTACATGCCCCGGGAGAGGAAGTCCTGGGCGAGTTCCGGCGGGGCCTTGGAGAGGCACCGCTTCACGGACGTCACGATGGCGGCGACCGGCTCGTCGATGGCGAACCGCACCTCCTCGGACGTCAGGCGGACGGTCTTCGGCAGGCCGGTCACGAGGTCACGGCCGCGGATGTCCGCCTCGCGGTCCTGCGGGCCGGGCTCGGCCGAGCCGATCTGGATCTTGATCGCCTCCGCGGTGCGCTCGCCGATCGCGACGCCGTGCTCGCGGCGCACGTAGTTCTGGATGTACGCGTCGATGTCGAAGCTGCCGACGCGCACGGCCTCGAGCGCCACGACACCGCCGAGGGAGATCACGGCGGTCTCGCTGGTGCCGCCGCCGATGTCGATGACCATGTTGCCGACCGGCTCGTCGATGGGGAGGTTCGCACCGATTGCGGCCGCCATCGGCTGCTCGATCAACTGCGCGTCGCTCGCCCCCGCACGGCGCGTGGCGTCCGTGACCGCACGGCGCTCCACCTCGGTGATCGCCGACGGCACGCAGATGATCACCTTCGGCCGGGTGAAGCGGGAGACACCCACGCGCTGGAGGAGCAGGCGGATCATGCGCTCGGTGATGTCGAAATCCGTGATCGCGCCGCCGCGCAGCGGGCGCACCGCGGCGATGTAGCTGGGCGTGCGGCCGATCATGTCGAGGGCGTCCCCGCCGGTGGCGAGCACCTCGCCGGACTTGCGGTTCACGGCGATGACCGAGGGCTCGTTCAGCACGATGCCGCGGCCCTTCATGTACACGAGTGTGTTGGCGGTCCCCAGGTCGATTGCCAGGTCGCGCGCCATTGGTTCAATCTAGGTCGGCCCGGCGCCCGCGGGGCGTTATCGGTGAAGCTGGTCGTCAGGGTTGCGCATCACCGAGTTGCGGCGCGCCTCCGGCGACAGGGCATCGATGTGGCGGCGGAAGGCGTTGATGCTGTCGTCTATGCGGCTCTTGCGGTTGTCGAGGTACACGAGCACGAGAAGCAGGGAGCCCGTGATGCACGCGAGCACGGTGAACATCACCGGCAGGAAGGCGACGGCTGTCACCGGGGACCGTCCTCCCGGCCGACACGGGCGGGACTCACGATGTCGTGCGCACCCGTTCCCCAGTCCTCGCCGTCACGCCAGATCTCCTTCTTCCAGATCGGTGCGCTCTCCTTGAGGGCATCGATCGCGAAGCGGGCGGCTTCGAAAGCGACCGGCCTGTGGGCGGAGGACACGCCCACCAGCACGGACGACTCGCCGAGCGTGAGACGGCCCGTGCGGTGGAGGATCGCGATGCGGCGCGCGCCGGGGTGGCGCCTGCGGGTCTCCTCCACGATCGCGCGGAACGCGGGCACGACCGCCTCCTCGTACGCCTCGTACTCGAGGGCGACGACATCCGTCCTGCCCTCGGCGTGGTCGCGGACGGTGCCCGAGAACACCACCACGGCACCGCAGTCGGGTGCGGCGGCCCAGTCGTGCACTGCACCCACCGGCAACGGGGCATCGGTCAGCGCCAGCCACTCGTCGGTACCCAGGGGTGCATCCACCGCTCCAGCGTACAAGGGTGCACACGGGGCCGACGGGCGACACCACCCGCCCGGCGACCGTGACTAGCCTCGATCGTTCGTGGGCGCAGATGACGAGTTCGACGACGACATCGCACCGCTCCCGCCGCACGAACGCGTGTGGCGCCATCCCGCCGAGGTGCACCACGAGGCACGCCTGAGGCACTCGGCCGAGGCCGCCCCGCCGCCGATCGGGCGGCGGTTCGCGATGGTCGTCGGGATGGTCAGTCTCGCCGTCTCTTTCTCGCTGCTGCTGGTCACCGTGCCGAAGGGTCTCAGCTCGACGTCGGCGGTGGTTCCCGCCCAGCCCGCCACCGTGCAGGCACCGCCGAAGGGGGGCGTCCCGCCGGAGGACCCGCACCCCCGTGCGTTCGCCGTTGACGGCGACGTGCTCGTGATGGACGCGCGGCACGCCCGTGACGGGCGCCAGACCGTGACGTTCGGGGACGGGCGCAACATCAGCGCGACGCACATCGTCACCTTCAGCCGGCACTGCATGACGGCACTGGCGAGCGAGGCGGCGCAGCCCGGCGCGGCGGCACCCGCAGGCACGCGGTGGTCCGATCTCGACAGCGACGAGTTCGGGTACCTCGGTTCGGAGGGGATGCTCCACGTGGTGGACGGATCCGGGCGGCGCATCCCGGCGCGGCTCGGCCTCTCGATGGACGCGACGGACGGATGGCTCCCGCTCGACACCGACGGCGTGCTCGACGGGGTCGGTGCCATCGTGACCGCCGAGGGCGACGTGGTCGGTTACGCGATGCGGTGCGCCCACGCGACATGGGCGATCAGGTACGCAGACCTCGTCCAGCTGGTCAGCGACGCGCGCGCCGCACGACCCTGACACCGGCCAGCACGACGGCGAGCAACGCCGCCGCCGATCCCGCGAGCGCGAGCTCCTGCCTGCGCTTGGCGCTGATGGCGTCGATCCACGACCCGTCGCTGCCCGCCACGTACGACTCCTCGTTGGACACCCGCGGCTCCCACCCGAGCCCGCGGAGCTTCTCGTTCGAGACGTGCCAGCTGTGGCGCGCGTACTCGCGGAGGCCCGGCGGCACGGGTCCGTTCAGGAAGCGCCAGCGCACTGCATCCACTGCCTCGCGGGCCCAGCCCGGCAGGGCGACACCCAGCGTGCGGGGCGACAGCTCGTGGAGACGCTCGCCCATGATCGCGCCGTCCGGGGCCACGTTCAGGATCCCGTCGGGCCGCAGCCTGCGGACGAGACGCTTCGCCGCGTCGAGATCGTCCTCGTGGAGGAACTGGGCCGCGAGGTCGGCCGAGACCGCCTCGCCGCCGAGTGCGTCAGCGAGGGCCTGCACCAGGCGTGACGGTCGTTCCGGGGACACCACGGGGACCGGGCGCAGCACGGTCGCCGTGCGTCCCGGCACATCCGTCCGCCACTCGTCGACCAACGCCTCGGCCGTGGCGCACGACACCGCGAACAGGAACGACGGCACCGGCCGCACGGGCTCGCGCTCGCTGATCGGCACGGGGTTGTTCGGCCAGGCCCCGTAGACCATCGCGGAACTCACGAGGATGACGTGCGCCTGGCCCGCCTCGGTGGCGCTGCGCAGGAACGACCGCGTGACGTCCACGATCAGGTCGGCACGGTCGAACGAGTCCGCGTACGCGCTGATGTCCAGTTCCGGGCACGGCACCAGTCCGTCAAGGTCGACGTCTGCCATGCATGTGAGGCTAACGGCACATAGCCTGAGCCCATGTCGGACGACGGCCCACAGGAACCGATGTTCCCGTTCGGGAACATCCCCTTCCTGAACGACATGATGAAGGCGATGGCATCCCAGGGGCCGCTCAACTGGGAGCTCGCCGCCCAGGCAGCGGCTGCCGCCGCGCGCGGCGACACACCGGACACCGAGACCGACCCGGCGACGCGCATCACGTACAACCGCCTCGCCGACATCGCCGACATGCACGTCCGCCAGGCGACGGGCCTCCCCACCGGCCCCGGCGACAGGCACACCGAGATCCTCACCACGACCCGCGCGCTGTGGGCGCACCGCACGCTCACCGACCTGCGGCCGCTCTTCACCGATCTCGCGGCGGCACTCAACCGTCCCCAGCCGGGCGCACAGTCCGACCCCATGGCGGCGATGTTCTCCCAGATGTCGACGCTGCTCTTCCCCACGCTCATGGGCATCACCATCGGGTCCATGGTCGGTGCGCTCGCGCAGCGCGCGTTCGGCCAGTACGACCTGCCGCTCGCGCGCCCGCACGCCGACGCGATCCTCGTCGTCGGTGCGTCGGTGGAGTCATTCGCATCCGACTGGTCGATCGCGCCGGACGACCTGCGGATGTGGGTCCTCACGCACGAGCTCACCTCCCACGCGGTCCTGAACACCCCCGCCGTCACCGACGGCCTGATGCGCGACGTCTCCGCCTACGTCGGGATGTTCCGGCCCGACCCCGGGGCGTTCATGTCGGCCATCGGGGACATCGACCCGTCCGACCCGTCCGCGATGGAGAGCCTGCAGAAGACGCTCGGTGACCCCATGACGGTCATCGGGGCGATGAGGTCACCCGAGCAGGAGGCGCTCGCACCGGTGCTCGACGCGCGCGTCGCCGCGGTCACCGCATGGATCGACCACGTCGTCGACTCCGTGGGGGCACGTCTGCTCGGCAACGCCTCGCCGATCGCAGAGGCAGTGCGCAGGCGCCGTCTCGACGGGCGCACCGACGCGGACCTCGCCGAGCGGCTGCTCGGTGTCTCGTTGTCGCGTGCCGTGCAGCGCCGCGGGGCTGAATTCGTGGCGGGCGTGATCGAGCGTGCCGGCGAGGACCCGTTGCGCGGGATGCTCGACTCCCCCGGCCGCCTGCCCACGCCTAACGAGCTGGACGCCCCCGGTCTCTGGCTCGCCCGCCTCGAGATCGGCTAGCGCGCCGGTCGCGCAGCAGCACAACGGCACCCACGGCACCGAGGAGCCCGATCGTCCACGAGCCCACGTGCCCGTCGAAACTGAGCACCACCGGCACCAGCCCGCCCGCGACCCACGCGAGCTGGTTGTGGGTCTCGAACCGGGCGAACGCCCCGACCTTGTCCGCGTCGGGCGCCCCCGCCTGGACGGTCGACTCGAACGCGACGCGCCCGATTGCCGCGGCGGAGTTCACGACGGCGGTGAGGAGGATGCCGGCGATGAACACGCCGCTCAGGCCGGCCCCTATCCCTGCGGCCGCGATCATCACGAGCGAGAGAAGGAGCATCGACTCCGTGCGCATGCGGCTGCGCAGCGACGGCGCGGCCCAGTTCGCCCCGAGGATCGAGAGGTTCCCCAGCCCCACCGCGAAGGCGAACCATGCGGTGCCCGCGATCTCGGTGCGCAACCAGAAGGCGAGGTGGAAGAACATGAACCCCACGGCGGCCCGCAGGAACCGCATCGTGTTCGCGGCCTGCAGCACACGGTGGGAGTGGAGCTCCTCGTACTCGAGGTCCTGGTTCTCGGCGGGCGTGCCGTGCGTGCGGGGCAGGTGCCACGCCTGCCACGCCGCGGAGAGGAAGACGAGCGCACCGGCGTAGAGCGTGAAAGTGGTGCTGATCGTCTGGAGCACGAACGCGGGCACGCCGATGACGAAACCGATGATTCCCCCCACTTTGGCCAGCCTGCTGTTGGCCTCCACCAGCTTCTCCTCGTCGTGCTCGACGAGCGGGACCATCGCGGACTTCGAGATGGAGTAGGTCTTCGACAGCACGAGCGCGCCGAACGCGAGCGGGAACACGGCGAGGGACTTGATCGAGGTGACCATGCCGACCATCAGCACCGCCCTCATCAGCGCCACGCCGAACATCACCGTCCGCTGGCCGCCGCGGATGCCGTTGATGAACGGCCCGATGAACCTGGCGACGAGGACGAACGGCGCGAAACTGAAGAGGAGGAAGAAGAAGATCCGCGGCCGGGCCTCGTTCGGCCCGATCGAGAGGAACATCGAGTCCGCCAGGGCGACCGCCATGACTGCCTCGCCCGACACGATGGAGGCGTGGAGCCGCGTCAGCCGGACCATCGGCGGGACGGGCGGCAGCCCGTGACCGCGCGCTGCCCTCTCGTCCCCGTCCACGCCGCGATGCTATTGCGCGGGGACGAGGCGCCGGGGCGCCCCGTCAGCGGGGCTTTTCGTACTTGTAGCCGAGACCGCGGATGGTGACGATGCGCACCGGGCTGGACGGGTCGTCCTCGATCTTGGATCGGAGACGCTTGATGTGCACGTCCAGTGTCTTCGTGTCGCCCACGTAGTCCGTGCCCCAGACCCTGTCGATGAGGGTCTCGCGGGGCAGCACGCGGCCCGCGTTCGCGAGGAGGAGGTGCAGCAGCTCGAACTCCTTCAGCGGCAGCGTCATCGTCTCGCCGCGGATGACGACCTCGTGCTGGTCGGGGTCGAGTGCCACGTCGCCGACGGACAGGCTCGACGAGCTCAGCTCTCCCCCCCGCTCCGTGGGGACGCGCCGCAGCACGGCGCGCATCCGGGCAACCAGCTCGCGCAGCCTGTACGGCTTCGTGACGTAATCGTCCGCACCGACCTCCAGGCCGACGACCGTGTCGATCTCGGCCCCCTTCGCGGTGACCATGATGATCGGCGTGAGGGTCTTCTTGCGCAGCTGCCGGCACACGTCGATGCCGGACATCCGCGGGAGCATGACGTCGAGGAGGATCACATCAGGCTGCACGATGTCGAACATCTCGAGTGCCTGCATGCCGTCGCGGGCGACCTCCACCCGGAAACCCTCGCGCTTCAGGCCCACCTTCAGCGCCTCGATGAAGGACTCCTCGTCCTCCACCACGAGGACCGTGGGGTTATTCA
>CAZZFB010000046.1:0-12875 GCA_964653385.1 uncultured Bifidobacterium sp. | reverse complement strand
CGACCGTCGTGGTCGTAGCGGGGACACTGACCACGATCTCCAGCACCGGGGCAGCTGTGGTCGTGGTCGGCCGCACAGTGGTGGTCGTCGCCGGCACCGTCGTGGTGGTGGAGGTCGTCGTTGTCGTGGTTGTTGTCGTTGTCGTGGTTGTTGTCGTCGTCGTTGTCGTTGTCGCAGGTGTCCCGTCCGCGAGATCAGTGACCTCAGCCTGGGTGACGGCGCGGTTGTAGATGGCAACATCGTCGATCAGTCCGTTGAAGAACTCGCTGCAGCACGTCTTGCCGATGTGGAAGTTCGCCGCTGTCGCGTTGTTGGCACCCGGCGTGTCAGAACGTTTCAGCACGCCGTTGAGATAGAGCTTCCGCGTCGTTCCGTCCCAGGTGCTCGCCACGTGGTACCAGTTGCCTGCCGACAACGGGCACTGGGCTCCGCTGCAGTCCAGGTCCGCCCCCCACCAGTAGTGGCGGAAGCCCCCTGAGTTCTCGATCATCCTGAGTGCGATCGTCCTCCGGCCAGCCCCGTAGCTTCCCCAACCAACCAGGCCACCCGACCCGGCGACGACTGTGGGCTTGAACCACACCGACTGGGTGTAGGAGGAGTTGCCCACCGGCAGCCACGCCGGCGAGGACGTGTCGTACAGCGACTGTGAGGCCCCGTTGAGAGACAGTGCACCGCCGAACTTCCCGGATGCACTCCACGATGCGTTGTTGCCCCTGGTGAGTGTGCTGCCGCCCACGTCCGGGTTCTGGAACGCCGCAGAATTGTCGAAGGACCAGTACCCGACGAGGCCGTTCGCGGTGGTTCCCGACGGCGGCGCCGCATCAGCCACGGAAGCCGCCCACACGGGAACGACCAACGCGGCAACGGTGACGAACCGTGCGATTGTCTGGCTGCGTCTCGGCACTCGGACAGTCTATGACTGTCATGGATTCAGGGGCAACAAGTAGCGTGACCACATGGCGGAACCGGTGCTGATCTTCGACGGCGAGTGCGGGTTCTGCAGGCGCTCCGTGCGCATCCTGCGTGCCCGGGTGCGCCGCGTGCCGCGCATCGTGGCCTGGCAGTCGATTGACCTCGCCGCACACGGCACCACGGAGGAGGCATGCCGGGAGGCGGTGCAGCACGTGGGGTCGGACGGCAGGGTGCGGGGCGGTGCTGACGCCATCGCGCGGCTCCTCACGGAGGCCGGCCTGCCGTGGGTCATCGTGGGCCGGGTGATGTCACTGCCGGGGGTCATCCACGCGGCCCGTGCCGCGTACCGGTGGGTGGCGCGCAACCGTCACCGGTTCCGCGGCGACCCCGCCTGACGCACAGCTCTCAGGACCCGGCGGTCTCCAGCTGCGCCGAGAGCGAGAGCCACTCGTCCTCCGTCCGCGCAAGCTCGTCCTGCACCTCCGCGAGCTCGGTTGTCACCCGGGCGAGAGCACCGTGGTCCGCGCCGGCGTTCCCGAGCGCCTCGGTGAGTTCCTGCTGGCGCAGCGCCAGCGTCTCCATTTTCTTCTCGGCCTGGCTTATAAGACGGCGCAACGTGCTCGGGCTTTGCCGCGTCACGGGTGCGGATTTCTGTTTTCCCCTCGGTGCGGCGGTGCCGCCTGCCGGCTGCGCCTGCGGTGACGGTGCCACCGTGGACGTCCTCGCGGCGGTCTCGCGCTCGGCAAGCCAGCCGGCCACCCCGCCCCGCACCAGGCGCGCGGAGCCGTCGCCGTCGAGCGCCATCACCTCGCTGACGGTGCGGTCGAGGAACGTGCGGTCGTGGCTGACGACAACGACGATGCCCGGCCAGTCGTCCAGGTAGTCCTCGAGAGCGCGGAGCGTGTCGAGATCGAGGTCGTTCGTGGGCTCGTCGAGGAGGAGCACGTTCGGCTGCTCGATGAGCGTGAGCAGCAGCTGCAGCCGGCGCCGCTCGCCGCCCGAGAGCGTGCCGATCCCGGCGAACTGGGCGTCGCCGTCGAACCAGAACCGCCTCATCAGGTTGATGTCCTCCACGGAGGGGGACCCCTTGTCGCCGGCGACGGCGTCCCGCACCCGCACCGAGTCGTCCAGTTCGCGACCGAGCTGGTCGTAGTGGCCGATGCGCACCGTGCTGCCGCGCGCCACGCTGCCCGCCTGCGGCACGAGCCGGCCGGCGATGATCTCGAGCAGCGTGCTCTTGCCCGCACCGTTCGCGCCCACGATGCCCAGGCGGTCACCGGGCTCCAGCGAGTGGGTGACGCCGCGCAGCACGAACGGCCCGTCCGAGTTCCACTGCCACGACACATCCGACAGTTCCACGCCCTTGCTGCCGAGCCGTGCGCTGCCGAGCGAGAGGTCCAGTTCCCCCTGGCGCGCGGCCTGCTGCGGCCTGCGGGAGACGATCTCGCGCGCGGCATCCACCCTGGCTTTCGGCTTGGTGGAGCGGGCCGGTGCGCCGCGGCGCAGCCAGGCGAGTTCCTTGCGGGCGGCGTTCCTGCGGACCTGCTCGTCCACGGCTGCCTGCTCCTCGCGCTCGATCCGCGCCGCCAGGTACGCGGCGTACCCCGAGCCGGCGTTGACCCCGGACGGGACGTGCACGTGCGCGCGGCCGCGGTCGATCTCCACGACCTTGTTCGTGACCCGGTCGAGCACGTGGCGGTCGTGCGTGACGAGGAGCAGGCCGCCGCCGTACGACGCCAGCCACTCCTCGAGGAAGCGCACCGCGTCGAGGTCGAGATGGTTCGTGGGCTCGTCCAGGATGAGCGCCTCCCACTCCCCCGCGAGCAGGCCGGCAAGTGCCACACGTTTGGTCTGGCCGCCCGACAGCTCGTCCGTGCGGGCCGACATCATGTCCCCCATGCCGAGCCGCTGCAGCATGGCGTCCGACTGCCAGGTGCCGCCGGCCGCCGCGCGGACGGTGCCCGCGGGGAGTCGCGTCGCCTGGGACAGCACACCGATGCGCGCACCGCGGCCGCGCCTCACCGTGCCGGACTCCGGCTCCGTCTCCCCGGCGAGGATTCGCAGCAGCGTGCTCTTGCCGCAGCCGTTCAGGCCCACCACCCCGATGCGGTCCCCGTCGCTCACGGTCAGCGACACGCCCGTGAACAGCGGCCGGCCGGGTCTCGATGCCGAGACACCCTCGGCATCGATGAGAACTGTCGGCACCGCGGGAAGGATAATGGTGACGTGATCCGACTGCGCCAGGTCTGCCTCGTCGCCCGTGACCGCGACGCCGTCGTGGCCCACATCGAGTCCGTGTTCTCCCTGCGCACCGCGTACGAGGACCCCGGCGTGGCGGCGTTCGGCCTGCACAACGCGGTCATCCCCGTCGGCGACCAGTTCCTCGAGGTGGTCGCGCCCGTGCGTGACGGCACCACCGCCGGCCGCTACCTGGAGCGCCGCGGCGGCGACGGCGGGTACATGCTCATCTTCCAGACCGACGACCAGGACACGCACCGCGCGACCGTGGAGCGCATGGGATGGAGGATCGTGACCGACTTCGCCGCGCACGGCTACCGGTGCATGCAGCTGCACCCGGCCGACACCGGCGGCACCTTCCTGGAGATCGACCGGCAGGAACCCGCCGGCGACTGGCATCCCGCGGGCCCGGTGTGGCGCGACCACGTGGACACCTCGCTCGTGAGGTCGTTCGTGCAGGCCGACGTCGGCTGCGCCGACCCCGGGTCGGTGTCCGCGCGGTGGGGCACGGCCATGGGGCTGCCCGTCACGATCGGGCGCAACTGCGGGATGCACAAGGTGCGCCCGGACGGTTTCTGCGTGCGGTTCGTGCCGGCGTCACCGCGGGGCGACGGGCTCGACGTTGTGGAACTGGACGTGACGGACCGTGCGGAGATCCTCTCGCGCGCCGCGGGACGCGGCCTGGCCACGGACGGTGAGTCCGTGACGGTCTGCGGCGTGCGCTTCGTGCTGACCGAGCGGGACTAGCCGAGTTCGTCGGCGACGGCCATCACGACGTCGCGCTCGTCGTCGCTGAGGCTCGCGAGCAGGCTCGCGTCGATGTCGTCAGCGAACCGGAGCCTCTCGACGTCCGGTGCGGGGGCGGCGTACTCCATCCACACCGCGTGGAGCAGGAAGGGCACCCGCTCGCGGTTCGCACCGCGCGCGGAAGCGACCGGTCCCCGCGACACGTCGGCGGCGTCGAAGCAGTCCAGCCTGAAACCGTCGTCGTTCAGCACCGGCACCACGACCCATCCGTCGCCGCCGCCGGGCACGCCCCCTCGACGCGGCACGAAGATCGGCGACGACGGCAGGTCGCCGAGCGAGGGGAACCCCCACTCCGACGACACCGAGAGCCCGTCACGCGAGAGCGTCACCAGTCGCGCGTTCTGCTCCGCCCCGCTGACCTCACGCTCGTCGATGCGGTCGCGGTACACCTCGAGCACGCGGCGCGCGAGCAGCTCGGGATGGCGGCCCTGGTACACCACGTGGTGGTGGGTCGGTGCCGTGCGCCCGGCCGTGGACCAGTCCATCGCGGAGAGCTGCAGGTTCCACGTGCGCTCGTCGCGGAAGGTTGCCTCCACGCGCGGCCCGGGATTCCCCGGGGTGAACACCATCTCCGACACGGTCTGGGCGCACATGGCCGTCTGGTAGAAGCCGAGGTACGCGGGGTTCACGGGTCTTCCGTGCGCGTCCACGTCGCCCGGCCTCAGCCGGTACCCGAGGTCGGTGAGGTCCAGGTGCTCGAAGAGCACGCGGACGCCCCCGGAGTCGTCCCACTGCGCGTAGTAATGGCCGGTCGTCGGGCCGAAGAACGCGCGCTCGCACGGCACCGGCGTGCCGGGCGGAGTCGCCTCCACCGCGTCCTTTCGCACGAAGTACACGGGGACCTGCTCGTCCACCGTGAGGGTGCGGTCGCCGCCCATGATCTCGTTCATGTCTGCCTTGAAGTTGCCCGAGTCGGCGAGCACCAGCCAGTTGCGCGTCTGGGTGATCGTGTGCATGGACCCCGTCACGGTCGCACCGTCCACCGGCCACGTGCTCACCTGAGTGCCGCTGCCGTCGTGGCGCACGAGGTGCGGCTGCATCCCGGCGGCGGTCAGGACCAGCTTCACGGTCCACATGCAGTCGCGCTCGTCGTCGATCACGGGATGGGCGGTGGAGAACACCTGCGGCAGGGGGTTGCGGGCACCGAACGAGTCGCCGCCCCAGCTGGCCGCGCTGCCGATCTCGCCGAGGAAACCGAGCGACACCGGGTCGACCTCGACGGGGCGCCCCACGTCCCACGTGGCGAAGAGCCGGCCGTTCCACGCGAGCGGTGCGGTGTTCGCCATGTTCGCGTGGCCGAAAGGCGACTCGAGCCCGAGGAGACCTCCCCTGAACCTGTCGCGCGCCTTCTCGTGCAGTCGCCACACCGGCGTCTCGATCGTGCGCACCCTCACGGGGATGCGGCCCGGTGCGGCACCGTGCGTGCCGGGCGTCATCGAGATGCGCATCATCGCGCCGAACCCGAACAACTGGTACGACAGCCTGTCGTCGACCACGGGCGCGCTCACGAACATCTCGCCGTGGAGCCCGGCCGGCCACGTGCCGGACGTGACCTCCAGGTCGAGGTCCGCGAACCTGGCTGTGAAGATCGACTCGGGCAGGGGCACGGGCGAACTCTATGCGCGCCCGGACTCGCCCCGCGAGGGACCGCCCGTCAGGAGACCGACTCGGCCGCCTTCGCCAGGTTCCCGAGCGTGACCTCCATGTTGCGGCGGTTGTGCTCCGCCCTGTCCGCCACCCCGCTCACGATCCCGCCGATCTTGTCCATGAGCTTCGTGCGGTGGTCCACCCAGCTGTGCGTCACGCGGCAGCCGGCGGCGGTGGGCTCGATCTCGTACACCCAGTCGACCCACTTCCGGCCGAGGAGCATGAGCCCGAAGGAGAACTTCCGCGGTGCCTCGCAGGCGTTCACCTTCACCACGGTCGACCACTGCCGCTTGCCGTTCCTGTTGCGGCCCTTGAACTCGGCGCCTTCTGCAGGGCCCGTGGCACCCTTCACCCACTCGCCGCCCTGGTTCTCGGGCGACCACTCCCCCATGCGCGGCAGGTCGGTCACCATGGACCACACCCTCTCCGCTGGTGCGTTGATGTCCCGGGTCACTGAAACTGTCTTCGTCATGGCGGTGATTCTCACACACCCGCGTGGCGGGCGTTGTCAGTCGCAGCAGCTGTCGCGCCAGCCGCACCCCGTGCACTTGAAGTGGGCGTGCTCGGGGATGAGGCCGTGCCCGCACAGGGGGCACTCGCTGAACGTTCCGTAACGCGCCCGGCAGGCGTCGAACTGCACGGTCGGTGCGGTCCCTGTGCCCGTCGCTTCCGTCGGCTGCGTCTGGTCCATCCCCCCATTCTGGCCCGCCCCGCGGGCACATCGGGGGGACCTCAGCGGAACTCGAGCCCCTCGAACTCCCCGGTGGAGCGCCACTGCTCGAGATGCTGGAAGAAGGCGATCGGCCCCCCGGGATGACCGCTCGAGTTCATCTGCTCTCGCCTTCCCATCTCGCGGCCCTCGTTGTTGTAGTAGCCGGGCGTGCAGTCCATGCCGCCGCGGATGCCCCTCGTGACGCTGGTGATGAAGTCGATCCACGCGTCCTCGGCAGCCTTGGTCGGCTCCACCTGCACCGCACCGCGCGCATCCGCATGGGACATGATCGCGGCGATGGCGAGCCCGTTCTCCACGTAGTTCTGCGGCACGTTCGCGATCTGGTTGGCGGCCTGAGCGAAACCGAGGATGAAGAGGTTCGGGAACCCGTGCACGTTCATCCCGTGGAGGCTGCGCATCCCGTCGGCCCAGCAGTCGGAGAGGCGCTGCCCGCCGCGTCCGGTCACGTCGTACCCGCTGCGGCGCGAGTACGAGGTGCCGACCTCAAACCCGGAGGCGATGACTATGCAGTCGAGCTCGTGGTGGACGCCGCCGACCCACGCACCGGTCTCGTCGATGCGCTCCACGCCCTTTCCGTCGGTGTCGACAAGGTGGGTGTTCGGGTTGTTGAACGACTGCAGGTACTCGTCATGGAAGCAGGGGCGCTTGCACAGCTGCCGGTACCAGGGCTTCAGCGCGGCGGCGGCGCGCGGGTCCGCGACGATGGAGTCGACGCGGTCGCGGATCTCGCTCATCTTCTCGTCGTCGGAGTCCTCGTACGCCTTCAGCAGCGTCTCCGGGCCCATCTCGCCGCCGGCCTTGATGATCTCGATCATCCGGTCGCGGATGCGCAGCGAGATGTCGGTCCAGCCGTCCATCACCAGGTCCTCGTCTGCGAAGCCCATCGTCTGCAGCGTGGTGAAGTTCATCATCCACTTGCGCTGCCATCCCGGCTCCAGTCCGGCGAACCACTCCGGGTCGATGGGGTGGTTGTTGCGCGCGTCGATCGCGGACGGGGTGCGCTGGAACACGTACAGCTCCTTCGCGGCGCGCGACAGGTGCGGGATGCACTGCACCGCGGTGGCGCCCGTGCCGATGATCCCCACGCGCTTGTCGGCCAGGCCGGTCATCAGCGCACCCGTGGGGTCGCCGCCGGTGTACGCCCAGTCCCACCTGCTCGTGTGGAACGCGTGCCCGCGGAACGACTGCAGCCCGGGGATGCCGGGCAGCTTCGGGCGGTGCAACGGGCCGGTGCCCATGCACACGTAGCGCGCGCGGAGGGTGTCGCCACGATCGGTGCGCACCAGGTACCTGGAGGACGCCTCGTCCCATTCGATGGAGACGATGCCGGTGGAGAGGAGTGCCTTGTCGTACAGGCCGAACACCGTGGCGATCCGCTTGGCATGGGCATGGATCTCGGGCGCCGGCACGTATTTTGCCGACGGGACGGTGCCGACCTCCTCCATGAGGGGCAGGTAGATCATGGCCGCGGTGTCGCACATTGCGCCCGGGTACCTGTTCCAGTACCAGACGCCGCCGACGTCGCCGGCCTTGTCGATCAGGCGCACGTCCTCGATGCCGGCCTGCTTCAGGCGAGCGCCGGTGACGAGCCCCGCGAACCCCGCACCGACGACCAGCACGTGGACGTCCGTATCGAGGGCCTCGCGCGGCTGCGGCTGCACGTAGGTGTCGTCGAGGAGGTTCGCGAACCTGCCCGAGGGCTCCACGTACTGCTCGTTCCCGTCGGGGCGCAGCCGCTTGTCGCGCTCTGCGGCGTAGCGCTCGCGGATGGCGCGGCGGTCCTCGTCTGTCAGCGTGCGTGTCACGGTCGCGAAACTAGGAGAACAGCGCGCGGATCGGCGACTCGGGGTCGTGCAGGACCTCCGTGCGGTGGTCGATCCGGAGTGTCGCCCGCTTCGCCGTGTCGTACGCGGGCCACGAGGCCGCGCCGCCCTTCGCGAACGCCGAGATCTCCCCCGCGAACCGGTCGGCGATCTCCCCGCGCCCCTCGCCGTCGCCCAGCAGAAACTCGGTGCCGGGCGCTGTCGCGTTGTCGAAGACGAACGGGATGTCGAGTGCGTGGCACGAGCCGAGCACGCCGCCGAACGCAGTGGAGGCGAACGTGAACCAGTACTTCCACGTGGGGTTGCCGAGCTCCGTGCGGCGCTCGGCCAGTTCGATGGCCGGTGCACGGAAAGCGTGCTCGGTCTGCACCGCCGCGATCAGCTGCGAGTGGTTCGCCTCGGGGCGGTGGGACTCGAACACGTCGCGCGCGTGCCCCGCACGGTCGGCGAAGTGCGCCTGCAGGAACTCCTGCCAGCGTGCCTCGTCGCAGTCCGCCATGGACGGGTCGAAGGTGGTGAACAAGCGGCTCTCGTCGCGCGTGGTGCCCATGAGCAGCGGGACCGGGCTGGCCGCGACGGCAGAGAGCACGTCGTGCGGCAGAGCATCGCCGCCGCCGGCGGGCGAGAACATGTCGTAGTTGGTGCTGCGCATGAGCAGCACCTTGCCCTGTGCCTCCAGCACCTGCTCCACCGTGAGGGACCGCGCGCCGTCGAGACCGTCCACACCGGCCGCCTCGAAGAACTTCGCCGCCCACTCGTTCGCGGTCTCCAGGGAGCGCAGCTGCCTGATGGACGGGCTCTGCGCCACCACGCGGTGGAAGAGACCCTCTGCCTGCGGCGACGCCATCAACGAGAGCACCGCCGACCCGCCCGCGGACTCGCCGAAGATCGTGACGTTGCCGGCGTCGCCGCCGAATGCCGCGATGTTGTCGCGCACCCACTCGAGACCGCAGATCTGGTCGAGCGTGCCCCAGTTGCCGGCCCCCAGGTAGCCGAACGCGCCGAGCCTGTAGTTGACCGTGACGACGACGTGCCCGCGAGCGGCCAGGTTGCTGGCCTCGTAGAACGGGCTGGAACCGGAGCCGTTCACGTACGCCCCGCCGTGGATCCAGTGCAAAACCGGGAGAGCAGAGCCCGGGCCGGCATCCGCCGGTGCGAACACGTTCAGGCTGAGACAGTCCTCGCTGATGTCGAGTGCGGTCTGGCCGAACATCTGCTCGAGCATCCCGGGGGTCTGGGGAGCGATCGGGCCGGGGGTGCCACCGGGGGCAGGGACCCCGGCGAACGGGACCCGGACGGGTGCCTCGAAGCGGGCTGCGGTGGCGAAGCGGATGCCGAACCAGCGGTTCACGGCGGGGGCTGTCTCAGTGCTCATGGGCGAACTCTATGCCTGAAAGGGCACCGCCAGGCCAGCCGTGGGCGAGGTCCGCGGACAGTGGGGCATTCCCGGGACAGCCCACCCGAGGGGAAAAGGTATTGGTAACTTATACTCTTCCATGACACACCCCGTCCGTACCTTCCCTGTCGGGCGGGCCGCAGGGGTCAGCCACGGCAACAAGCCGCAAGAAACAAGGAGAACAACCAATGACGGTCGCGACCATCAAGAACATCACCATCGGCCAGCCGGTCCGCCGCAAGGGCCTGTCCATCTTCCCGCTCTCGGTCCCGGGCACCCGTGCCCACGGCGCCAAGATCGCCGACGACACGCTCGTCGTCACGGAGCTCACCTCGGCCAACGTCCCGGAGCTGCAGGTCCACAACCCCGGCAACGTGCCGATGCTCATCCCCGCCGGCCGCGTGCTGGAGGGCGGGCGCCAGACCCGCACCGTGAACGTCTCGATCCTCGTGCCCGCCGGCGCGACCATCGTGATCCCGGTGTCGTGCGTGGAGGCAGGCCGCTGGCACGGCGGCCACTCGTTCCGTGACTCGAAGCGCGTCACCAGCAGCGAGGTGCGCCGCCGCATGGCGCGCGGCGTGAAGTCGAACCTCGACCACACGGGCAGCAAGTTCTCGGACCAGCGCGAGGTGTGGAACGCGATCGACGACGAGCTGCGCATGCGCAGCATCAGCCACGACAGCAGCCTCTACCTCTCGGCGTACGGCCACGTGGAGCGCGACCCCGAGCTGCGCGTGCTCGCCCAGGAGCTCATCTCGAACGGTGTGCAGCCGGGCCAGACGGGCATCGCAGTCGCCCACGGCGGCAAGGTCATCGGCATGGAGGTGTTCGCCTCCGAGGAGGACCTGCGCGCCAGCTGGGAGGCCCTCGTGCAGTCGGCGCTCCTCGACCTCAGCGTCGTCGACACCACCGTCGAGGCCACTGCGACCGAGGATGACGTCCGCTCGTTCGTCGGTGCGTTCGCCGACTCGCCGGCCACCACGGCCAAGGGCACGGGCATCGGCACCGAGTACCACGTGGCGGACGACGCGGTCGTCGGGCAGGCGCTCGTGGACGAGGCCGGCGAGCTGATGCACGCCTTCGCGTACGCCGAGGCCTGACACGCAGTCTCCCCGCCGGCGCGGCCGGGCCGGCGGGGACGGGTCAGCCGGGAAGGGCCACGATCGCCTCGTGCTCCAGCGTCGCCACGGTCACGCCGTCCACCTCGATGTGGATGTCGGCGACTGCCCTCTCCCCCGAGCCGTCGAACCTCCGCACGATGACGGACCTGACCACCGCAGTCCCGCCGTCGCGCGCCGCCGCGTGGTGGCGGATGATGCTGCGGGTGTGGACCCAGCTCCCCCGTGCGACGTGCACGTGGAACACCTGGTTCGCGAGCGCGGGCCACACTGCCGGATGGACGGTCCCGTCGTCCACGCACGTCCGGTCGTCGTCGCCGAGCCTCATTCCGTAGTCGCTGCCCCACTCCCCCGTCAGCTCGACGCGCATCTCCGGCAGCGGCTCGCCCCGTCGCATGGCCGGCACAGGACCCGAATCCATCACGGCACGGAAGAGCGCACGGGGCTGGTCAGGTTCGTCGGTGACAGCCCTGATGAGGAGCGGTTCCGCGGCGTCAGGGACGCAGCGCACGTTGTCGCCGTCGAAGACGGGTCGCCGCAGGCGCACCTCGCCCCCGCCGCGTGACACCCAGTCCAGCCCGCCCGCCACGATCAACGGGTGAACGAGGTACGCGTACGTCGACACCCCGGCCACGAGTGCCGCCGGGAACCCGGCCGCCCGCGCCCCGGCATCGGTGTGGATGGGGTTGCGCCCGTGCTCCGGCAGGTTGACCGCGGTGACACTCCACTCTGCGGGATGCACTGCGTTGTCGCGGTCCATGGTGCGACCATACAGAAGCCGCCGTGCGAGACTGCGAACGTGGCGGCAACTCAGGAGATCGACCTGTCGGCGGATGGTTGCGCCGTGAAGTTCCGCGGGATCGCCGAGCTGACCGGGCCCCGGGGGGCGCTGCGGCCGATGCGGCTGCCTGCATGGGCGCTCGCCCAGACCGACGCACCTGCGCTGCCGGTCGTGGCATCGATGCCGAGCGGGGCGCGCATCTCCTTCGAGACCGATGCGACTGAGGTCGCGATCGTGGCGCAGCTGATCACGACGAAGATGGGTGACAACCCCGTGATGCCGGTCGTGTTCGAGGCCACTGCCGACGGCCGTCCCGTCGCGAGCGCCGCGGCCACCGACTACCACCTCATCCACACCCCGGACATCACGAGGCCCGATGTCGTCATCGTCCCCGGCCGGCCCGCGCGCGTGCTGCTGGACGGGCTGCCGTCCGGGAGGAAGCACCTGGAGGTGTGGCTGCCCCAGAACGCCGGCATCGAGATCCGCTCGTTCGCGGTGAGCGCGGGCGCAGTCGTCCTCCCTCCGCCGGCCGACATGCGCCGCAGGTGGGTTCACTACGGCAGCAGCATCAGCCACTGCATGGAGGCAGGGCATCCGCTGGGGGTGTGGCCCGTGATCGCGGCTCGTGCCGCCGGTGTGGACGTGCGCAACCTGGGCCTGGGCGGGCAGTGCCACCTCGACCAGTTCGTGGCGCGCATGATCCGCGACAGCGACGCCGACATGGTGAGCATGAAGGTGGGTATCAACGTGGTGAACCTCGACAGCATGCGTGACCGGGCATTCCTCCCCGCATTCCACGGGTTCGTCGACACGGTGCGCGAGGGCAAGCCGGACGTCCCGTTGCTGGTGGTGTCACCGATCTTCTGCCCGGGTCACGAGGACGGGCCCGGCCCGTCGATGCGGTCCGACGCGGGCGTGCACAGCAGGGAGCGTCCCGGGTTCCTCTCCGCCGGGGCACTGACGCTGCGCCGCATCCGCGGTTTGCTCGCCGCCGCAGTGGACGCGCGGCGCGGTGCCGGCGACACGAACATCCACTACCTTGACGGCCTGTCGCTGTTCGGCCCGGACGATGCCGGTGACCTGCCTGACCTGCTCCACCCGAACAGGGAGGGCTACGCACGCATGGGTGCCAGGTTCCACCGCCTCGCGTTCGTCGACGGCCCCTTCGCCGGCAGCACAGGCGGGGACTGACCGGCCCCGGGCTAGACACCGTTTCCCGCTCTCTGCGAGACTGCGCACGGGGATGAGCCGCCTGACCGGCGGCCGCACAAGGGGGTCTGTATGACGGCTGCGAACGACGTCGACGTGGTGGTGGCGGGTGCCGGGTTCTCCGGCCTGTACCTGGTGCACAAGCTCCGCGAGGCGGGGTTCTCCTTCCGGGTGCTCGAGTCCGGCGGCGACGTGGGCGGCACCTGGTACT
>CAZZFB010000045.1:0-13701 GCA_964653385.1 uncultured Bifidobacterium sp. | reverse complement strand
GCACCGCTACATCGAGTCGCGGAAGGCCTTCGGCCGCGTGCTGATGGCCCCCTGACGTCGGGGCACGCATGACCGCAGGACTCGCCGCAGGCGGAGTCGCCTGCGGCGGAACCGGACCACAGTGGCGGCGACGGTGGGTGTCTTGAGGTTTTGTGTCCCCACCGTCGCCTCCACCAGGTTCTCCAAGGAGACCTCGAACTCGTGCCCGCCGGACATGGCGAACGAGTTCACAGGGATGGTCAGCCCTTCACCTTGAGGGTCACGCCGCACCCGGCGGCGAGGGAACGCAGCTGCTTGCGCTGGGCCTGGGTGGGCCGTCCTGCCGGCTTCTTCAACCCGTTCGCCGCGAGACACGCCTGCTGTTCGGCCGAGAGCTTGGCAAAGCGCTTCCACACCCCGCACGCCTGTGCCGCCGACTTGATCGTTGCCTTGCGGGCCGCACCCGTCGTGCCTTTGGCAGCCGACTTCGCGCTCGCCAGGCAGATCTCCTGCTGGGCAGTCAGGTTGACGAACTTCGAGGAACCGTCACCCTGCGCCTGGGCGCCGGAGGCGGAGCCGAGTGCCAGGGCCGCGGTCACCGCGGCTGCGGTGAACATCCTGCGGATCGTGATGGTCATGTTGTTCCTTTCGGTAGTCAGGTCTTCTGACCCGTTCACAGCGTGACATCCGCACCTTGGGGGCAGGTCAGGACAGGCTTGCGGTTTGCTGAGGATCTCGGGACACCGTCCAGCCGGCGTTCAGGAAACCTCAAGGTGGCGGTGGGAGACTCCTGGTGTGGCAGGCATGACCCAGTCCAGGCTCCGTGCCCTCGTGGTGGACGACGAGGAGAACATCTCGTACCTCGTGGCATCGGCGCTGCGCAACCAGGGCTTCGAGGTCGAGACCACGGCCACCGCATCTGCCGCCGTGACGTCGGCCAGGTCCTTCAACCCGCACATCATCATTCTTGACGTGATGCTCCCCGACTCCGACGGGGTCGAGGTCGTGCGCAGGCTCAGGTCGATCGCGGTGACTGCGCCGGTCATCTTCCTCAGCGCACGCGGGTCCACCGAGGATCGTGTCCGCGGCCTGACCGCAGGGGGTGACGACTACCTCGTCAAGCCGTTCGCACTGGAGGAGCTGGTCGCGCGCGTCAACGCGCAGATCCGCAGGTCCGGGCTCGCCGACGTGTCGCCCCTGCTCGAGGTCTCGGACCTGGTGATGGACACCGAGGCGCACCGAGTCTGGAGAGCCGGGACCGAGGTTCGGCTCTCGGGCACCGAGTTCACGCTCCTCCGTTTCCTCATGCTGAACTCGGGTCGCACCGTCACGCGGGCGCAGATACTCGACCATGTCTGGCAGTACGACTTCGGTGGTGACGGCTCCATCATCGAGACGTACGTCAGTCACCTTCGCAAGAAGCTCGAGGAGGGCCACCCCAGACTGATCCACACGGTGCGCGGCATCGGCTACTCGATGAGGCCCACCGAATGACCCTTCGGTCACGCCTGCTGCTCGGTGCCGTCCTCGTCGCGCTGGTCGTGCTCGGCGGTTCATGGGCTGTGTCCGTCCGCCAGGGCTCCTTCGTCCTCGCGGAGACGGATGCGCGACTCGAGCGACTGCTCCCCGTCGCGAGGGCTGCGGCCCGCCGGCTTGACGACCGCGCCAAGGCGCCACAAGCCCTCGTGTCTGCCGTGTCGGATGCGTGGATCGGACGTATGTCCCCCGGTGGGGAGCCCGTCACCCTCATCGCACCGACCGACGACCCTTCGCTCGTCCCCGATCTCGGCCCGGCTGGACTCGGTGACGGTCCGTCCACCCACGGGACCGTGTCCGGCATGTCGGATACGGTGCGCGTGATCTCCGGTGTCCAGGGCAATGGCCAGCGTCTCGTCGTCGCGATCCCCATGGACGACGGGATGGAGATGCTCGCGGGGATCAGACGGATCTCCCTCTCTCTCGCGGCCGCCGTGCTCGCACTTCTGGCGCTGTTGGTCTGGTGGGTGAACAGGCTCGGGATTGCCCCTCTCGCAGGCATGACCGAGGCGGCCCGGCGCATCGCGTCGGGAGACACCGACCACAGGGTCCCCTCGCCGGAGGGGAACGCCGAGGCTGCCGTGCTGGCGGACGCCCTCAACGCGATGGTGGACGGACTCAAGAGGTCTGACGAGCGCATCAGGCAGTTCGTGGCTGATGCCTCGCACGAGCTCCGCACGCCCCTCACGACCGTGCGCGGCTACTCGGACCTGTACGAGAGCGGCGCCCTCCACACGGAACCACAGGTCGCGGACGCCATGAGGCGCATCAGGTCAGAGGCCGACAGGATGAACAGGATCGTGTCCGACCTGCTCGAGCTGCGCGGCGTGGAGGAGACACTGCTCTCCCTCGCCCTCCACAGGCTCGACGGGATCGTCGCGCAGTGCGCGGCGGACCTCCGCGTCGCCCACCCGTTGCGTCGCATCACCGTCGACACCGTGGAGTGCACGGTGAACGTCGACGCCGCCCGCATCACCCAGGCCGTGATGGCCCTCGGCACGAACGCAGTCGAGCACACGCACGACGACGCTGACATCACGATGACCGTCGTGACCCTCCCCGGAACTGCCCGCCTCGAGGTGACCGACAACGGCCCCGGCATCGCGCCGGAGCACCTGGACAGGCTGTTCGAGCGTCTCTACCGTGCCGACAAGGCACGGACCGCAGGAGCGAACTCGGGCATCGGCCTGTCGGTCGTCGCGGCCATCGTTCGCTCTCACGGGGGGCGCCACGGGGTCAACTCCGCACCGGGCAAGGGAGCGATGTTCTGGTTCGAGCTCCCCCTCCCGGGCAGCTGAGCCGCCGTCAGTGCGGCTGGCTCTTGTTCCAGTTCGCGACCAGCGCGGCGTAGTGGCCGCCGAGTGCGGTCAGCTCCTCGTGCGTGCCCAGCTCGGTGACGCGTGCACCGGACACCACGGCGATGCGGTCCGCACGCTGCACCGTGGAGAGCCTGTGCGCCACCACGATCACGCTGCGTCCCTGCATCAGTCGGTCGAGCGCGGCCTCGATGAGCATCTCGGTGCCCGGGTCCAGGTTCGACGTGGCCTCGTCGAGGACGAGCACGGCTGGGTCGACAAGAGCGGCGCGCGAGAGCGCGACGAGCTGCCGCTCCCCCGCCGACAGGCGTGACCCGCGCTCGCGGACCTGGGTGTCGAGACCCTCGGGCAGGGCCTCGAAGCGCCCGCGCAGCCCTAGGGAGTCGAGCGCCGCGAGGAGCTCCTCGTTCGTTGCCTCCGGGCGCGCGATGAGCAGGTTGTCCCGCACGCTCCCGTCGAAGAGGAACCCCTCCTGCGGGATCACCACGATCCTCTCGCGCAGCGACGCGAGCGACGCGCGCCGCAGGTCGACGCCTCCGAACGACACGGAGCCCGAGCCGGGGTCGTAGAGGCGCGCCATCAGCTTGGCGAGCGTGGACTTGCCGGCACCCGTGGGGCCGACGAGCGCGAGCCGGGTGCCGGCCTCCAGCGTGAGGGACACGTCGTCGAGGGCCGGGCGCTCCACCCCTGCGTACCTGAACGTCACTCCGTCGACCGTGAGGTCGCCGCGGGCGGGCAGCACGACGGGGCTCGGGTGCTCGTCCACGTCGGGCACGGTGTCCAGGATCGTGAACAGCTTGTGCAGCGCCGCCGCGGCCGACTGGAGCGTGTTGTAGAGCTGCGACAGCTGCTGGACCGGGTCGAACAGGGTGGCGAGGAGCAGCACGAACGCGACGACGGTGCCGACGGTGACGTCCCCGCGGTGCACCAGCCAGCCGCCGATGCCCACGATGAGGGCGGTGGAGGCGATGCCCGAGAACTCGATGAGGCCGAAGTACCAGGTGCTCACCTTCACCGAGTGCAGGTGGCTGCGGAAGAGGGCCCTGTTCGACTCCTCGAAGCGGCGGATCTGCTCGTCCTCGCGGGCGTACGCCTGGATGACCCGCACGCCGGTGATCCCCTCCTGCAGCGCCGAGAGGTTGGCGCCCACCTTCTCGCGGACCTCCAGGTACGCCTTGTTCGCGTCGCGCTGGAACTTCACGGATGCCGCGATGATGAACGGGAACACGATGAGCGTGATGAGCGTGAGCTGCCAGGACAGCGAGAACAGCAGGAAGAACGCGAGGAGAAGCAGCAGGCCGGAGGAGATGAACTGCATGAGGCCGAACTGCACGAGCTCCGACATCGACTCGACGTCCGCCGTCATGCGCGACACGAGGACGCCGGCCTTCTCGCGGTCGAAGAAGGCCATGGACTGGCGCTGGATGTGGGCGAACACCCTGGTGCGGAGAAGGCGCAGGAACCCCTCGCCGGCCGTGTTCAGCTGCACGTACTGGGCCCTGCCGGCAACGTAGGACATCGCCACCACGATGACGTAGTACACGACTGACCTGTTGAGCTCGTCCGCGTTGCCGTCCTTGATGCCTGCGTCGATGCCGTGGCGCACCAGAACGGGGCCCGCCAGCGTGCACAGCGTGGTGAGCACGACGAGGAGGAAGGCCCACAGCGCGGGGCGACGGAACTCCCCCGCCATGCGGATGCTCCGCGCGAGCACCTTGCGGGTCTGGCTGCGGTCGAGCTTGTCCTCCTCGGTGATCCCGCCGCCCCTGCGCCCGCCGCCGCCCCCCGCGAACATCAGGCAACTCCCCCGACCGGTGCGTCACCCGAAGGTGCACTCCACGCCGCGAGAACCTCGCGGTATTTCGCGCTCGTGCGGAGCAGTTCCTGGTGCGTGCCGCTCGCGGCGATCCTGCCGCCGTCGAGGAGAACCACCGTGTCGGCCAGCTCGATCGTCGCGGGCCTGTGGGCGATGACGATGGTGGTGCGCCCGCGCATCACGGTGGCGAGGGCGTCGCGGATCTCGTGCTCCTTCGTGGGGTCCACAGCCGAGGTCGCGTCGTCGAGCACGAGCACGCGCGGGTCGGCCACGATCGCGCGGGCGATGGCGACTCGCTGGCGCTGCCCGCCGGACAGGGAGAAGCCCCGCTCGCCGAGCGTGGTGTCGTACCCCTCGGGGAGCTGCGTGATGAACTCGTGGGCGCCGGCCAGTCGGGCCGCCCTCTCGATCACGTCGCGGCCCACCTCGGGCCTCGCGAACGCGATGTTCGCCGACACCGTGTCGTTGAAGAGCAGCGTGTCCTCGAAGACCACCCCGACCGACCGGCGCAGGTCGCGCAGGCGCAGCTCCCGCAGGTCCACGCCGTCCAGGCGGATGGAGCCGTGCTGCGGGTCGTAGAAGCGCAGCAGGAGGCGCGCGATGGTCGACTTGCCCGACCCTGTCGCGCCGACGACGGCGACGGACTCCCCGGGGGCGATCGTCCAGTCCATCCCGTCGAGCACGCGCACGTCGGTGTGGCCGAGGTCGTAGCCGAACCGCACGCGGGAGAACTCCACCGCACCGACTGGCCGGGCGAGGCCCGCCGCGGGCAGCTTCTGCGGGCGCGGGGGGTCGGCGATGGCGGGTTCCTCGGAGAGGATCTCATTCACGCGCATGAGCGCCGCCGCGGCACGCTGGCCCATCGCGACGGTCATGCCGATGTTGCGCATCGGCCAGATCAGCATGGTCAGGTAGGTGTTGAAGGCCACCAGCCCGCCGAGCGTCATGTCGCCCGACAGCACGCGGTGGCCGCCGATGCCGAGCACCGCCACCAGGCCGAGGTTCGGCAGCAGGTCGATCGCGGGGAGGAACCTGCTGCGGATGCGCGCCGCCTTCATCGACTCGGTGCGGATGTCCGCGGCCTCCCGGTCCAGCTTCGACTGCTGCACCGCCTCCGCGCCGAAGCCCTTGATGACGCGGATGCCCGAGACGGACTCCTCCACCACGTTCGCCAGCTGGGCCTGCTCCTGCTGCACGGCCATCACGGCGGGGTGGATGCGCTGGGAGAACCGGCGTGCCGACACGTTGATGAACGGCAGCGGGAACAGCGCCACGGCGGCGAGCAACGGGTCGCTCAGGAACAGGATGACGACCACGAAGAGCACCATCGTGACCTGCGAGGCGAAGATCGGGATGTTGACCACGAACCCCTGCACCTGCTGGAGGTCGCTCGACGACCTGCTCATCAGCTGGCCGGTCTGCGCGCGGTCGTGGTAGCCCACGTGGAGGCCCTGGATGTGGGCGAACAGCCTCTCGCGCAGCGTGGACTCCGTGACGCGGCTCTCGCGGAACGCGATGTAGCGGCGCCAGGCGGCGAACGTGCCGGCCACGGCGGCCGCGGCGAGGATGAGCGCCGTCCAGAAGGGCAACGACCCGCTCTCGTTGATGCCCCTGTCGATCGCGAGCCGGGTGAGCTGGGGGACGGCGACCTTCGCCAGCGTCCACGAGAGGCCCACGGCCACGCCGGTGAGCAGCTGGCGGCGCTGCAGCAGGAGCGTGGTCCAGAGAAGGCGCCAGCCCTCCCTCGTCACCCCTGCCTCGCCGCGCGCCATCTCGGTGCCGCTACGCGTGGGCCGACGGCGAGAGCGCGCGGACCGCGTCCCAGTGCTTCAGCTCCGGGTCGAACGGCATGATCGCGAGCGAGGACGTGGTCACGCCGTTGTCGAAGTACGCCTTGATCCGCTCGCGGCAGTGCTCCGGCGAGCCGTGCACGATGAGGTCGTCCACCACGGAGTCCGGGATCGCGGCGAGGGCGGCCTTGCGGTCGCCCGCCTTCCAGTTGTCCCACATGCCGCGCAGCTCGTCGCCGCGGCCGAGCCAGGCGTGGAACGCGGCGTAGACCGGCACGTTCAGGTAGGCCGCGATCGCGAACCGGGCCGCCTGCCGGACGGCCTCGGCGTTCTCCGACGGGCACACGAAGATGCGCGCCACGATCTCCTTCGGCTGGCCGCCGGACGCCTCGTTCACCACGGCGGCCACGCGTGACACGTCCTCGGGGGACAGCCAGTTGATGATCGTGCCGTCGGCCTCTCTCGCGGCGAGGCGCAGCATTCCCTCGCGCAGCGCGGCCACGAGGATCTGCGGCTTCGTCTCGGGCCTGATGCCCAGGCGGAACCCGTCCACGGTGAACGTGTCGTAGGACTTGGCCACCTTCTCCCCGCTGAGCGCGTCGTTCAGGAAGCGCACGACGTCGCGGACCTTCTTGTAGGGCTCCTCGAACGGGATCCCGTTCCAGCGCTCCACGATCACGTTGCTGGACGAACCGATGCCGATGGCGAACCGGCCGGGGGCGGCATCAGCGAGCGTGGCCACGGATTGCGCGAAACACGCCGGGCTGCGCGTGTACGCGGGCACGATGGCGGTGCCGAGACGCAGGCGCGGCTCCCACGCGGCCGCGAGCGCGAGCGGAGTGAACGCATCCGCTCCGTCGGCTTCCGCCGACCAGATGTCCGTGTACCCCATGTCGGCCAGCTCCACCAGCTTGTCGCGCTGGGCATGCAGGTGGCCGGGCAGCGGCACGGTCATCCCCGGCCGTACCGGCACCCCGTTGTGGCTCTTCGCGCCGTATGCGTTCATCGTGTTCCCCTCTCCCCCTCGCGGGGTTCTTCCTCACGGTCCTTGTGGATGCGCGCGATGCAACTCTGGCTGGCGGTCGCCATCAGCGTGCCGTCCTCGGCGAACATGTGGACCAGCCCGTGACCGAAGCCCCTGGCCAGCCCGTGTGCCTTGATGTCGATGAGCACCCACTCCGTGGGCACCAGGTTGATGACGCGCAGCGTGTTGTCGAGCGAGTTGCCGCCCGCCCTGATCCCGAGCGCCTGGCCGATGCCGCGGGGCACGAAATCCCCGAGGACGCCGAGCGTGGCGGCGTCGACGCCGTCGATGATCGACGGCAGGCGCGCCCACATCACCGTGTGGCCGTCGTTCTGGGTGCCGTCCAGTTCTTTCTCCGTGCGCACGCGGACCGTCCGCTCCAGCATGAAGTCGTGGATCGACTCCTCGGTGGTCCAGCGGTGGGCGTACTCGGGGCACTCGGAGGGCGGCGGGGCCGGTGGTGCGGTCTCCCACTGGCCGGAGTGCGGGAAGTCCCTGTCGCCGAGGGCGGCGTTCACGACCAGGATCTCGCGCTCGCCCACGTGCGCGACCACGCGCGCCTGGGTGATGGCATTGCCCACCACGGGCACGATCACGTCGATGTCCATCACCTCGCCGGGCCGTGCGTAGCTCAGGTACTGCGCGGTGGACCAGACCAGCTTGCGCCCCGTGGTGCCTTCCATGGCCGAGATGGCCGCGCCGAGGCCCGCCCCTCCGTAGAGGAAGTTGCCGCCGGTGCAGAGCTTGCGCTCGATGGGCAGGTGCCACCTGTAGGGGTTGTGGGTCTGCTCGAGTCCCAGGAAGGTGCGGCTGTCCATGACGTGTCCACGCTAGTTCCGGGGCCCCTTCCCGAGCGGACCGGGAACGGGGGTCGTGGGCTAACTTGCGCCCATGGGGGATGCACCGTGGTTGGGTGACGCATGTTCTCTCGTGGACGAGTTCCGCGCGGGCAGGCGGTCACCGGTCGAGGAGATGAAGGCGACGCTCGCCGCCGTGAGCGCGAGCAACCTGAACGCAGTGTCGTTCGTGGACGAGGAGGGCGCTCTCGCACGCGCGGCGGCTGCCGACGTGTCGAGGCCGTTCGGCGGCGTGCCGCTCGGCGTGAAGGAGCTCGACCACGTGGAGGGCTGGCCCGCCACGGAGGCCTCGGTGCCGCTCGCCGACCGCGTGTCCGGCTGGACCTCCACGATGGTGGAACGCCTCACGCAGGGTGCCGGCGCGAACCACTTCGGGCTCACCACGTCGAGCGAGTTCGGCGGGGTCAACATCACGCGCACCGTGCTGAACGGCGTGACGCGCAACCCGTGGAACACCGCGCACACCCCGGGCGGTTCGTCCGGCGGCACGGGTGCCGCGGTGGCGGGCGGGCTCTTCACGCTCGGCACGGGCGGCGACGGCGGCGGGTCGATCCGCATCCCCGCGGGCTTCAACGGCCTCGTCGGGCTGAAGGCCACGTTCGGGCGCATCCCGCGCGGGCCGCGCGTGGAGTACGGCAACCTCACTGTGACCACCGGCGGGCTCACGCGCAGCGTGCGCGACACGGCGCGCTGGTTCGACGTCTGCAACGGCCACCACTCCGGCGACCCGCTCAGCCTCCCGAGAGTCGAGGGCTGGGAGGCAGGGCTCGGCACCGTTCCGGTGCGCGGGCTGCGCGTGGCGATCGTCGAGAACTGGGGCGGCGCGGTCGTGTCCCCCGCGATGTGGAACGTGCTGCTCGAGGCGGCCGACCATCTCGTCGCATCCGCCGGCCTGCGCCGCGTGGACGGCGTCGACACGGCACTGCCGCGGATGGGCGCCGCGTGGTCGATCAGCGGGATGATCGAGATCGCCGCGCTGCTCGGCGACATGTGGCCGGCATGCGAGGACGACCTCACGCCGGAGATGCGCGCCGGCCTGCGCCTCACTGCGGGGCGATACAGCGCGGCCGAGCGGGCCAAGATCGAGGCGCGCCGCGCGGAACTGAACGTGCGCATGCACGAGATCTTCGAGCAGGTCGACATCGTCATCACCGCATCCAACCCCGACATCGCCTTCGCGGCGGAGGGCCCGCTGCCCGACACGTTCGGCGGCATCAAGGCAGGCGCCGGCAACAACGGCCTGCTCACCTTCCCGTGCAACCTGCACGGCAACCCAGGCATCTCCGTCCCGGCGGGCACGGTGGACGGCCTGCCCGTGGGGCTCCAGATCATCGGCCGCCACTTCAGCGAGCAGGTGCTGCTGGAGCTCGCCCTCATCCTGGAGAAGGAGCGGCCGTGGCCGCTCACGGCGCCGGGGGCCCCGCTGTGAGCACGAACGCCGGCCCGCTCGCGGGCGTGAAGGTCGTGGACATGTCCGTGATGATCTCGGGCCCGCTCGCGGCGATGATGCTCGCGGACCAAGGGGCCGACGTCATCAAGGTCGAGTCACCCGGCATCGGCGACATGATGCGGTTCCTCGGCAGCCAGAAGGGCGGCGAGACAGGCATCTTCGCCCTGCACAACCGCGGCAAGCGCTCCATCGGCGTCAACCTGAAGTCCGAGGAGGGTCGCGACGTGCTGCGCCGCCTGCTCGCCGACGCCGACGTGCTCATCCAGAACTTCCGGCCGGGAGCGCTCGAGAAGCTCGGGTTCGGGTACGAGGACGTGCGGAAGTTCAACGACCGCATCGTCTACGTCTCGATCAGCGGGTTCGGCCAGGACGGACCGCGCAGCGGCCAGCGCGTCTACGACAACGTGATCCAGGCGGCCTCCGGGCTCGCTTCGGTGCAGACGGACAAGGTCACGGGGCGCCCGCAGATCTTCCGCACGCTCGTGTGCGACAAGGTCACGTCGTACACGGTCGCGCAGGCGGTCACCGCGGCGCTCTTCGCGCGCGAGCGCGGCAGCGGCGGCCAGCACATCGACGTCGCCATGATCGACTCCGCGATCGCCTTCATGTGGCCCGACTCGGCGATGGACGCCGCGCTGCTCGACGACGACGTCATGCGCACGCCCACCATCGGGGAGAACTACGCCGCGCTCGAGCTGAAGGACGGCTTCGTCACCGTCTCGGCCGTCTCCCAGCCCGAGTTCGAGGGCTACTGCGCCGCGCTCGGCAACCCGGACCTGGCCAGGGACCCCCGCTTCGCCGACGCCGCGTCACGTTCGGCCAACACCGCCGAGTTGCGCCTCGAGATCAAGAAGCTGACGGACGCGATCACCGTGGAGCAGTTCCTCGCGAACGCGGTCATCCACGACGTGCCGGCGAGCGGCATCAACACGCTGCACACGGTCCACGAGGAGCCGCAGGTGGTGCACAACGGTTCGTTCGTGGTGCGCGAGCACCCGCAGGCAGGGATGATCCGCGAGGCACGGCACGCGCCGCGCTTCGGCGGCACCCCCACGCAGCACCCGGCACCCGCACCCGCACGGGGCCAGCACAGCGACGAGATCGTCGGCAGCCTGGGCCTCGACGCCGCGGCGCTGCGGGCCTCCGGCGCGATCTTCTAGCCCGCACCCGGCGCGGCCGCCGGGACTGCGCGCTACTTCGTCAGCGCGCGGCCGACGATCTCCTTCATGATCTCGGACGTCCCGCCGTAGATCGTCTGGATCCTGCTGTCGGCCCAGGCGCGGGCGATCTTGTACTCGTTCATGTAGCCGTAGCCGCCGTGCAGCTGGAGGCACCTGTCCACCACCTTGTTCTGCAGTTCGGTGGTGTGGAACTTGGAGGCCGCCGCCTGCTCGGCGGTGAGCTTGCCCTCGCAGTGGAGCTCGATGCACCGGTCCACGTACGCCTGCGCCACCTGCACCTCCGTGTGCAGCTCGGCGAGCACGAACTTCGAGTTCTGGAACGACGAGACCGACTGACCGAAGGCCTTGCGGTTGTTCGTGTACTCGATGGTCATCCGCAGCGCGGACGCCGCCACGGCCACCGCGCCGACGGCGATCGAGAGGCGCTCCTGGGCGAGGTTGCGCATGAGGTACGTGAAGCCCATGCCCGGCTCGCCGAGCACGTTCGCGGCGGGCACCTCCACGTCGCTGAAGAACAGCTCCGCGGTGTCCTGGGCGTGCATGCCCAGCTTGTCCAGGTTCCGGCCGCGCTCGAAGCCCTTCATCCCGCGCTCCAGGATCATGAGGGTGAAGCCGCGGTGCCCGGCGTCCGGGTCCGTGCGCACGGTCGTGATGACGAGGTCCGAGTTGATGCCGTTCGTGATGAAGGTCTTGGCGCCGTTCAGCACCCACGTGTCGCCGTGGCGCACCGCGGACGTGCGGACGCCGGCGACGTCGCTCCCCGTGTTCGGCTCCGTGATGGCGAGAGCCCCGATGAGCTCGCCGCGCACCATTCCGGGAAGCCAGCGGTTCTTCTGCTCGTCATTCGCGAGGGACAGGTAGTACGGCAGCACGATGTCGTTGTGCAGGGTGAACCCGTTCGCCGACCCGATGCACCCGGAGTCGCTGACCTCCTCCTGCATGACGGCACCGAAGTGGAAGTCGTCCACCCCGCCGCCGCCGAACTCCTCGGGCACGTTGTAGCCGAGGAAGCCGTGGCGGCCCGCCTGCAGCCAGATGTCGCGCGGGGTGATCCCGTCCCGCTCCCACTGGTCGTGGTTCGGCGCGACCTCCTTGTCCAGCCATGAGCGGAAGGCCGAGCGGAACTGCTCGTGCTCGGGCGAGTAGACGGTGCGCTCGAAGAACTCCATGCCGACACGCTAGGCAACGGACCTGCCCGCGCAACGGTCCGGGCGGCGGGCGCCGCGGACTACTGTCGGGCCGGTCCGCGCGTCACGTGCGGGGAACCTGGCCGGTCGATCGGAGGACCATGGGCGCGCTGTCGATGACACAGTCGGAGAGGGAGGAGTTCCTCGCCGGGCTCCACGTGGGGATACTCGGGATCGAGCGGCCCGACGGGCCGCCCCTCACCGTGCCGATCTGGTACGCGTACGAGCCGGGCGGAGAGCTGTGGTTCCTCACCTCCCCCGACTCCGTGAAGGGACGCCTCCTCCGGCAGTCCATGCGGTTCAGCCTGTGCGCGCAGTCAGAGTCGCTCCCGTACAAGTACGTGTCGGTCGAGGGAACGGCCACCATCTCCCCCGCCGACAAGGAACTGCACAGCCGGCCCATGGCCCGCCGCTATCTCGGCACGAAGGGCGGGGACCGCTACGTGGACGGCGACGGCGGAGAATCAGACGGCGAGTCGGTGCGCGTGTCGATGGTGCCGGAGCGCTGGTTCACCCTCGACTACTCGAGGCTCTAGGCGAGCACGGCGCGGGCCACCAGGTCCGTGCCGAAGGCAGTGAGGATGGCCAGGTACATGAGGCCCGTGGCCGCCATCACCGCCGAGTAGCTGCGCTCCTTCAGTGCCCTGATCGTCACCTCGATGAGGACGGCGGTGGTCACCGCGCACGCCAGCCAGAACCAGCCGAGCATGCCTCCCCAGCCGTCGTCCACGGAGCCGCCGAACACGCTGAACATGCCGGTGGGCAGCAGCATGACCGCGACCTGGAACGGCAGCAGCCACCGCACCGTGACGACGAGCTCGTTCAGGATCTTCCGCGGCAGGCCCGGCTGCACCAGGTACCAGTGGCCGAGCAGCATGGCGTCGCTCACCGCACCGAGGAAGAACGTGCCGACGACCGCGCGCAGGAGCGACACCGCGGTGTCACCCGCCCCGCCGGCCGCATCCAGTGCTCCTGCCACCACACCCACCAGGCCGATGGCCGGCGCCACGATGTCCAGGCGCACGTCCCTGCGCATGACCGTGGCGAGCGAGACGACGGCGACCGCGGCGGCGGACACCTCGCGCACCGCCAGCACGTCGGTGGCGATGCCCGCGGCTACCGCACCCGCCGCGATGACCAGGTAGGTGATGCGGATCAACCAGCCGTAGCCACGGCCGATCTCGTGCCGGCGCGTGGTGAACCACAGGAAGAAGAGGCCACCGGTGCTCCACTGGAGCAGCACCGTGGCCGCGTCGAGTTTGATCACCTGGCTGTCACCGTCTCCGTGTCACGGCCGGAGCGGAGCAAGGTGCCCGCGCGCGCGTCGAGGGCCACGTTGTCGCGCACCGATTCCACGCCGTTGACCACGACGTGCTCCACGCCGATCGACTCGCTGTACACGCGGCCGGCGCCGCCCGGCAGGTCGAAGCGCATCTCGGCGGGGCCGGGCCCGATCCGCTGCGGGTCGAACACGCAGATGTCCGCGGCCCAGCCCGTGGCCAGGCGCCCGCGGTTCTTCAGCCCGTAGTAGCGGGCCGGGCGGTCGGTGAGGTGGTACACGGCCT
>CAZZFB010000044.1:6974-13729 GCA_964653385.1 uncultured Bifidobacterium sp. | reverse complement strand
CTCGCCTCCCCGCTGTTCGCCATCCGCACGTTCACCGTGGAGGGCAACGTCTACACGTCGGACAAGTCGGTATCCGAGGCGCGCAGGATCCTCAAGGGCACCTCGATCTTCACGGCGGACACTGCGCGGGCGAGGGCGGTGCTCCTGCGCGACCCGTGGGTCGCCGACGTGCGCATCACCACCCACTTCCCGTCGAGGGTCGTCGTCGAGGTGAGCGAACGCACGCCGGTGGTCTGGTACGTGGGGACCGACAACAAGGCCCGCATCGTGGACGCGCGCGGGTCCGTCATCGACGTGCTCGAGGGGTTCCCCACGAAGTACCTGCAGGTGAAGGGCACGGGTGCACCCGTCGAGGCGGGCAGTGCGGCAGATGACGCGTACCGGGCGGCTGCGCAACTGGTGCTCGCGCTGCCCGACGAGATCCGGCCCAGGGTCACCGCACTCGACCTCAGCCCCGCCGGCGAGCTGTCCATGGTCCTGAAGGGCGACACGCTCGTGAGGTTCGGCACCCCTGTCGACCTGCAGAACAAGCTGGTCGCCGTGGTGGTGCTGCTGCGCCGGCAGGACCCGAAGACCATCGCGGTGATCGACGTGTCGGCGGGAGACCCCACGGTTCTCGGTCGCTGAGGGCCCGAAAGTGCTCTCCCGGGGGCGGAATTACCCCAAGAACAGCCCCCGATGTGGAAACATTGACCAACTCAGTCGCACGACTCCGAGCGGAGGTATGGCCCATGGCCGGAGCACCACAGAATTATCTTGCCGTCATCAAAGTCATCGGTGTCGGTGGTGGCGGTGTCAACGCCATCAACCGGATGATCGATGCCGGCCTGCGTGGTGTGGAGTTCGTCGCCGTGAACACCGATGCCCAGGCGCTCCTCATGAGCGACGCCGACGTGAAGCTCGACATCGGCCGCGAGCTCACCAGGGGCCTCGGCGCGGGCTCTGACCCCGAGGTCGGCCGTGCCGCCGCGGAGGCGCACCGTGACGAGATCGAGGAACTGGTGCAGGGCGCCGACATGGTCTTCATCACCGCGGGCGAGGGCGGCGGCACGGGCACGGGCGCGGCACCCGTCATCGCCGAGATCGCCAAGTCGGTCGGTGCGCTCACCATCGGCGTCGTCACGCGCCCGTTCCAGTTCGAGGGCCGCCGCCGCGCGGTGCAGGCCGACAACGGCATCCAGCGCCTCCGCGAGAAGGTGGACACCCTGATCGTCATCCCGAACGACCGGTTGCTCACCGTGACGAACGAGAAGACGTCCCTCGTCAACGCATTCAAGATCGCCGACGAGGTCCTGCTCGCCGGCGTCGCGGGGATCACGAACCTCATCACCACGCCGGGTCTCATAAACACGGACTTCGCCGACGTGAAGATGATCCTGTCCAACGCCGGGTCGGCCCTCATGGGCACCGGGCAGGCCTCGGGCGACAACCGGGCCGTCACTGCCGCGAAGGCCGCGATCTCCAGCCCCATGCTCGAGGCGGCCATCGACGGTGCCCGGGGCGTGCTGCTGAACATCACCGGCCCGTCCAGCATGGGCCTCTACGAGGTCAACGCCGCCGCGGAGATCGTCCACGGCGTGGCCCACCAGGACGCGAACATCATCTTCGGCACCGTGATCAACGACGAGCTGGGAGACGAGATCCAGGTCACCGTCATCGCCGCCGGTTTCGACCGGTGGGACGGCGGACCCACGAACAACTCGTTCGGCACGGCGCGCAGCACGCGCCAGGCTGACCCGAGGCCGGCCGCGGCGCCACCGGTGCTCGACCGCGACCCGTTCGACGACGACGATGACGACGACTTCGACGTCCCCTCGTTCCTGAAGTAGCGGCAGTGTCCGGCGACGCCGGGACACCGGGGCGCATCGCAGAGAACGTGGCGGCGGTGCGCGCCCGCATCCGTGCCGCGGGCGGCGACGGCGTGAGCCTGGTCGCCGTGACGAAGACGCACGGGTACGACGCCGTCGAGCAGGCCTTTGCCGCAGGTTGCGACGCGGTCGGCGAGAACTACGTGCAGGAGATGGCCGGGAAATTCTCGGGGCACGTCCCCGCGGGGCCCGTCCACATGATCGGGGCGGTCCAGACCAACAAGGTGCGCATGATCGCCGGGCTCGTGTCCCTCTGGCAGACGGTTGACAGGCCTTCGGTGATCGACGAGATCGCCCGGCGGGCCGCGGGCGGGGGCTGCGCCGACGTCCTGCTGCAGGTCAACACCACGGCCGAGGCGACGAAGTCCGGCTGCGGGGAGGACGAGATCGACGTCCTGCGCGGGCGGGCAGAGGCCGGCGGCCTGCGGGTGCTCGGGCTCATGACGATCGGCCCCACCGACGGGGACCCCGTGCTTGCCGAGACGTCGTTCCGGCGCCTGAGGGCCCTCTGCGACGCCCAGGGTCTCGGCATCTGCTCCATGGGGATGTCGGGGGACTTCGAGTTGGCGGTGGCCTGCGGGTCCACGATGGTGCGCGTCGGCACGGCGATCTTCGGGGAGCGCCCCCCGAGGCGGTGACACTGGTGTCCCACATCGCGGAGGGACGCTGGATTAGCCTTCCAGGCATGTCGTTCTTCCGCCGCGCCATGGACTACCTCGGACTGAGCGGCGAGGACGCGTACGACGACTACGACATGTCGATGGAGTACGAGCGTCCGCGCCCGGCGCGCGGCGTCCCGCCCGTCGAGCAGGAGTACTCCTCCGAGGTGCAGCGCCCGGCCCCGCGGCCGCGCGTCGAGGACACCGGTGCGACCCGGCGCCCCGACGACTCGGGTCTGCAGGTGCGCCCGATCGGTGCGCCGCGGTCCACGCCCACGGTGCGCCCGGTCGGCGGTGCCGCAGAGACCGTGACGGTGCGTCCGCGCAACTTCAACGGCGTGAAGGAGATTGCCGACTCCTTCCGCGACGGTTACCCCGTGATCATCAACCTCGAGGACTGCGAGCCCGGCATGTCGCGCCGCATCATCGACTTCGCGAGCGGCCTCTGCTACGGCCTCGGCGGCACCGTGGAGAAGGTCGGCACCGGCGTCTTCCTGCTGAAGCAGCACGGCGCGGACAACGACCGCTACTGAGCACAGCATGTACATCCTCTGCCAGCTCGCGTACCTGTACTCGGTCGTCATCATCCTGCGCGCTATCTCGTCGTTCTTCCCGATCTCGCCCGGCAGCCCCTTCGCACCCGTGGTGAGCTTCCTCTACAGGGTCACGGAGCCCGTGTTCGCGCCCGTCCGGCGCGTCATGCCCGCCACGGGACCGTTCGACTTCACGCCCCTCGTGGTGCTGCTGGCGCTGCAGATCCTGGTGCCGCTCCTGCTCGGGTGCTGAGCCAGCACCAGCCCCTAGCCTTGTCGCGTGCCCTACCCCCAGGTTGACCCGCAGCCGAGCTTCCCGGCCATCGAGGAGCAGGTCCTCGCCCGGTGGGCCGCTGACGGCACCTTCGAGAGGTCCGTCGCTGCCCGCGACGCAGGCCAGGGCGGGGCCAACGAGTTCGTCTTCTACGACGGCCCGCCCTTCGCGAACGGCCTGCCGCACTACGGGCACCTCCTGACCGGCTTCGTGAAGGACGCCGTGCCCCGCTACCAGACGATGAAGGGCCGCCGGGTCGAGCGCCGTTTCGGCTGGGACTGCCACGGCCTGCCGGCCGAGGTGGAGGCAGAGAAGGAGCTCGGCGTGTCCGGGCACCCCGGCATCACCGCGTTCGGCATCGACAAGTTCAACGACGCGTGCCGCACGAGCGTGCTGCGCTACACCGACGAGTGGCGCCGGTACGTGACCAGGCAGGCACGCTGGGTCGACTTCGACAACGACTACAAGACTCTCGACGCGCCGTACATGGAGAGCGTGATGTGGGCGTTCAAGACGCTCCACGACAAGGGCCTGGTGTACGAGGGTTTCCGGGTGCTGGCGTACTGCTGGCGCTGCGAGACGCCGCTCTCGAACACCGAGACGCGCATGGACGACGTCTACCGCGACCGCCAGGACCCCGCACTCACGGTGTGGTTCGAGCTCGAGTCGGGCGAGCGGATCCTCGCGTGGACGACGACACCGTGGACGCTGCCGTCGAACCTCGCGCTCGCCGTCGGGCCTGATGTCGACTATGCCGTGGTGCGCCACACGGACGGCCACACCTACGTGCTCGCCGAGGCGCGGCTTGGTTCCTACGAGAAGGAACTGGACGGCGCGGAGAGGATCGGGACCCTGAAGGGTTCCGAGCTGGCCGGGCGCGCGTACCGGCCGATGTTCCCGTTCTTCGGCGGCACGGAGAACGCATTCCGCGTCCTTGCAGCGGACTTCGTGACCACCGAGGACGGCACCGGGGTGGTGCACATGGCCCCCGGGTTCGGCGAGGACGACCAGATCGCGTGCAATGCCGCCGGCATACCGACCGTGTGCCCCATGGACGAGCACGGCAGGTACACCCCCGAAGTCGAGCCGTGGGCAGGACGCCACGTGTTCGAGGCGAACCCGGAGATCATCCGCTCGCTGAAGGAGAGGGGCATCGTGGTGCGCCACGACTCCTACAACCACAGTTACCCGCACTGCTGGCGCTGTGCCGAGCCGCTCGTCTACCGCGCGGTCTCGTCATGGTTCGTGAGGGTGACCGAGTTCCGTGACCGGATGGTGGAGCTGAACGAGCAGATCACGTGGGCGCCGGAGCACATCAAGGAGGGCAGTTTCGGGAAGTGGATCTCGAACGCCCGCGACTGGGCGATCAGCCGCAACCGGTTCTGGGGCTCCCCGATCCCGGTGTGGAAGAGCGACGACCCGGCCCACCCGCGCATCGACGTGTACGGCAGCTACGAGGAGATCGCCCGTGATTTCGGCGTCGACGTGATCGACCTGCACAGGCCCTTCGTGGACACTCTGGTGCGCCCGAACCCCGACGACCCCACGGGGAAATCGATGATGCGCCGCGTGCCCGAGGTGCTCGACTGCTGGTTCGAGAGCGGCTCGATGCCGTTCGCGCAGGTGCACTACCCGTTCGAGAACCGCGAGTGGTTCGAGAACCACTACCCGGGCGATTTCATCGTCGAGTACATCGGCCAGACCCGCGGCTGGTTCTACACGATGCACGTCCTCGCCACGGCCCTCTTCGACCGCCCCGCCTTCTCGTCGTGCGTCAGCCACGGCATCGTCCTCGGCGACGACGGGGCGAAGATGTCGAAGAGCCTGCGCAACTATCCCGACCCGATGAAGGTGTTCGACACGCACGGTGCCGACGCGATGCGCTGGTACCTCATGTCCTCGCCGATCCTGCGAGGCGGCGACTTCTCCGTGACGGAGACGGGCATCCGCGACACCGTGCGCCAGGTGCTGCTCCCGGTGTGGAACTCCTGGTACTTCCTGTCCCTCTACGCGAACGCGGCCGGCACGACGGGACGCGTTCGCACCGACCAGAAGAACGTGCTCGACCGCTACGTGCTGGCGAAGCTGCGGGCAACGGTGGAGTCGGCAGGCAGCAGCTACGACGCCTACGACCTGTTCGGGGCCTGCCAGTCCCTTCGGTCCTTCCTGGACGTGCTCACGAACTGGTACATCCGCCGCAGCCGCGACAGGTTCTGGGAGGGCGACCAGGACGCAGTGGACACCCTCCACACCGTGCTCGACGTGCTCACCAGGGCGGCAGCCCCGTTGCTCCCGATGGTCGCCGACGAGGTGCACCGCGGGCTCCACGGCGGTGCCGCGGACAGCGTGCACCTCGCGGACTGGCCCGACATGTCGTCCTTCCCCGCGGACGGCGCTCTCGTCGCCGCAATGGACCTCGTGCGCGACGCGTGCTCGTCCGCTCTCTCCGTGCGCAAGGCGCACTCGCGACGCGTGCGCCTCCCGTTGCTCACGCTCACTGTCGCGTCGCCCGGTGCCGGCGGGCTGGAGCCCTTCGTCGACATCCTCCGGGACGAGGTGAACGTGCGGGAGGTGGTCCTCACCACCGACGTCGCCTCCGTCGCCTCCCACGAGCTGCAGGTCGTGCCGGCCGTGCTCGGCCCGCGCCTCGGCGGCCGGACGCAGCAGGTGATCAAGGCCGTCAAGGCAGGGGAGTGGCGCCGCGAGGGCGACACGATCGAGGTCGCCGGGGAGGTGCTGCAGCCGGGTGAGTACACACTGCGCATGGTGACCGCCGCGGACACCGCCAGTGCCACCCTGCACGGGGGCACGGGGGTCGTCGTGCTCGACGTGACCGTGACACCCGAACTGGAGGCGGAAGGCGTCGCCCGTGACCTCATCCGTGCGGTGCAGCAGGCGCGCCGTGATGCGGGACTCCACGTCTCCGACCGGATCAAGCTGACGCTCGGAGCCGACCCGGCGGTCCGCTCCCAGATCGAGCCCCACCAGGCCCTCGTCGCCGGCGAGACGCTGGCTCTCGAGGTCGACTGGGACGACTCCGCTCCGCGCAGCACCGAGCTGGAGGGATGCTCGGTACACGTGTCCGTCGCGAGGATGGCCACCGCAGAGCCACCCCGCCAATAATCTGACCCGCACCGTTCGACAAGGAAGTACGTCCATGGCAGCAAAGAAGAAGACACCGGCAAAGAAAACGGCGAAGAAGCCCGTGGCGAAGAAAGCCGCCAGGAAGCCCGCCTCGAAGAAGCCCGCCAAGAAGAAGCCTGCCAAGAAGGCGACAGCCAAGAAGCCGGCGGCAAAGACGAAGGCGAAGGCGAAGGCGAAGAAGCCTGCAGCAAAGAAGGCCGCCAAGAAGCCCATGGCGAAGAAAGCCGCCAAGAAATCAGCCACGAAGAAGCCTGCAGCAAAGAAGCCTGCAGCAAAG
>CAZZFB010000044.1:0-6874 GCA_964653385.1 uncultured Bifidobacterium sp. | reverse complement strand
AGCCGCCAAGAAATCAGCCACGAAGAAGCCTGCAGCAAAGAAGCCTGCAGCAAAGCAGCTGACCCCGGCCCAGAAGGCAGCCGCCAAGAAGGCCGCCCAGCGCGCCGCGGCGGCCGCCAAGAAGGAGAAGGAGCGTGCCCGCCTCGCGGCGAAGAAGGCCTCCGACCTGAAGAAGAAGGAAGAAGCGGCGAAGAAGGCCGCCAAGAAGAAGGCCGAGGCGGAGCGCAAGGCGGCACAGCGCGCGCGCCAGCAGGAGAAGGCCCAGGCAGAGAGAGAGCGCAAGCGCATCGCCAAGGAGAAGCAGAAGGAGCGCGAGCGGCAGGCCAAGGAGAAGGCCGCGCTGAAGAAGGCCCAGGACGCCGAACGGGCCCGCATCAAGGCCGAGAAGGAGGCCGCCGCCGCGAAGGCCAAGGCCGAGAAGGAAGCAGCCGCGGCCAGGGCCAAGGCCGAGAAGGAGGCCGCGGCGAAAGCCGCCGCAGAAGCCGCCGCGAAAGCCAAGGCGAAGCTCCCGCCGCCGAAGCCGCCGATCATCAAGGGTCCCTCGCAGGACGGTGTCACCTCCACGCGCGAGTTCAGCCTCGAGTTCCTCTTCGCCCAGCGCGAACTTCTGGTCGCCAAGCGCGCCCAGCTCAGCGGACAGGCCACGCGTCTCGAGAACGAGGCGAATGCGCTCATCGAGGACGCCGAGATGGGTGACGTGCAGTTCGACGAGGAGGGCGGCGAGGGCGACACGCTCGTCGTCGAGCGCGAGCAGGACCTCGTCCTGTCCGCCTCCGCGCGCCAGTCGATCGAGGAGATCGACGCGGCACTCGAGCGGATGAAGACCGGCGAGTACGGGTACTCGGTCATCTCCGGTCTGCCCATCCCGAAGGAGCGCCTGAAGGCGATGCCGGAGGCGACCCAGCTCGTCACGGAGCTCGCAGGCGGGTTCGGCCGCCGGTAGGCGGGGGCACACATGCAACGGGTGAGGCGGTGGCTGCTGCCGGCAGGCGTCGCTGTGGTGGCGCTCGACCAGGTCACGAAGACCTGGGCGGTCAACGCCCTCGATGACGGACGGACCATCCATGTCGCATGGACGCTGCAGTTCGCACTCGGGTTCAACAGCGGCATGGCCTTCTCGAAGGCCACCGGCCTGGGTCCGTTCATCGGGATAGTCGCAACCCTCGCGATCGTGTTCATCCTCGCCTCCCTGCGGAAGGCCGACAGCCCGTCATCGGCACTCGGGATGGCCCTCGTGGCCGCCGGCGCGGCGGGGAACGTCATCGACCGGCTCTTCCGCGGTGACGCGTGGTTCCGTGGCTCCGTGGTCGACTTCATCGACCTCCAGTGGTGGCCTGTCTTCAACGTGGCGGACTCGGCGATCACCGTCGGCGGCGTCCTCGTGATCCTGGGGGCACTGCGCGCCAGGGACGAAGTGGACGCGGTCGCCACCGGTGACGCGGCAGGGGCCGGGGATCTGTCCGGCGGTGACCGGGCGTGATCGTCGAGGAGTCGATACCGACTGCCCTGGACGGCGAGAGACTCGACCGGATCGTCGCGTTGATCGCCGACATCTCCCGGTCCGAGGCGAGGATGCTGATCGAGGCCGGTGGTGCGAGCGTCGACGGTGTCCCCGCCCCGAGCGGCAAGATCCGTCTGGCGGAGGGACAGACCGTGGGCGTCGACCTGTCGCGCATCCCGGAGGAGCAGTTCCCGCAGCCCGACGCCACCATCAACGTTCCTGTCGTGCACGAGGATGCCGACGTCGTCGTCATCAACAAGCCCGTGGGGCTCGTGGTCCACCCGGCGGCGGGTCACGGCACCGGGACGCTCGTGAACGGTCTCCTCGCCCGCTACCCGGAGATCGCCCCGGTGGGCCAGCCGTTGCGGCCGGGGATCGTCCACCGTCTCGACGCCGGCACCAGCGGTCTCATGGTCGTCGCCCGCAGCCAGGTCGCCTACGACACGCTCGTGGCCGCGATGTCGGACCACTCCGTTCGGCGCGAGTACCTCGCACTGGCCTGGGGGCACTTCGACTCCGTGTCGGGTGTCATCGACGCGGACATCGGGCGCGACCCCCGCGACCCGATGAAGATGGCGGTCGTTCGCGCCGGGAAATGGGCACGCACGCACTTCGAGGTGATCGAGGTCTTCACGGGGCCGGCCGACCTGTCCCTCGTGCGGTGCAGTCTCGAGACCGGCCGGACCCACCAGATCAGGGTCCACCTCGCCGCTGTGGGCCATGCGGTCGTGGGTGACGCAACGTACGGCGGCGCACGGTCGTCCCTGCGGGCGCCGCGCCCGCTCCTCCACGCGGCACGTCTCGGGTTCGTGCACCCGGTCAGCGGCGAGGAGATGGAGTTCGAGGCGCCGGTGCCCGCGGACATGGCGACGATCGTGTCGTCCTGCGAGCGCGCGGCGGGGGACTGAGAGTCAGTGGTCGTGGTGGTGGAAGGTGGCGCTCGGCCACTCACCGGCACCGGTCGCGGCCTTCGCGATCGCCTCGAGCGTGTAGGTGTCGAGGTGCTCGCGCATGTGCTGCCCTGCGATGTCCCAGATCGCGAGCAGCACGCACTGTCCCTCGTGGTCGCACGCGCCGTCCTGGTGCGGCTGGCCGAAGTCGCCCACGGTGATGGGGCCGTCCACGGCGGAGATGATCTCGGAGAGCCTGATCTCCGCGGGCGCCTTGGCCAGCACGTAGCCGCCGCCCACCCCGCGCTTCGACCGCACGAGACCCGCGCCCTTCAGGGCCAGGAGAATCTGCTCCAGGTACGGCTGGGGCAGGCCGGTGCGCTCGGCAATGTCGCGGACAGAGGTGGGCCCGCCCGTCTCGGCGTGGAGGGAGAGCGACAGGAGTGCCCTGCACGCATAATCACCCCTGGTGGACACTCGCACGGTCCCATCGTAGGTGCTGGACTGTGGGCATGAGCCACCCATCGCCCGTGCTGCCCCGGTACGGATCGGGCTCCCTGCCCGACATCATTCCCGTTCTGTGCAGCCCCGCAGGCTCCGCGGAAAGGCCCGCGTGGATGCCGGACTCGCTCACGGCCGCCGAACGGGTCGTGATGCTCGTGATCGACGGGCTCGGCTGGAACCAGCTGCAGGAACGCACGCACGTCGCGCCCGTTCTCTCTGCGATGCGGGGCGGGGCCATCACCTCCGTCGCCCCGTCCACCACCGCCACGGCGCTCACGTCCATCACCACCGGTCTCACCCCGGGCGAGCACGGTCTCATCGGCTACCGCATGGACATGGGAGGCACGGTGATGAACACGTTGCGCTGGGGGGACGAGAACGGCGACCTGCGCAGGAAGTTCCCGCCCCGGCAGGTGCAGGCCTGCCCGCCGTTCCTCGGTCTCTCCGTGCCCGTGCTCAGCAAGGCCGAACTGGAGGGGACAGGCTTCACGGAGGCGCACCTGGCCGGCGTGAAGCCGATGGGCTGGCGCGCCCCCAGCAGCATCGCAGTCACGGTGCGCAGGGCCCTCGATGCGGGCGAGACGTTCGTGTACGCGTACTACGACGGTGTCGACAAAGTCGCCCACGAGCGCGGTTTCGGCGACTACTACGACGCGGAGCTCGCGTATGCCGACAGCCTGGTCGCCGCGGTCGCCGAGGTCCTCCCTGCGGGGACCGCGCTCGTCGTCACGGCGGACCACGGCCAGGTCCACGTGGGGCAGAACACGGTCGTGCCCGCGCCGGAGGTCATGTCCCTCGTCCATCACCAGTCCGGCGAGGGGAGGTTCCGTTGGCTGCACGCCCAGCGCGGCAAGGAGAACGAACTGCTCGCGGAGTGCGGTCGGTACGCGGATGTCGCATGGGTCGTGAGCCGTGACCAGGTGATCGAGGAGAACTGGTTCGGCCCGCGGGTCTCACCGGAGGCACGCCGGCGCATGGGTGACGTGGCGCTCGTGCCCCACGCTCCGGTGAGTTTCGAGGACCCCGCCGACGGCGGGGCGTTCGAACTGGTGTGCCGCCACGGCTCACTGACCGCCGACGAGATGCTGGTGCCGCTTCTCGCCTCGCTCGCCTGATCGTCCTGCGCCTGTCCGGCCCTCCCGGAAGGGCACATGTGCCGCGGCGGGCGGCGAGGAGGCGGCCGCGGAGTGGCGCCGGACCATGCTGATGGCAGACTCTGGGTCGTGGCAGACAGCGACGCATCCCCTGAATCACCGTTGAGCGCGGAGGTCATCGACGGCCGGCCGTTCCCGGGCGCGGACTCCGCTGCGGAGACACCCACCGAGAGCGTCACCGAGCCCGCGAAGGTGATGCGCATCGGCTCCATGGTGCGTCAGCTGCTCGAGGAGGTGCGGTCGTCCCAGATGGACGCCGCCAGCCGCGAACGGCTCGCCGAGATCTACGAGCGCTCGATCATCGAGATCTCGGAGGCCCTCTCCCCGGACCTCGCGGAAGAACTGCACACGCTCGCGCTCCCGTTCAAGGACGGTGAGGTCCCCTCGGACAGCGAGCTGAGGGTGGCGAAGGCGCAGCTGGTCGGCTGGCTGGAGGGGCTCTTCCACGGCATCCAGGCGACGCTCTTCGCCCAGCAACTGGCAGCCCGCCAGCAGATCGAGCAGATGCGCCAGATCCCCGGCCAGCCCGGACAGGGCCAGGGTCCCGCGGGCGGCACCTACCTCTAGGTCACGCCCCGGGAGACCCGCGCGGGGCCACCCCGGCGTGGCGCACCCGACTGCTAATTTCGAGAATCCCATCGGTGTGAGTTGCCCGTCAGCCGCCGCTGGGACAGGAAGTTCGGCGGGGTCCGCCCGGGATCGGAGGAGAGCACAGTGGGGTCGTCGTTCACTCACCTCCACGTGCACACCGAGTTCTCCATGCTCGACGGGGCGGCACGCCTCGACGAGCTCGTCGCGAAGGCAGTCTCGGACGGCCAGCCCGCGCTCGGCATCACCGACCACGGGAACATGTACGGCATCATCGACTTCTACAAGGAGTGCCGCAAGCAGGGGATCAAGCCGATCCTCGGCACCGAGGCCTATATGGCCCACGACCACCGCACGGAGCGGATCGCACGCCGCGGTCGCCTGGACGACAACGGCGGGTCCGACGAGGGCGGCCGCAAGCAGTACTACCACCTGACACTCCTGGCCGCGGACAACACCGGCTACAAGAACCTCATCAAGCTCTCCAGCCTCGCGTTCCTCGAGGGGTACCACTACAAGCCGCGGATGGACTGGGAGCTCCTGGAGCGCCATGCCTCCGGGCTCATCGCCACCACGGGCTGCCTCGGCGGGCACGTGCTCCAGTCGCTGCTGAACGGCGACGAGAAGGGGGCCGTGCAGAAGGCCGCGCGCCTGCAGGAGATCTTCGGGAAGGAGAACCTCTTCGTCGAGCTGCAGGACCACGGCCTCGCCAACCAGCGCTCCACGAACCCGAAGCTCGTCGAGATCGCCCGCAAGATCGGTGCGCCGCTCCTTGCCACCAACGACTCCCACTACGTGAACCAGGCCGACCACGAGGCGCACGACGCCCTGCTGTGCGTGCAGACGGGTGCGTTCATGCGTGACGCCGACCGTTTCAAGTTCGAGGGCACGGAGCACTACCTGAAGACGGCCCAGGAGATGCGCCACATCTGGCGCGAGATCCCGGAGGCGTGCGACAACACGCTGCTCATCGCAGAGCGGGCGAACGTGGAGATCGAGCTCGGCACCTACAGGCTCCCGGTGTTCCCCCTGCCGGCCGGGTTCGACACCGACACCGCGTACCTCGAGCACCTCACGTGGGAGGGGGCGAAGATGCGGTGGGGTGACGAGCTCCCCCGGGAGGTGGTGGAGCGCGTCTCGTTCGAGCTCGGCGTCATCAGCCAGATGGGTTTCTCGTCGTACTTCCTCATCGTGTGGGACCTCATCAAGTACGCCAAGGACTCCGGCATCCGCGTCGGCCCGGGCCGCGGCTCGGCGGCTGGCAGCGCGGTGGCGTACTGCCTGCGCATCACCGAGCTCGACCCCCTCCGCTACGACCTTCTGTTCGAGCGCTTCCTCAACCCCTCTCGCGTGAGCATGCCGGACATCGACATGGACTTCGACTCGCGCTACCGCGACGAGATGATCAGGTACGCCGCCGAGAAGTACGGCCGCGACCACGTGGCCCAGATCATCACCTTTGCCACCATCAAGTCGCGCAACGCCGTCCGCGACGCCGCCCGCGTGCTGGGGTTCGAGTACGGCGTGGGGGACCGCATCGCCAAGCTGATGCCGCCGCTCAACCAGGGCCGCGACACCCCGCTCCAGTACTGCTTCGAGAAGCACCCCGAGCACACGGAGGGCTACAACGCCGCCCAGGAACTGCGCACCATGGTCGAGACCGACGAGGTCGCCGCGAAGGTCGTGGAGGTCGCCCGGGGCCTCGAGGGCCTGAAGCGCAGCGACGGCATTCATGCGGCCGCGGTGGTGATCACCCCGGAACCGCTGATGGAATACCTGCCGATCCAGCGCAAGCCCTCCGGCGACATGAAGGTGGATGACGCCCCCATCGTCACCCAGTACGAAATGCACGGCGTCGAGGACCTCGGCCTGCTGAAGATGGACTTCCTCGGCCTGCGCAACCTCGACGTCATCACCGACACCGTGGAGATGATCCGCCGGCACCGTGACCCCGCGTTCGACATCGACAGCGTGCCGCTCGACGACGCGGCCACGTTCGAGCTGCTCGGCCGCGGCGACACGATCGGTGTGTTCCAGCTGGAGTCGCCGCCCATGCGGAACCTCCTGCGCTCCATGAAGCCGACCAGTTTCGAGGACGTCAGCGCCGTGCTCGCCCTCTACCGGCCGGGGCCCATGAGCGCGAACATGCACTACGACTACGCCGACTACAAGAACAACCGCAAGACGCCGGAGTACTTCCACCCGGAGGCCAAGGAGCTCCTCCACGACACGTACGG
>CAZZFB010000043.1:0-14072 GCA_964653385.1 uncultured Bifidobacterium sp. | reverse complement strand
CGGTCTCGTGGCGGTGGAGCCACAACCGCCACCACGCGGACACGATCATCGTGGGGCGCGACCCCGAGATCGCGTACCCGCGACCGACCGCCCTGTGGCGCGTGGTCGCCGACATGTTCGGGGTTTTCAGCACGGCCGCCGAGATGCGCAAGTACGCGCACAACGTCGCCGGTCGCCTGACCCCGGAGGAGGCCACCTACGTTCCCGCGCGGGAGGCACGGGCCGCCGTGAGATGGGGCCGCATCCATGCGGTCGTCTGGGTCGCGGTCATCATCTGGTCGGTCACCGTGTCGTCGCTGCTGCCGTTGATGCTGGTCGGCCTGCCCTCCCTCTACGGCCGTTGGCTCCTGGTGGTGTTCGGCACCACCCAGCACGCGGGCCTCGCCGAGGACGTGCTCGACCACCGGCTGAACACGCGCACGGTCCTCATGGGCCCCGTCCTGCGCTTCCTGTACCTGAACATGAACTACCACCTGGAGCACCACATGTACCCCGCGGTGCCGTACCACGCGCTCCCGCGGCTCCATGACCTGCTCTCCGCCGACCTCCCCGAGCCCTACCCCAACATGCGCGCCGCGTACCGCGACATCATCCCTGCGCTGCGCCGCCAGCGCACGGAGCCGGGTCACCATCTCGTGCCGCGGCTCCCCGCCTGAGCGATGGCCGGACAGGAGGACGTCGCCACGCCGGGCGGCATCGTGATCCCCGCGCACTCGATCACCTGGTCCTTCGCCCGCGCTGCCGGGGCGGGCGGGCAGAACGTGAACAAGACCTCCACGAAGGCCGTCCTCACGGTGGATCTCACCGCCCTCGAGGGTCCCCGTGCCGCAGTCGCGAGGGTCACCGCACACCTCGGTGCGCAACTCAAGGTGACACGCCAGTCGAGCCGCAGCCAGTGGGCCAACAGACAGGCCTGCATGGACGCCGCTGTCGCACGAATCGATGCAGCGTCACGGCCGGCACCGCCCCCCAGGCGGGCCACGAAGCCGGGACGCGGGGCGGTCGAACGCCGGCTCGAGTCGAAGCGCCGGCAGAGCGCGAAGAAACGGGACCGGCGCGTCGAGGACTGAGTCCCGGCGGCGGCGGGGCTCGTCTACCATCTCCGCCATGTCATCAGCACCCATCAACTCCATTGCCGACATCGTCCGCGTGCACGGCGCGAACAGGCCGCAGCACCCCTGCCTCACGGAGGGGAGCCGCACGCTCGACTGGGCCGAGATGTACGAGCGGTCGCAGCGCGTCGCGCAGGGTCTCGCCGCGGCGGGCGTCGGGAGCGGCGACCGTGTCGCCCTCCTCGACATGAACGGTGTCCCGCACTTCGAGATCGCCTTCGGGGCGGCCCTGGTGAATGCGGTGAGCGTGGACGTGAACTGGCGTCTCGCGGCCCCCGAGGTGGAGTACATCGTCAACAACGCGGAGGCCAAGGTCCTGGTGGTCGGCGCCGAGTTCGTCGCGATCCTCGACGCGATCGCGGACAAACTCCAGCACACGAAGCTCATCCTCGTGGTCGGCGGCCACGGGAAGTACGAGGACTGGAACACGTGGCTGGAGCGCCAGCCCACGGGCGACCCGCACGCGCCCTCCGGCATGGACGACGTCGCGTTCCAGCTGTACTCCAGCGGCACCACCGGCCTGCCGAAGGGCGTGATGCTCACCAACAAGAACTTCCTCGCCATCGCACCCATGATCGAGGCCATCTGGGAACTGAAGGAGAACTCCGTCAACCTCGCGGCGATGCCCCTCTTCCACATCGGCGGGGGCGGCTGGGCCATGGCGGGCATGTACAAGGGGTGCAGCACCATCATCCTGCGCACCATGGACCCCGCGGCGCTGGTGAAGCTCTTCGGGCAGAAGCGCATCACGCACGCGTTCCTGGTGCCTGCGGTGCTGGCGTTCATGAACATGATCCCGGGAGTGGAGAACGAGGACTTCTCGAGCCTCGAGGTCATGGTCTACGGCGCGTCACCCATCAGCGAGGAAGTGCTCACCAAGAGCGTGCAGCTGCTGAAGTGCAAGTTCTGGCAGGCATACGGCCTCACCGAGACCACCGGTGGCATCTGCAACCTCCCCCCGGCGGACCACGACCCGGACGGCCCGAACAAGCACCGCCTCCGCAGCTGCGGCGTGCCGGGGCCCGGCGTGGAGATCCGCATCGTCGACAACGACAACAACCGCGACTGCGAGGTGGGCGAGGTCGGCGAGATCTGGTGCCGCACGGACCAGAACATGCTCGGGTACTGGAAGCGTCCCGAGGACACCGCGAAGGCCATCACCCCGGACGGCTGGTTCAAGACCGGTGACGCCGGCTACATCGACGCCGACGGATACGTCTTCATCCATGACCGCGTGAAGGACATGATCGTGTCCGGCGGCGAGAACGTCTACCCCGCCGAGGTGGAGAACGTCCTCATGTCCCACCCCGGCATCGCGGACGTGGCCGTCATCGGGATCCCCCACGAGAAGTGGGGCGAGACGGCGCTCGCCGTGGTCGTCCGGGCTCCCGGCACCGAGGTCACGGAGCAGGAGATCATCGACTTCTCCCGCGAGCGGCTGGCCCGCTTCAAGTGCCCCACCCAGGTGCAGTGGGCCGACGTCCTGCCGCGCAACCCGAGCGGCAAGGTCCTGAAAAAGGACCTCCGCGAGCCCCACTGGGCCGGGCGCGAACGCCGCGTCAACTGAGCCACCGGAAAACCCTGCCTGACCCGGCACCGGTCATTCTGGACAGGTGCCGGTTGCTTCCCTAGTCTGTGCCCGTCAGGGCCAACCAGGGGGAAACGCCATGAAGACAGGTCGTCGCATCACGTCCGGACTGCTCATCGCGGGGGTGATCGCCTCGCTGTCGCCGGTGTCGGTTGCCGATGCCGCGACCGCGGCCACCAAGCTCACCGCGAAGGTCAAGGGCGTCGCCGCCGGCACGCAGTTGCTCGCGGTGTACAGCACCGGAGCCAGCGCGCGGGCGAAAGTGTCCGGTGGCAAGGCCACGATCACCCTGCCGAAGAACGTCAAGGCGAGCGGCAAGGTCAGTCTCCACCTCGTCAACCCCAACGGTTCCTACGCAGGCTCGGTCTCCATCGGCAAGACCAAGGGAAAGAAGACGACCTGGTACGGAAGCGTCAGCGCACGGCCGAAGAAGACCACGTCGCTCGGCACGATCACCTACTCCGCCGCGCAGCAGTACGCGTCCACGAAGGCCGCGGGAGCAACCGCCTCACTCCCCGTCACCGGGACACTGAAGAACGCCAGCAAGGCCGGCAAGCCGGCTGGGGCGGGGCGACTCGGCCTGGCCGCGTCGAAGGCGGTGTCATCGGCCTCGCTCGCGAAGGGCGACTCGATCGACTGGACCTGGGGCGTGCAGGCCTTCGCCGCGGCCGAACAGGCCGCCGGCGGTGACCTCGACGGCGACGGCATGCCGAACACCCTCGACATCGACGACGACGGCGACGGGTTCCCCGATCAGCTCGACCAGTCCGCGGGCAAGACCGGTTCGAAGCCCACCGCCCTGTACGACGCGTTCAGCTCGCTCACCACTGGAGTGGGCTCCGGCCAGAGCGCCATCAACTACAACATCCTCTCCCAGAAGTACGCCGACCCCGCGGAACTGCGCAAGCAGCTGTCCATCCTCGTCGACGCCAACTTCACCCTGAACACCCGCGTCGTGGCACCGTTCCTCACGGAGGACCCGAAGCTGTCCATCCGCGACGCATGGATCGACTGCACGGGCCTCGCATGGTGCCTCACGGAGGACTCGGGCAGCACCCTCGACACGTTCGTCAGCGCACCGCGCATCCTCTCCTGGGGTGACGGCAACATCAAGGACTACTGGAAGTACGCGTTCCGCAAGGACGGGCAGACGACGTGCAGCATCTACGTCCCGACCTCGGCCACGGACGGCTGCAAGTCGGTCAAGTGGGCGGAGTTCTCGATGCACAAGATGCTGACGGCCGCCAAGGCCAACGGCGGCAGCATGCCGGCCGCGGCCCCGACGTGGACGGACCACACCGGTGGTTTCGGCCTGTACGACGCGTACCACGAGTACCCGGCGGGCAAGGGCGCCAACAGCTCCGGTTTCGACCTCACCGCCAACGTCCAGCCGCGCGGCTACACGAAGTTCCTCGACAACTTCAAGGCGGGCGACGTCCTCACCGTGAAGGCAACCATGAGCGACGGCACCTCCACGGAGATCTCCATGACGATCGCGCCGTTCTTCGTCACCGCACCCACGGTCTTCGCGTACACGCCGGGCGGGGGCACGGAACAGACGGTGGACTACCTCACAGCGGAGAGCTGCAGCGGGACCGACCAGCCGGGCTGCCGTCTCGGCAGCGAGTCGCGCAGGGTGCGCGTCTCCGTGGCGAACCCCACACTGACGGTGAAGTTCTGGCGCCCCCAGCGCATGCGGATCGCCGGCGCGGACGACGGCATCGCCGGCACGGACACATACCTCGACATGGGCTCGCTCAACTACAGGATCTCGGGCTACTCGGGGGACGGCGGCCAGTGGGGGTACTGCTTCAACACGGCGGTCACCATCTCCGACACGAACGGCTCCACCTTCACCGAGGTGAAGGCTGACCCGCAGTACTCGAACTCGTTCGACTACTACAAGGACGGGTCGGCGGACGCGGCCCCGTCCGCGGGCCGGTTCGTCACGGCGGTGATCGACTTCTCGAAGTGCAAGGACATCTCCGTGACAGCGGGCAAGAACTACACGTTCAGGCTCGACGCGGCCGGCGAGGAACTGTTCGGCGGGTCCCGGACCAACGCGAACCAGAACATCAACATCGCGTTCACGTCCTGACGGCGGCCCCCGGTGAGGGGCGGGAGTACATTTGGGGCCGTGCCGGACACGCGCGTCGACCCTCATCTCGGCACCGTGGTGCACGTGGTCGCGTCGCGCCAGTCGCGGCCGAACCTGCCGGAGGACGGCTGCCCCTTCTGCGTCGGGGGTCTCGAGGCCCCCGAGCCGTACCTCGCGAAGTCGTTCCCCAACAGGTGGCCGGCGCTCGGCGAGGGACGGTGCGAGGTCGTCCTGTACACCCCCGACCACGACGCAACGTTCCACTCCCTCGGTGCGGAGGGTGTGCGGCGGGTGATCGACCTGTGGGCGTCGCGCACGGAGGCGCTCGCGTCACTGGAGGGCGTGGAGTGCGTCCTTGTGTTCGAGAACCGCGGCGCCGAGGTCGGCGCGACCATCCCCCACCCCCACGGGCAGATCTACGCCTACGACAGCGTGCCGTCGCGCATCGCGCGGCGATTCGCCGCGCGATGGGCGCCAGACGACGAACCCGGCCGGCGATCGGTCATCGATGTCCCCGGGGCCGTCGCCTATGCGCAGGACGCGAGCGTGTTCCCCGTCTCCCTGATCGTTGCCCCTGCCCGGCGAGCGCCGGACCTCAACTCTCTCGACGGGTCGGACCGCGACGCACTTGCAGGCGTCCTCGTGGACCTGTTCGACAGGCTCGACAGGCTGTACGGCGAGCCTCTCCCCTACATGATGTGGGTCAACCAGGCGCCGCGCGGCGCAGTGGACGGGTGGATGAGCATCGAGATCGTGTCGCCGTGGCGCGCACGCGGTGTGGCCCGCTACATCGCCGCGGCGGAGGTCGCCGGCGAGGAGTACTTCAACCCCGTCGACCCTGCGGACATTGCCGGGCGCCTCCGCGCCCTTGCCCCGTAGTTCTCCCGGCCGGGGGCCTCAGCCCCTTGTGGTGACGAGACGTCCCGGGCGCTCCCCTGTGTCCCTGCCGTTCCTGCGGGTCACGCGACCCGCCACGATCGTGGCGTCGTAACCGACCGCGTCCTGCAGCAGGCGGAGCCCGCCGGCCGGCAGGTCGTGCACGGCATGGGGCGCGAGCAGGCGGAGGTTCTCCAGGTCGATCACGTTGATGTCCGCCCTCTTGCCCTCTTCCAGGCGGCCCCTGTCGGACAGTCCGTACACGTCCGCAGGCTGCGAGGTGAGGCGACGCACGCCGTCCTCCAGGGGGATCCGGGCACCGCGCGAGCGTCCCTTCACCCAGTGGGTGAGCATGTACGTGGGGATGGACGCATCACAGATCGCCCCGCAGTGCGCCCCGCCGTCGGCGAGGCCGACCACCGCGGCGTCGTCCATCATCTGCTCGTGGAGGACGTCGTGGTTCCCGTCCGAGTAGTTGAAGAGCGGCAGCAGCAGCATGACCGGCTCGTCCGAGGACGTCAGTGCGTCGTACGCGACCTCGAGCGGTGCCACGCCACGCGCACGGGCGAGCGCACCGATCGACCGCGACGGATCCTGCTCGTAGTCCGGCTCCGCGCCGCTCTCCAGCACGTAGCAGCGCTCCACGACCATCGCAAGGCCCTTCTGGGAGAGGAGCCTGCCGTCGTCGTCCGCAACGGGCTCCTCGGCCAGGATCCTCGCGCGGACCTCCGGGTCGCGCATCGCCGCGATGCGCTCGCGCACCGGCAGGCCCGCGATCGCTTCGTAGGAGGGCCTCAACGCGAACGGGTTGCGGACCTCGAGTCCGAGCAGGACGCCGAACGGCCGTCCTGCGACCAGCGGGACCACCCGTGCACCCTCCTGCCGCCACCGTGCGGCGGCATCCATCTCCTTGCGCCAGCGGCGCGGGTCCTGGTCGTGCTGGAGCACGATGAACGTGGCGGTGAGCCCCGTCTCCTTCGCCATCGTCCCGATCCAGTCGAGCTCGCGCTCCGTCACGGCACCGTCGTCGTGCGGCACGATGCCCGCCATCGCCACCTCGAAGATCCGCCCGCCGCCGTCGCGGACGGCCTTCGCGATCGCGAAGAGCTCGTCATCGTCGGCGAAGGTGCCGGGCACAGGGACGCCGTCGCTGCTGAGGTGCCCCAGCGTGCGCGACGTGGTGAACCCGAAGGCCCCGGCCTCCATCGCCTCGCGCGCGAGGCGCGCCATCTCCGCCACGTCCTCCGGCGTCGCCTCGGCGTTGCCGCCGGCCCGCTCGTCACCCATCACGTACGTGCGCAGCGGGCCGTGCGGGAGCTGCACCCCCACGTCCATCGACCACGAGCGCCCGCGCAGGTTGTCCATGTACTCGGGGAACGACTCCCACCCCCACGTCATGCCCTCGTACAGGGCCGTGCCCGGGATGTCCTCGACCCCCTCCATCAGGCGCACGAGGTGGTCCTCCCGGCCCGGGCGCACCGGGGCGAAACCGACCCCGCAGTTGCCCGTCATCACGGTGGTGACGCCGTGCGCGGCGGAGGGGTTGAGCTCACCGTCCCACGTGACCTGGCCGTCGTAGTGGGTGTGGATGTCCACGAACCCGGGCGTGACGATGCGTCCCGCGGCGTCGATCGTCTCCGCGGCCGGCTCGTCGATGGAGTCCGCGATCCGCACGATGCGGCCGTCCTTCACGGCCACGTCGGCCCGGCGTGCCGGCGCGCCTGTTCCGTCGACGACTGTCCCGTTCTTGATGACGATGTCGAGCACCGTGCTCACCCCCTGCTGAACTCGCGCAGGACCCGCCCGCTGCGCTCGCCTGTGTTCCTGCCGTGCTCCGTGACGGTGCGGCCGTTCACGATCGTGGCCGCGTAGCCCGATGCGTTCACGCGGAAACGGCCCGACCCGTGCGGGAAGTCGTTGACGTACTCGGGGTACGCGATCTGAAGTGACGAGGCGTCGAAGACGTTGATGTCCGCGAACTTGCCCGGTGCCAGAGTCCCGCGGTCGACGAGACCCAGGACGCCCGCAGACTTCTGGGTGATCTTGTGGACCGCCTGCTCGAGCGCGGCCGTCCCGCGCTCCCGCACCCAGTAGGAGAGGTAGTGGGTGGTGGCATCGGCGTCGCAGATCTGGCCCGCGTGCGCGCCTGCATCCCCCAGGCCGGGGATGATGCCGTCGAGGTTGAGGAACCCGGGCATTGCGTCCATGTTCCGGCTGAAGAACCAGACGTTGAAGAGCTCGCGCCCCTCGCTCTCGATGAGCCTGTCGATCACCAGCTCCACGGGGGACACGCCCTTCTCGGCCGCGAGCTCGGCGACGGACTTGCCGCCCTCCATGTGGTAGTCGGGGACGTCGCCCTGGCCGAGGGGATGCACGAGGTTCGCGTCGTACCACAGCCCGCGCGCCTTGCCCTCCTCGACGAGTCCGGCCCGGGTCGTGCCGTCCTTCAGTGCGGCGAGTCGGAGCTCGAGCGTCGGCAGCTGCATGACCGCCTTCCAGCGCGGCCCCGCGACGGGCGGCACCTGCTGGAGGCCCATGAGGGTGCCGCTCGGGCGGATCTGCGACACGCCGGTCACCCGCCCGTGGTTCGTGCGCATGTCGTCGATCTGGCTCCCCCAGAAGTCAACCGGTCCCTGCCCGGTGCCGTTGCCGACGCCCGTGGAGAACAGGACGTCACCGGCGGTCTCCGCCATCGTGCGCAGCAGGTCCATCTCGTGGTCCATCTTCGTGGCGAAGTCCATGACCGCCTGGAAGATCCCGCCGCCCGAACGGTTCATGCCCTCGGCCATCGCGACGTACTCATCCACCGGTGCGTAGGTGCCGGGCACCTTGCGGCCGTCGGGGACCGTGTGCAGCAGGATGCGCGACGTGGAGAAACCCACAGCCCCGCCGGCGACTGCCTCCGCCATGATGTCGCGCATCAACGCGAGTTCGTCGGGGGTCGCGGTGCTCCCCTCGTCCATCGAACGGTCGCCCATGGCGTGGTATCGCACCGCACAGTGCCCGACGAGACCGACGACGTTGAGAGCGGGGTTCATCCGCTGCACCGAGTCGAGGTACTCGGGGTAGGTGTGCCAGTCCCACGGGAGCCCGTCCAGGATCGCCTGCCGCGGGATGTCCTCCACGCTCTCCATGAGCTCGGCGAGGTACGCACGGTTCTGCGGCGCGACCGGCGCGAAGGAGACGCCGCAGTTGCCGATGAGTGCTGTGGTCACCCCCTGCCACGACGACGACGTCATGAGCGGGTCCCACCCGATCTGGGCGTCGAGGTGCGTGTGCAGGTCCACGAACCCCGGCGTGACCGTGAGTCCGCGCGCGTCGACCTCCGTGGTCGCGGTCTCCCCCGCGAGGTCACCGACGGCCGTGATGCGGTCGCCGTCGACCGCCACGTCCGCGACGAAACCCTGCGCGCCGGTGCCGTCGATGACGGTCCCGCCGCGGATTATGAAGTCGTGCGCCATTTGTCCCCCCGGTCGCCATGGCCGTCCCCGGCCGCCACCGGCATCCTATTTCGGGGTCAGGCGCCTTCGCCGACGGGAGCGGTGAACTGGGACCTGTAGAGGCGGTGGTAGGCCCCGCGGGCCGCGAGCAGCTCCTCGTGGGAGCCCTGCTCCACGATCGCGCCGTTCTCCATGACCAGGATCACGGTGGCGTCCCTGATGGTGGAGAGCCGGTGGGCGATGACGAAGCTTGTCCGCTCCGCCCTCAGGTTGTGCATGGCCTTCTGGATGAGCACCTCCGTGCGGGTGTCCACGGAGCTCGTTGCCTCGTCGAGGATCAGGATCGAGGGGTCCGAGAGGAAGGCCCGCGCGATGGTCAGGAGCTGCTTCTCCCCCGCGCTCACCGCCGCGGTCTCCCCGTCCAGCACGGTCTCGTACCCGTCGGGGAGGGAGTGGACGAAGCGGTCCACGTAGGCGGCCTTCGCGGCGGCGAGGACGTCCTCCCGCGACGCGGTGGGGCGGCCGTAGGCGAGGTTGTCGTAGATCGTCCCGTTGAAGAGCCACGTGTCCTGCAGCACCATCCCGATGCTCCCGCGCAGCTCGTTCCTCGGCATCGTGGCGATGTCGCGCCCGTCCAGCAGGATGCGGCCGCCGTTCAGCTCGTAGAACCTCATGATGAGGTTCACGAGGGTTGTCTTGCCCGCACCTGTCGGACCCACGATCGCGACGGTCGTGCCCGGCTCGGCAACGAAAGACAGCCCCTCGATGAGCGGCGTGCCGGGAACGTAGGAGAACGAGACGTTCTCGAATTCCACCCGCCCGGTGACGGGCCGGGCAGCCGCGGCGGGGGCATCGGGCGACTGCTCCTCGGCGTCGAGCAGCTCGAAGACGCGTTCCGCCGACGCCACACCCGACTGCAGCACGTTGAACATGGAGGCGGTCTGGGTCAGCGGCTGGGTGAACTGGCGCGAGTACTGGATGAAGGCCTGCACGTCGCCGAGTCCCATGGAGCCCGACGACACCTTGAGCCCCCCTATGACCGCGATCGCGACGTAGTTCAGGCCGCCGATCCACATCATCGCGGGCTGGATCGAGCCGGAGATGTACTGCGCGCCGTAGCTCGCCCCGAACAGCTCCTCGTTCATCGCCGCGAACCGTTCCTCGGTGTCCCTCTGCCGACCGAATGCCTTCACCACCGCGTGACCCGTGAACGTCTCCTCGATGAGGCCGTTCAGCTGCCCGGTGGTGCGCCACTGGTCGATGAACCTCGCCCGCGACCGGGCGGCGATCTTCTTCATGGTGACCATCGACGTGGGGATCACGAGCAGCGCGACGAGCGCGAGCTGCCACGAGACCGTGAACATCATCACGATCACGCCGACCATGGTGAGGAGCGACGTGATGAGCTGGCTCAGGGACTGCTGGAGACTCTGGCTGATGTTGTCGATGTCGTTCGTGACGCGGCTCAGCAGCTCGCCCCTCGAGTGACGGTCGATGTATGACAGCGGCAGGCGGTGGATCTTCTCCTCCACCTCGGACCTCAGGGTGAACATCGTGCGCTGGACGACACCTGCGAGCAGGTAGGCCTGCCCGTAGGAGAGCACGTACGACAGCACGTAGACCCCGATCGCCGCGAAGAGAGTGTTGTGCAGCTTCGGGAAGTTGATCCGTGAGGGGTCCCGGTACTTGATGAGGGGCTCGGTCAGGATGTTGGTTGCGTGCCCGAGGATGCGCGGGCCGGACACCACGAACGCCACGCTCGCCACGGCCATGACGAGGATGAGGATGACGAGGGGCCCCTCCGCCGACAGGAGGCGAACGAGGCGCCTGGTGGACTGGCCGAAGTTCTGGGACTTCTCGGTGGGGATGCCGACCGTGTTCCACCGGCCGCTGCGCAGTTCGGTGACGGACGCACCGGGGTTCGCCGGTGCGGCGCCGGTGCCGTTGCCCTTCTCGCCGCTCATACGGTCTCCTCCTCGTTGATGGAGGCCTGCGACTCGACGATCTCCTGGTAGGTCGGGCAGGTCGACAGCAGTTCGTCGTGCGTCCCGATCCCCACTGCCTCGCCGTCCTCGAGCACGAGGATGCGGTCGGCGTTGCGGATGGTGGACACGCGCTGGGCCACCACGATCACTGCGGCATCCCGCACCTGCGGCGCGAGTGCCGCGCGGAGCCGGGCATCCGTGGCCAGGTCGAGCGCGGAGAACGAGTCGTCGAAAAGGTAGATGTCCGGGCGCCTCACGACGGCACGGGCAATGGCGAGACGCTGGCGCTGCCCGCCCGACAGGTTGCTGCCGCCCTGGGCGACCTGGGCGTCCAGCCCGCCGGGCATCGCGCGGACGAACTCCTCCGCCTGGGCGACGCGCAGCGCCTCCCACATCTCGTCCTCGGTGGCGTCCTCCTTCCCGTAGCGCAGGTTCGACGCGACGGTGCCGGAGAACAGGTACGGCTTCTGGGGCACGAGACCGACCCTCGACCACAGGTCCTCGGGCGCCAGGTCGCGCACGTCCACCCCGTCCACGAGCACGCTCCCGGAGGTCGCATCGAACAGTCGCGGCACGAGGTTGACGAGTGTCGTCTTGCCGGACCCGGTGCTGCCGATGACGGCGGTCATCTCGCCGGGCTCGCACCTGAACGTGATCCCCGAGAGGACTGCATGCTCGGCCCCGGGGTAGTGGAACCCCACGTCCCTCATCTCGAGAGATGCGCGCGCGGATGTGATGTGCACCGGGTCCGCGGCACGCACGACCGACGACGGCGTCGACAGCACCTCCATGATGCGCTCCGCACTCACGGATGCACGCGGCACGAGTGCCGCCATGTAGGTGGCCATCATCACCGACATCAGGATCTGGGTCAGATAGGTCAGGAACGCGATGAGGGCCCCGATGTTGCGCATCTCCCCGGAGCCGATCTGGTCGGCCCCGAACCAGACCACCGCCACGCTCGCCATGTTGACGAAGAGGCTCACGGTCGGGAACATGAGCGACTGGAGGCGCCCGCCGGTCAGGGCAGTGGCGGTGAGGCTCTCGTTGCCCTCCCGGAAGCGCACTGTCTCCTCCGGCTCGCGCACGAACGCGCGGACGACGCGGATGCCGGTCAACTGCTCCCGGAGGACCTCGTTGATGCGGTCGATCTTCTCCTGCATCAGGCGGAACGTGGGGGTCATCCGCACGATGATCGAACCCTGCGCGACCAGCACGAGCGGGATGGTGACGATGAAGATCCACGAGAGGCCAGCGTCCTGGCGCACCGCGAGGATGACCCCGCCGACCGCCGTGAAAGGGGCGGCAAGGAGGAGCGTGCACGTCATGAGGACGAGCATCTGGACCTGCTGGACGTCGTTGGTGATCCGGGTGATCAGCGAGGGCGGCCCGAACTGGTTCACCTCTCGGCTCGAGAAGTCGTTCACCTGGTGGAAGAGGTCCCGGCGGGTGTCCCGGCCGAACCCCATGGCCGCCTTCGACCCCACCTTCACCGCCGCGACCGAGAAGACGAGCTGCACCAGGGAAGCCGCGACCATCACGGCCCCGACCCGCCAGATGTACGCGGTGTCGCCCTTCGCCACTCCCTTGTCGATGATGTCGGCGTTCAGGGTGGGCAGCCACAGTCCGGCAACCGACTGGACGGCCTGGTAGACGACCACCAGCCACAGGACGGGCCTGTAGGCCTTCAGTTGTCGTCTCAGGAGGGCAATGAGCATCGCGGGGGTCCCTTTCGGCGCCTTGACGACACTACTCCCGCACCCGCCCCCGAGGCGCACACGGAACGTACGGCCTCAGATGCGGGACGTGTGGCGCGTGCCCGGCGGGTCGACTGCGAAGCCCGCCGGCTCGCCCCATGAGTCCCCGTAGACGAGCTCGCCCATGGGCACCCTGCGGACCGGCCCGTGCGAGCCCTGCGGCCTGCCGAGCGTGATGGACGCCGCGATGAACACCTCGGGAGGGATCCCGAGCAGCGCCTTCAGTTCCTTGTCGACGAACGCGTGGAAACCGGTGAGCACACCGCCGTAGCCGAGTGCTCTCGCCGCGAGCAGGACGTTCTGGACCGCCGGGTACACGCTGGCACCCTCGTTCGGGTTCGGGTCGCGGTAGCGCACGAGGCAGCCGAGCACGAGCACGGGGACACGCTCGAGGTTGTCCACGTAGTCCTGCATCGTGCGGGCCATCCGCGCCTTCGGCGACGACAGGTCCGCGCCGGACCCGCTGTCATAACCGTCGTTGCCGCGCTTGTGGCCCCACACCGCGCGCGCTCCCTGTGCCACCAGCCGCTTCGCCTCCGCGGCCTTCTCCCCATCCGTGAGCACGAGAAACCTGAACGGTTGCCTGTTCGACCCGCTCGGTGCCCGGGTCGCGGCGAACATGATGTCGCGCAGCACGTGTGCGGGCACCGCCTCGTCTGCGTACCTGCGGATCGCACGGGTGGTCACGAGGCCCTCGAGCATGCCGACGGAGTCGCGGTTGAGTCCCAGCCCGGCCAGGTCCTGGTCGTCGCGCGGGGTCTCCATGCCCCATTTCTACCCGAGGAGGGGTGTCGGTACTGTGTGGCGGTGCACAAGGAACTCGGTTTCTACACTCTCGCGGGCGCGCCCCGGTCGCCGCGCGACATGCTCGACGAACTTGCCCACGCCGAGCGGCTCGGTCTCGGCACTGCGTTCATCTCGGAGCGGTTCAACATCAAGGAGGCCGGCGCGCTGACCGGTGCGGCGTGTGCTGTCACGTCGGGCATCGACATCATCACCGCCGCAACGAACCACACCACCCGCCATCCCGTGGTGACGGCCTCGTGGGCGAGCACCCTCCACCTCCTGTCGGGGGGGCGGTTCAGCCTCGGCATCGGCCGCGGCATCGAGGCGATGTTCCGGGCATACGGCATGCCCCTCGCCACGACCGAGTCGATGGAATCCTTCGCGCTCCTGATGCGCCGCCTCTGGAAGGGCGAGACGGTGCTCGGCCACG
>CAZZFB010000042.1:0-14269 GCA_964653385.1 uncultured Bifidobacterium sp. | reverse complement strand
CGCATGTGCTCGCGGGCGGCCTTCACCCCCACGGCCGTGTGCGGGTCGATGAGCATCCCCGTGGACTCGTGCACGGACCTGATCGTCACGAGGGTGTCGTGGTCGGAGGCGCGCGAGGCACGGAAGACCGGCGCGATCCACTCGTCGTACTGGTCGGCTTCCACCAGCAGGGTGCCCTTGTCGCGGAAACTACCCAGTTGCTCCCGGGTCACGGCGCCGTCGCGGCCGTTCATCTCGAACAGCAGTCGCTCGAAGTTGGACGACACCTGGATGTCCATGCTGGGGCTGAGGGTGGGGTGCACGCCCGTCGCCCGCATCTCGTGCGACTCGAAGAACCTGGTGAGGATGTCGTTGTCGTTGCTGGCGACCACCAGCCGCCCGATGTTCGCCCCCATGCGACGGGCGATCCAGCCGCTCAGCACGTTGCCGAAGTTGCCGGTGGGAACGGTCACGTCGATCTCGCCGCCGATCCGGCGGGCGGCCTCCACGTAGTAGACGACCTGGGCCATCACCCGCGCCCAGTTGATGCTGTTCACCGCGGAGAGGTTGTGCCGCTCCCGGAAAGGTGCGTCGTTGAACATGGCCTTCACCAGGTCCTGGCAGTCGTCGAACGTGCCGTCCACCGCCACCGTGTGCACGTTCGGCGAGTCGACGGTGGTCATCTGGCGCCGCTGCACGTCGCTCACGCGGCCGTGCGGGTACAGGATGACGATGTCCACGTTGCCGCAGCCCTTCACACCGTCGATCGCGGCACTGCCGGTGTCCCCGCTGGTGGCGCCCACGATCATCACGCGCTCGTTGCGCGCCGTGAGGATGGAGTCGAAGAGCCGCCCGAGCAGCTGCAGGGCCACGTCCTTGAACGCGAGCGTCGGCCCGTGGAACAGCTCCATCAGGTGGTGCCCAGGCTCGAGACCCACGAGGGGGACGACATCGGGGTGACGGAACGAGGAGTACGCGTCCCCGCAGAGGGCGGACATCTGCTCCCGGGTGAAGTCACCGCCCACGTACGGCATGAGCACCTCGGCGGCGAGTGCGGCGTACCCGTCCGGCAGGGAGGCGGGAAGCGCCGGCCATTCCGACGGCACGTACAGCCCGCCGTCCGTTGCGAGGCCGGCGAGGACCACGTCGGCGAACCCGAGTTCCGGTGCCGCGCCGCGGGTGGAGACGTAGCGCACGTGCCTACTCGCCGATGACGCGCAGCAGGCCGGACGTGCGGCGAACCACCCCGAGGTCGCGGAACTCGCGCAGGCACGCCTGCACGTCCGACTCGCGGGCGGAGTGCGTGATGAACACCAGGCGGGCGTCGGTGCCGATGCCCTCCTGCTCGGCCGCCCGGATGCTGACCCCGTGCGCCGCGAAGATGCCGGTGATCGCGTGCAGCACGCCCGGCTTGTCCTCCACGTCGAGACCCACCAGGTACTGGCTGCTCGTCTCGTCGATCGGCACCACGGGGACGCGCGCAAACGAGCCGATAGTGCCGTGGGTGCCCTTCACCAGGTTGACGGCCGCGTCGATCACGTCACCGAGGACGGCGGACGCCGTGGGGAACCCGCCGGCGCCGCGGCCGTAGAACATGAGCGAGCCGACGGCGTCACCCTCCACGAACACGGCGTTGTAGCTGTCGCGGACGCTGGCAAGGGGGTGCGTGAGCGGGACCATGGCCGGGTGCACCCGCACCGCCACGGAGTCTCCCTGGCGCTCCGCGATGCCGAGGAGCTTCACCACGTACCCGAGCCGCCGCGCGATCGCGATGTCCGCGGCCGTGATGCCGCTGATGCCCTCGTGGTACACGTCCCCCGCGACCACCTTCGCGCCGAACGCGATGCTCGCGATGATCGCGGCCTTCGCCCCGGCGTCGAAGCCCTCGACGTCGGCCGTGGGGTCGCGCTCGGCGAAGCCGAGGCGCTGCGCCTCCGTGAGCGCCGCCGAGTAGTCGGCGCCCTCCTCGGTCATCTTGGTGAGGATGAAGTTCGTGGTGCCGTTCACGATGCCCATGACGCGGCGCACCGGTTCCCCGCGGAGGGACTCCCGGAGAGCGCGCACGAGCGGGATGCCGCCGGCTACTGCGGCCTCGAAGAGGAGGTCCGCACCGGACTGGTCCGACTGGGCCCACAGCTCGTGCCCGACGTTCGCGAGGAGCTCCTTGTTGCCGGTGACCACGGGCTTGCCGGCGGCGAGCGCGGTGGAGATCAGCTCGCGCGCGGGCTCGATGCCCCCGATCAGCTCGACCACGAGGTCGACCTGCGGGTCCTCCACGACGGAACGGGCATCGCGCACGAGCACGCCGTCGGCGAGCGTGACGTCACGAGACTTCGACACGTTGCGCACGGCCACCTTCACGACCTCGAGCCGTATCCCGGTGCGCGCCTCGACCATGTCGGCCTGCGTCGCCACGAGCTGCACGAAGGCTGACCCGACGTTGCCGCAGCCGAGCACGCCGATGCGCACCGTGCGCGAGGCGGAGGGAACCTGAGTCATAGGGACCCCAGCCTACGGCTGGGCCTGTGGACAACGGTGGGGAATTCTCCCTTGCCCCTTGCGGGGCGGGGGTTTCACCATTCGTCGGACTCTGGCTCCCCGTCCCCGAAGTCACCGTCCACGTCATCCGGGCCGAGATCGTCCTCCATGAGGTCGTCGCCGTCGAGGAGGTCGACCATCTCGAGGTACGTGAGGCCGCACGACGTGCACCTCTGGTCGTTCGTGAACCCGATCACGGGTGCACCGCACTCCGGGCAGAACTCGATCTCGCGCATGGCAACCTCCTGGTCGCCGACACCGTACGGCGGGTGTGCGTCATCCCCGCGGGACGAGCATCACTCAGGTGTCGAGACGGACGAGGTCCTCGAAGGTCTCCCGGCGCACCACGAGCCTCGCCGCGCCGTCGGCGACGAACACCACGGCGGGCCGCGGGACCCTGTTGTAGTTGCTCGCCATGGAGTGGGCGTACGCACCGGTGACGGGGGTGACGAGCAGGTCGCCCGGGCGGACATCCCCGGGCAGTGCCGCATCCTCGATCAGCACGTCACCGCTCTCGCAGTGCTTGCCCACCACCCGGGCGCGAACCGGGCGCGGCGCGTCCGTGCGCGCGGGATCGAACGCCTCGTACCGGCTGCCGTAGAGCATGGGCCGCAGGTTGTCGCTCATCCCGCCGTCGACGGCCACGTACTCGCGCACCCCGGGGATGCTCTTCACCGTGCCGACCGAGTACACGGTCATGCCCGCCGTCGCAACGATGCTGCGCCCCGGCTCCACCCGCACCACGGCACCGTCCGGGAGGCCCGCGGTGGCGGCACGGATGGCTGACCCCCACTCGCCCATCGTCGGGGCCGTCTCGTCGCCCGTGTACGCAACGCCCAGGCCTCCGCCGAGGGTGAGCTCCGGCAGCCCCGTGCCGGCGAACAGCTCCACCATCACGCGGCTCGCCTTCTCGAACAGTGCCGCCGACATCACGTTCGACCCGATGTGGCAGTGCAGGCCGACAAGGTTCACCGAGGACGCCGAGCGCGCGCGGGCGATCGCGGCGTGCGCGTCACCGTTCGCCAGGTTGAAGCCGAACTTCGAGTCGTCCTGGCCGGTGGAGACGTACTCGTGCGTGTGGGCGTGCACGCCGGGCGTGATCCGAAGGTGGACGTCGGGGACGGGCAGGCCGGACGCGTGCAGGCGGTCGAGCCGGTCGAGCTCGTCGAAGCTGTCCACCACGATGTGGAGCACGCCGGCGGTGACGGCCTGTCGCAGCTCCTCGTCGGACTTGTTGTTCCCGTGCACCGTGCACACCGACGCCGGCACGCCGGCAGAGAGCACCGCGTGCAGTTCCCCGCCGGTCGCGACGTCGAGCAGGAGGCCCTCCTCGTGGGCGAGACGCGCCATCGCCCCGCACAGGAACGCCTTGGTCGCGTAGACGACGCGGCCGGGACCGAACTCCGCCACCGCCTGGCGGCAGCGGGAGCGCAGGTGGTGCTCGTCGTACACGTACAGAGGCGTGCCGAACTCCTCCGCGAGGCGGGGCACGGCGACGCCCCCGACGGAGAGGACACCGCCGTCTGACACCGTCGCGGTCTCAGGCAGGAGGGAACGGCTGACGGCGCTCACATCTGCTCCGGCGCCTGGATCCCGAGAAGATCGAGTCCGCACGACATGACGCGGGCCGTGGTGTCGCAGAGAAAGAGCCGCGAGGCACGGACGGCCTCGTCCTCGGCCTTGAGCACCGGGCAGTGCTCGTAGAAGGAGGTGAAGTCGGAGGCGAGGTCGTAGAGGTAGGTGCACAGCTTGTGCGGGTGGTAGCCGTCGAGCGCGTCCCACACGGCCGCGTCGAACCTGAGCAGGCGGAGGGCCAGTGCACGCTCCCGCGGGTCGCCGAGTGCGGGCCTCGCGGCGCGCACCGAGGCGCGGTCGATGCCGGCGCGCCGGAAGATGGAGCAGATGCGGGCGTGCGCGTACTGCAGGTACGGCGCGGTGTTGCCGTCGAAGGAGAGCATCCGCTCCCAGTCGAAGATGTAGTCCTTGATGCGGTCCCCGCTGAGGTCCGCGTACTTCACCGCTCCGATGCCCACCATGGTGGCCACCCGCGCGCGCTCGTCGGCGGGCATCTCGGGGTTCTTCTCGGCGATGGCCGCCGACGCGCGCTCGACAGCCTCGTCGAGCAGCGAGATGAGCTTGATCGACTCGCCGCTGCGGCTCTTCAGCATCTTGCGGTCGGAGCCGAGCACGCTGCCGAACGCGACGTGCTCGAACTCGGTGCCGTCGTCGATCCACCCGGCCATCCGTGACACCGCCTCGACCATCTGCAGGTGCTGGGCCTGCGGCGCCCCGACCACGTACAGCATGGAGGTCACGCGGTTCCGCTCCACGCGGTCGATCACCGTCGCCAGGTCGGTGGCGGCGTAGCCGTACCCGCCGTCGCCCTTGCGCACGATCATCGGCAGCGGCTCGTTGTCCCGGTTGGCAAAACCCTCGGGGAACACGACGTCTGCGCCGTCGTCCACCTGCAGCAGACCCGCCTCCCCCAGCCGGCGGACGACGTCGTCGAGCATGTCGTTGTAGGCGCTCTCGCCCATGAGGTCGTCGTCGGTGAGCAGCACCCCGAGACGCCGGTAGATCTCGTTGAAGTACGACGTGCTGAGCGACACGAAGATGCGCCACAGGCGGAGAGTCTCGGCATCACCGCCCTGGAGCGCCACGACGCGCTCGCGTGACCGTGTCTTGAACTCGTCGGACGCATCGAACTTGCGCCGCGCCTCCTTGTAGAACCCGTCGAGGTCGCCCACGCCCAGCTCGTCGGCGGCCTTGTCCTCGCCCACGTCCAGCAGGTGCTCGATGAGCATCCCGAACTGGGTGCCCCAGTCGCCGATGTGGTTCTCCCTGATGACGGTGTGGCCGGCGAACTGCACCATCCGCGCGACCGAGTCGCCGATGACCGTGCTGCGCAGGTGGCCGACGTGCATCTCCTTCGCGACGTTCGGTGCCGAGTAGTCGATGGCGACCCGGCCCGGCCGGGCCGCCGCGCGCACCCCCAGCCGTTCGTCGGCGGCCATGGAGGCGAGTTCCCTCTCGATGAACGCCCCAGCGAACACGAGGTTCACGAACCCGGGACCGGCGATCTCCGTCGACTCGAGGATGTCGGAGAGGTCGCCCGCCGCGTCCAGCACGCGCTGGGCGACGTCACGCGGGCTCCCGCCCACGGTCTTCGCGAGCGCGAGTGCCCCGTTCGCCTGGGCGTCGGCCCTGTCACTGGGGCGCACCACAGCGTCGGCGGGCGCACCCGCGACGGCGGCGAATGCGGGCCCGAGACGGGCGGCGGCGGTGAGGAAAGGATCCGGCATGGGAACCCCATTCTGCCTGCCGCGGTGCGCGCCGAAGCGTTCCTTTCCCCGCGGGGCTAGCCTGTCGTCGCGCGCGTCGAACGACTCGTCACGCTCACGTAGCTCAGCGGATAGAGCACTTGCCTCCGGAGCAAGGGGTCGCAGGTTCAAGTCCTGCCGTGAGCGCCACTCTCCCCCAGCCCACCCCGGGCGCGGGTGTCGGGCCGTCAGCTGGTGAAGCCGGTCAGCCCCACGAACGCACGCGCGTGCTCGATCTCGCCCATGTGGCGCAGGCCGTGCTGGTACAGCCAGCACTCGATGCCGTCGAGCACGGTCAGCCCGGCCTCCCCTGCGACCCGCGCGGAGTAGGTGCTGGCCACCGCCGGGCCGAACGGCCTGGTCAGCAGCACACGGTCCAGTTCGGCGGGGTCCAGCCGGGCGAGCCAGGCCTCGGTTCGGCCGAACACGAGGTTCATGTACTCGGTGAAGGCCTCCTTGTCCCCGATCTGCTGGAGGTGCATCTCGCCGGGCGTGCGGTGCTTCCCGTGGTCCGGGATGGACGGTGCGATGCGCTCCATCCACTCGTCGTTCGCGATGAACATCTCGCCCGACAGCATCATGAACGAGGCGTCGTGCATGTTGACGTAGTGGAAGAGCGAGAACGCGATCGGCATCACGTTCTCGCCGAGGTGATGGTTGATCTGCTCGAGGGTGGTCGTCTCCATGCACTCCTCGTAGAGGGAGAAGAGGGCGCGGAAGCGCCTCCTCAGAGAGTCAAGAATCAGTTCGTTCGACACGGTCTCCCCCTTGCCCGGCCCGCCAGGAGGGGCCGCGGTCACCCATTGCTACTCGCTTTCCTGGCGTCCACGACGAGTGCATTGAATTTTTCGGTGTCCAGGAAGACGAACACCGCCTCTGCCTCCGCCGTGACCTCCCCGCCGTGGAGGATCTCTCCCCGAACCAGCATCTTCCGCGGGTGCATCTCCACGATGCGGGCCTCGACCTTGAGCTCCACGTTCACGGGAGTCGGCCTCCGGTAGTCGACCTTGAGCGACCCTGTCACGCAGTTGCGCTCGGTCAGGTGACGGGCCCTGCCGAGTGCCTCGTCCAGCAACGCCGCCACGAACCCCCCGTGCACACAGGCCGGTGGGCCTTGGTACGCCTCGTTGAACGTGACGGTGCTGATGACCCGGTCGGCGTGGTACTCGCTCGTCATCGGCGGGGCCACGGGGTTCATCACGCCGGAGAGCGGGCTGCGGGTGTGGCGCAACAGGGACTCCTGGCGGATGCCCAGGGTGCCCGCCGACTCGAGACTGTCGGCGAGTGACTCCGCCGCTGCCGCGACACCGGCATCGTCGTGCTCCGGGTGGACGTGGTGGATCGCCTTGATCGCGCGGCGAAGGGCCGCGACGGTGCGGTGCATCGTCCCGGACGGCGGCGTGTGAGGGTGGATGCTGCTCACGTCGGACGGCACCGTCGTCAGGAGAGCGCCGACTTGACCAGGTTGGCGACGACCGACCCGTCGGCAGACGCACCGACCCTCGCACGGACTGCCTTCACCACGATGCCCATGGCCTTCGGGCCGGTGTTCCCCGCGGCCGCCGCCGCGGCGACCTCCTCCGCCACGACCGCCGCGATCTCGGCCTCGCTCATCGCGGCGGGCAGGTAGCGCTCGAGCACGGCCAGCTCCGCCTTCTCCTTCGCGGCCGCCTCGGTCCGGCCGGCCTGGGCGTAGATCTCGGCCGCCTCGGAGCGCTTCTTTGCCTCCGCCTGCAGCACGGCGACCACCTGGTCGTCGGACAGCTCGACGGCCTCGTCACCGGCGACCTCCGCGTTCGTGACGGCCGCGAGCGCCATCCTCAGGGTGCCCCTGACCGTCTCGTCGCCGGCCTTCATGGCGGCGGTCAGGTCCGACTTCAAGGTGTCCTTCAGCGTTGCCACCCCTCCATCATGGCCCCGCGGGGCCCGCCGTGCATGGTCCTGGGCACCGGGACTGAACTACATTCAGCGCGGGACGAACCCCGGGAGGAACCATGAGAACCACCAGACACCGCCGCGCACTCGTCGGGGTCGCGGCGTCGTTGATCGCCGCGACAGTGATGGTCGGGACAGCGACCCAGGCCGCCACGACGACCGTGACGATCAAGGCCAAGCTCGCCGCCGGGTACCGCATGCTGGCGGTCACAAAGGCCGGCAAGGCCTACATGGGCACGTCGTCCAAGGGATCGGTGACCCTCTCGGGAATCTCGAAGTCGGACACGAATGCGATGACGATCTCCGTGGTGAGCACGTCCGGCGCGTATGTCGGCCCGGTGATGCTGAAGTACATGGCGTCCGCCAAGACCCAGGCGAAGTCGGTCTCCAAGGCGAAGGCGGGCTTCACCGCGATGAAGCAGGTCGCCAAGGCCGGCACGGTGAACCTGGGCACCGTCTCGGTGAAGAGCAACTACGCCTACACGAACGTGGCCAAGCCCGTGGTGGCTGTCACCGGCAAGGCGGTCGCGGTCTCCGGCGGCGTGCCGCCGGCACGCGCCAGCCTCGGCAAGACCAAGGTGCAGGGGGCGAGCGTCCGTGCGTTCGCTGACCCGGTCGACAACCCGGCCGGCGCGGACGCGGACGGGGACGGCCTGCCCGCGTTCGTCGACGTCGACGACGACAACGACGGCAGGCTCGACCTCGTGGACGACGCGTTCTACGCCACCCCCGCGAAGAGCGACGGGTCCCAGTTCGGCGAGGCCATGATCATGACCGGCCTCATCTGCGGCGGCGAGTGCGTGAACCTGAACGCGTTCAACATCGACAACCCCGGCGACAACCCGACGGCGTCCTCACGCCTCTCGAAGATGATCAACACCTTCCAGGGGGTGTTCTTCAACTTCAACTCCACGGCGAAGTACTTCAGCACCCGCACCGGGGCCGACTTCGGCTACTTCAACGTGGACTGCACGGGCATCACCTGGTGCTCGGGCCCCACGAGCCGTGCGGTGACCATCTCGCCCGACTACGACAACCCGCAGCAGCCCCAGCCGGCGTCCAACGCCCTCCCGCTGTCGGGCGGCTCCACGAACTACGCGGATTTCTGCGGGCCGAAGGTCGTGGCCCGGAACCCGCTCAACTCCGCGCAGCCGCCGGCCAACTGGCCCTCCGACACCGCGTACGACGCGACGATGGACGAGTGGATATTTGCCTCGTGCGACCCGGACAACGACGGCCTGCCGAACGTGATCCCGTCGAAGGGCACGCTCGCCGACGGACAGAGCTGGATGAACGAGATCAAGCCGCGCATGCCCGGGCCGGACGGCATGAAGGTCGGCGACACGATCAGGTACAAGTTCACCGACAAGACCGGCAAGCTGGTCACGTCGTCGAGCCAGGTGATCTCGGGCGTCATCCAGACGGCACCGAGCGTGCGGACCTTCCAGATCGGTTCGAACCCTGCCGTCACGCTCCACGCCGCCGACGGCACGTACGCGATCCCGAACGACCTGAAGAACCCGGGCGCCAACACGCTCACACTCACCTTCTGGCGCCCGCAACGCGCACCGCTGCCGTCCGAGACGTCCTGGCAGGACGTGGGCGGGCTCTTCTACAACGTCAGCGGCCCGAGGGGAGGCTGCACGATCACTGCCGCCAGCACCAGCAGCGGTGCGACCCTCGCGGTCTCGTCGGTCACGCGGGGCGACAAGTCGTTCAGCACCATCACCGACACCGCATCGGATGCCGCACCGGACCCGGGGAACTACATCCAGGTCACCGTCGATGTCACGAACTGCAAGAGTGCCTCCCCGCAGCCGGGTCAGCCCGGCCAGGCAGGGCCCGGCGGGCAGTGGAGCGTGACCGCAACGGACCGTGCCGGCAACAGCACCCACTTCAAGTGGCAGTGACCTGACGTCAGGAACGAACAGAGGGCCGGGGTGGCGACACCCCGGCCCTTTTTCGTTGGCGACCGCCGTCCCGATGCGGACGGCGTGCCGCCGGGGCACAACAATGGCAGTTCGTCCCAGGCAAGAGATGTTGAGAGAGTGACCGAGTGAGCTACGAGATGCTTCCCCCCGCCCCGGAGGGCACCGAACTGATCCACACGCGCCGCTACGAGGTGCGCACGTACAAGGTCGACGACTCCCGCTTCATCCTCCGCGGGGTGGTCGTGGACGAGAAGCCGCCGGGCCTCTACATCAAGGAAGACCCCGAGGTGCTGTGGGTCCACCACATGATCGTGGACCTCGAGGTCGGCTTCCCGTCGTTCACGATCGAGAAGGTCACGGTCACGTTCAACGAGCACCCGCACACCCACTGCGTGGACATCATCCCCGACTACGACAGGCTCGTCGGCGTCTCCATCGCCCGCGGCTACAACAACAAGGTGAAGGAGCTGTTCGGTGGACCCCGCGGGTGCACCCACATCGGCGCCCTGCTGACCGCGATGGGCCCGGTCGCCATCCAGAGCGGCTGGTCGATGCGCGCCGGCTCGGCCGACTCGAAACCCCGGAGCGAGATGACGCCCGAGGAACGCGAGCGTGGCTACGCCATGAACCTGAACACGTGCCACATGTGGGACGAGAACGGGGAGATGGTCGCGGGCATCCGCAACGGCGAGCCGATGGAGGCACCGGTGTGGATCGTCAAGCGCCTCGCCAGGCACGGCAAGGGCCCCGAGGAGTGGGACAAGTTCCGCTGACCGCGGCGGCGGCTACTTGGCCACCGTCGCCAGCAGGTGGAGTCCGCACACCACGAGCATCACGAACGCGGGCGCGGTGTGTCTCGCGCCGTCCCGCACGCGCACGTGCGTCAGGACCGCGGCCGCAAAGTAGAGCACCAGGCACAGGCCGGTGAGCTGGGCCAGGCGGACGTAATCGGTGCCCACGAGCAGGCCGATGACGGCGAGCAGTTTCACTCCCCCGAGCACCGGCACTTTCTCCGCCGGGATGCCCAGCCGTGACGTCGTCGCCAGCACGCGCGGGTTCCGCATGATGTCGAGGACCGCAGTGGAACCGAGCACCGCCACCAGCAGCAGGGTCAGAACGTTCGCCACGTTGTTCATGCGGCTCCCCTCCCGGCCAGCACGGCCCCTTCGTGGGCCAGGAGCCACTTCTTCGTCTCCAGCCCCCCGGCGAAACCTGTGAGCGACCCGTCGGCCCCCACGATCCTGTGGCACGGCAGGACGATGGCGACCGGGTTGCGCCCGTTGGCCGCCCCGACTGCGCGCGTGGCGGTGGGCCTGCCGATGCTGGCGGCCTGAGTGGCGTACGAGGCAGTCGTGCCGTAGGGAACCCGGGCGAGCGCCCTCCACGCCGCCACCTGGAACTCCGTGCCCTTGAGCACGAGCGGCAGGTCGAACTCCTTCCGCGTCCCCGCCAGGTACTCGCGCAGCTGGGACAGGGCGCGCGCCACGACGGGATGGGACTCGTCATGTTCCACTGAGGCGCCGGCGGGCACGCCCGACCCTGGTTCGCCGGCGAACGAGACGCCCCTCACCCCGTCGTCACCCGCCACGACCGTGACAGGCCCGAACGGCGCCACGATCGACCCCGAGAACAACCGCAGACCAGACATGGCCCACAGCGTACGCACGGTGCGTACTGCACAAGAGCACTAGTTGTAGTGTGCAATCATCGAAACCCAGCCCTTCTCCATATCCCAGCGCGAGATCAAGATGGTTTACGCCGCGATGATGGCGGCGGTCGGCCTGTCGGCCCTCAACGGCTCCACGGTCAGCACCGCCCTCACCACGATCATCTCCGACATCGGAGGCATCGAGGCCTACACGTGGGTGTCGACTTCGTACCTCCTCACCTCGACCGCCGCCACGCCCCTGTTCGGCAAGTTCAGCGACCTCTACGGCCGCAAGCGCTTCACCCAGTTCGCGATCGTGATCTTCCTGCTCGGGTCGTTGCTGTGCGCCGTGGCGCAGAACATGGGCATGCTCGTCTTCGCCAGGGCCGTGCAGGGAATCGGCAGCGGCGGCGCGATGGCGATGTCGTTCATCGTGATCGCCGACATCGTCCCGCCGCGCGAGCGCGGGAGGTACGTCGGTGCCTTCACCAGCATCTTCGCCCTGTCCAGCGTCGCCGGCCCCCTCATCGGCGGCCTCATCGTCGACAACACGTCGTGGCGCTGGATCTTCATCGTCAACATGCCGTTCGGCGTCTTCGCGCTCTGGATGACCCAGCGCCACCTGCGCCTGCCGGTGATCCGCAGGGACACCTCCATCGACACGGTCGGGGCACTGCTGCTCGTGTCCGGTGTCGCCACGCTCATCCTCGCCCTCTCCTGGTCCCCGGGGCAGTTCGGCTGGGGGTCGACCCAGACGATCGGCATGACCGTCGCATCCGTGGCGCTCATCGCCGTCTTCCTGTGGTGGGAACCCCGGGTCGCCAACCCGATCGTGCCCATGCACCTGTTCAGGAACCACACCGTGCAGGTGATGGTCCCCATGGTCACCCTCATCAGCGCGTCGATGACGACCGTCAGCACGTTCATGCCCCTGTTCCTGCAGGCCGTCACCGGCGTCTCGCCCACGAACTCGGGTCTGCTGCTCGTGCCGATGATGGTCGGCATGACCGCGGCCAGCACCTACGTGGGCAAGCGCATCACGGTCACGGGCCACTACCGCGTGTGGCCGATCGCGGGTGCGGTCGCAGGGTCGGCGGGGATGGTCCTCGTGAGCCTGGTCGACAACAACGGCGCGCGCATCGCCGTGAGTCTCCTCGGCATGGCGCTCATGGGGCTGTGCGTGGGCGGCACGATGCCCACGTCCACCACGGCCATCCAGAACTCGGTCGCGGTGCGGGACCTCGGCGTCGCCAGTTCCCTGTCGCAGCTGTGCCGCAACCTCGGCAGCACCGTCGCCGTCGCGGCCTACGGTGCGGTGCTCAACGAGCAGCTGCTCGGCAGGGTCGACCCGAAACTGCTCCGCGCACCCCGCACGATCAACAAACTGCCCGAGCCCGGCCGCAGCCAGGCCCTCGATGCCATCTCCCACGGCATCACCACGGTGTTCCGCTGGTCCGTGCCGATGCTGGTGCTTGCGCTGGTCCTCACCGTGATGGTGCGCGAACTGCCGCTGCGCCAGCACGCAGCGTTCGAGGACGCGAGCGTGACCGACGGGGCGGAGAAGCAGGCCGCAGCCGACTGACGGGCCTGACGGCCGGCTACTTGCTGCCCGGTTCCTTCGGGAGGCCGAGCACGCGCTCACCCACGATGTTGCGCTGGATCTGGCTCGTGCCGCCCCAAATCGTCTCGGACCGCGAGAAGAAGAACGCCGACATCATGCTGCTGACCGGGTAGCCCTCGCGGCGCTTCTCGCGCGCGGTGCCGGGCCAGTTCCCGTCGCCCATCGCGGAGTCGACGAGCATCGACGCCGCACCCTGGATGTCGAGCGCCAGCTCCATGGCGGCCTTGTGCATCTCCGTCCAGAACATCTTGTTCGTGGCGCCGAGCGCGGCCATGCTCGGGTCCTTCTTGCCCATGAGGGTCGTGGACAGCGAGCGGAGGCCGTTGATCTTCAGGATCTGGATCTTCGAGTAGTACTCCATGAGCCGCTGGCGGATGACCGGGTCGTTGATGGCCCCGTTCTCCTTCGCACCGCGCACCATGGCCTTGTACTCGCTCTCGAAACGGCGGTACCCGGTGGTCGCACTCATGCCGCGCTCGAAAGCGAGCGTCGAGTTGGTCACGACCCATCCGTTGTTGACGCCGCCGACGACGTTGTCCTTCGGGCAGCGCGCGTTCGTGAAGAAGACCTCGCAGAACTCCGCGGTGCCGTCGGGCTGGACGATGCCGCGCACCTCGACGCCGGGCTGGCGCATCGGCACCAGCAGGTACGAGATGCCCTTGTGCTTCGGTGCGTCCTTGTCGGTGCGCGTGAGCAGGAAGCAGTAGTCAGCGTGGTGACCCTGGGTCGTCCAGACCTTCTGGCCGTTGATGACCCATTCGTCACCGTCGAGCACGGCCTCGGTCTTCAGGCTGGCGAGGTCGGAGCCGCTGTTCGGTTCCGAGAAGCCCTGGCACCAGCGCATCTTGCCGTTCAGGATCTGCGGGAGGAACTCCTTCTTCTGCTCCTCCGTGCCCCACTGGAGCAGCGTGGGGCCGACGAGCGTGTCACCGAAGAAGTCAGCGCGCATCGGCGCCTTGGCGTTCGCGAACTCCTCGGCCAGCACCACGCCCTGCATGGTGGTGAGGCCCTTGCCGCCGTACTCCTTCGGCCAGGTCGCACAGATCCAGCCGCCCTCGAACAGCTTGTTCGGCCACTCGTCGTTGAACTTCTTGCGCTCCTCGTTGGACATCTCGAACCCGGGCTCGAACCAGCCCTTCGGGAGGTTCGAGTGCAGCCAGCTGCGGATCTCGGCGCGGAAGGCCTCGTCTTCGGGGGCGTAATCAAGTTCCATGGTCGGAGAGTCTGACGGAGCCCGCGGGGCTTTGCCTCATCCTGGGGCTGTGACCGTTCACACGCCGTTCACGCGTGCCTGACA
>CAZZFB010000041.1:9225-14297 GCA_964653385.1 uncultured Bifidobacterium sp. | reverse complement strand
CGGTTCTTCAGCCCGTAGTAGCGGGCCGGGCGGTCGGTGAGGTGGTACACGGCCTCCTCGAGCGGCATCAGGCCGTGCTCGCGCACCGCACGCTGCAGCATGCTCGTGCAGAAGGCGTAGCTGTCGATCATGTCGAGGTGCGCACCGGCGTCGCTCGCCCCCACGATCGCACGGTGGTCGCGCCACACCTGCACGCGCTTCTCCCACGTCTCGCGGGTCTGGCCGTTGTCCTGGTTGGCGATGACCGTGTTCAGGTTGTCGTCGATGACGACGTCGCACAGCAGGTCCCAAGCGGACACACCGAGCTCCGCGGCGATCTCGCCGACGATCCGGCCCTCGTGCGGCTTCCACTTCTCCGAGAACGTCTGCAGCAGCTGGTAGTTGCCCCAGTTCCCGATGGACTTCGTGGGGCCCACGGTGGACTGGGCCAGCTCGTTCATGCGCGCGCGGCCGGCAGGGTCGCGCAGCATCGCCAGCTTCTCCTCCGGCGGGAGCGCCATGAGCGTGTCCCACCCGTCGAGAATGTCGAGGATGAAACCGCTGCGGAAGTTGAGCCGCAGGCGGAACGTGTCGGGGAGGGTGAGCGCGAGCACGTGGCCGCCGCGTGACGCCGCGATGTCGAAGCCGGCCAGCTGGTGCTGCACCAGGTCCCAGTTCTGCGCGTAGACCTGCAGCAGGTTCCAGTTGAGCGGGCGGTCGGCCGCTGCGCTCATGTCCCCCATCAGCTCGAACGTCTCGCGGTCGAACTGGCCGACCGCCGGGATGAACTCGAGGACGGTCCCCGGGTGGTTTCGCACCTCGGCGCACAGGGCCATGAGCTCCGCCCGCGATGCGTGACGCGACGGCACGGGCACACCGGTGTGGTCGTTGTGGCTGGGCGACCACGTGGAGGAGAAACCGAGCGCACCTGCCTTCAGGCCGGCACGCAGCAGGGCGACCATCGCGTCGATCTCCTCCTGGGTCGCCTCGCGCTTGTTGGCGTCGTCGTGCATCACGACCCGGCGCAGCGCGCTGTGCCCCACGGAGAACCCGGCGTTCGGCATGAGCGTGCCGTCGAGAGCGTCCAGGTACTCGGCCGTGCTCGTCCAGTTCCACGGCACGCCCTTCTGCAGCGACTCGAGCGGCATGCCCTCCACGCGCGCGAGCATCCGCATGAGGTAGTCGCCGTCCTCCGGCGTGAGCGGCGCGATGGTGAACCCGCAGTTGCCCCCGAACACCGTGGTGACCCCGTGCATCGGGGACGGGCTGAGCGTGGAGTCCCAGAAGGCCTGCGCGTCGTAGTGCGTGTGGAGGTCCACGAAACCGGGCGAGACCACGAGGTCAGTGGCGTCGATCGTCTGTGCCGCCGCGCCGTCGAGCTCGCCGACCGCGACGATGCGGCCGTCCTTCACGCCCACGTCCGCGCGCACGGGCTTCGCCCCCGTGCCGTCGATGACCGTCCCGCCTGTGATCGCAAGATCAAGTGACATGGTGACCCCTCCCTCTCGGTGACCCAACCCTATTCCTGCGGGGCGGGGGCGTCAGCAGTCGACGACGATGAGGTCGTGGTCGGCGTGGTTCAGTGCCCGCGGGCCGGACTCGGTCGCCACAACGATGTCCTCGAGGCGCATGCCCCACTTGCCCGCCACGTAGATGCCCGGCTCCACGCTGTACGCGTGGCCGGCGGCGATGGGCTCGGTGTTCCCGGAGACCATGTAGGGGTCCTCGTGCTCCTCCATGCCGATGCCGTGGCCGGTCCGGTGAACGAACCACTGCCCGTAGCCCGCGTCGTCGATGACGGCACGGGTGACGGCATCGACCTCCTCGCACGGCAGGCCGACGCGGCCGGCGGCCACACCCGCGGCCTGCGCGCGCTTCAGCACCTCGTACGCGCGCGCGATGTCCTCGGGGATCTCGCCCGTGTGGACGCACCTCGTGATGTCGCTGCAGTACCCGTTCATGGTGCCGCCGAAGTCGCACAGCACGATCTCGCCCCTCTTGATGACCCGGTCACCGGGGTGGTGGTGCGGGCTGGCGGCGTTCTCGCCCGCGGCCACGATCGCGAAGTTCACCTTGTCGTGGCCCTCCGCGATGAGTCGGGCGGAGATGTCCGCCGAGACCTGCGCCTCCGTGCGGCCCACTAGCGGGATCTGCCCCGCGTGCAGCTGCGCGGCGACCCTGTCGGCGGCGGCGGCCGCGGCGGCGAGCGCGTCGATCTCGGCCTGGTCCTTGCGTGTGCGCAGCGGCGCCGTGACGGTCACCGACCTCACCCACCGTGTCGCGGGGCGGTGCGTGATGAGGTCCACCAGGAACCGTGACCACATCTGGTCACCGACGGCGACACAGGATGCATCGCCGAGCAGACCGTGCGCCAGCGCCACCGGGTCGTCGGTCTCGTCCCACGGCACGGTCTCGAACACGCCGGGCACGGGCACCACGCGCGGCGCCTCCAGCCGCGGGATCACGAGCATCGGCATCCCCCTGCGCGGCACGACGAGGAGCGTGAGGCGCTCGAGGGGCATCGCGTGGTAGCCGGTGAGGTACGGCAGGTCGTGGCCGACAGAGAGGATCAGCGCGTCGACGCCGGCGGCGTCCATCTCGGCACGGACCCGCTCGATCCGTGATGCATAGACGTGGGCGGGGGCAATGTGGCTCATCGGACTCCGATTGTGACAGGTACGGCGGCCGACGCCGCCTCCTTCGCGTGGTAGCTGCTGCGGGTGAGCGGGCTGGACTCGACGTGGCCGATGCCGAACGACTCGCCCCACTCCTTGTACAGGTCGAACACGGGGGGCTCCACCCACCGCGCGACCGGCAGGTGGTGCGTGGTGGGCCGCAGGTACTGGCCGATCGTCACGATGTCGACACCGACGGCGGCAAGGTCGAGGAGCGTGGCGCGGACCTCATCGTCGGTCTCGCCCATCCCCACGATGATCCCCGACTTCGTCACGAGACCGCGTGACTTGGAGCGGGCGAGCACCGAGAGGCTGCGCGCGTACCCGGCGCTCGGCCGCACCGCGCGCTGCAGGCGCGGCACGGTCTCGATGTTGTGGTTCATCACGTCCGGTGCGGCGGCGAACAACGTCTCCAGTGCGTCCGTGCCGCGCGCGTCCGAGATGAGCGTCTCGATGCGGATGGAGGGGTCCACGCCGCGGATCGCCTCGATGCACCTCGCCACGTGGCCCATCCCCTCGTCCGGCAGGTCGTCCCGGGCAACCATGGTCAGCACCGCATACGAGAGCCCCATGCGCCTCACGGCGTCGGCCACCCTCGCCGGCTCCCCCTCGTCGGGCGGCTCCGGCTTGCGGGTGTCGACCAGGCAGAAACCGCACGCTCTCGTGCAGCGCTCGCCGAGCACCATGAACGTGGCGGTGCCGGAGTCCCAGCACTCGGACAGGTTCGGGCAGCCCGCCTCCTCGCACACCGTCACCAGCGAGAGGTCGCGCAGCGTGCGCTTCAGCGACATGACGTTGTCGCCCATGGAGACGTGCGGGCGGATCCAGTCGGGCTTGCGCTCGCTGATGTCAATCGCATCCTCCACGCCAGCACGGGCGAGCCTGCTCATCAGGCGCACCGGCTGGCCGGGGCCCTCGCCGCGCGAGAAGAGCGAGAGGTCCTCGGGGGTCTCCCTCCATGCAACGTCGTGCCGCTCGAATGCACCGTCGGTCCACGTGGCGGCTGCGCGCCGAGCGACCGCCGCGACGACCTCCTGCATGTCGGCATTGACCCCCTCCTCGGCGAGCGAGGTCACGGGGTGCTCAGGGATGCCGCACGGCACGATGTGGTCGCGCATGTAGGCGAGGTCGGTGGAGACGTTCAGGGCGAAGCCGTGCATCGTGCGCCGCCGCCCGATGCGCACCCCGATCGCACAGATCTTGCGCGGCCGGCCCTCGGCAACGCCCAGCCACACGCCGGGGTAGCCGTCCAGCCGGGAGGCACCGGGCACGCCCACGTCGGCGAGCGCGTCGATGATCACCTGCTCGAGCAGGTGGACGTAGGCGGACGACTCAGCCGGGCCGTCGGCGCCGTTGCGTCCCTCCAGGACGAGCAACGGGTAGCCCACCAGCTGTCCCGGACCGTGGTATGTGATGTCGCCGCCGCGGTTCACCGCCACGAAGTCGGCCCCGACAGCGGCCGGGTCGCACTTCAGGTTGTTCGCCAGGTCCGCGGACGGGCCGTGGGTGAACACGTGGGGGTGCTCCATCAGGAGCAGGTGGTTGCCCCTGCCGCCGGCGAACACGGCCTCCTGCACCGCGAGCGCCTCGCGGTACGGCACGCGGCCGAGCCAGCGGACCTGCAGTGCGGGCCGAGCCACCTCCGGTGCCGTTGCCTTCCTAGAGCTCGCTCGACCAGTCGCGGGTCTCGAGGATCTCCTTGATGCGCACCAGGAAACCCGCCGCGTACGCGCCGTCGAACGCGCGGTGGTCCCACGCCATCGCGAGGTTGCCGACGGGGTGGATGGCGATCGACTCGCCGCCGCCCGGCACGTCGATCACCACGGGCTTCTTCACGATCGCGTCGGTGGAGAGGATGGCAACCTGGGGCTGGTTGATGATCGGCATCGTGAGCACGGAGCCGGCCGAGCCGTTGTTCGACAGCGTGAACGTGCCGCCCTGGATCTCGTCGGGCGAGAGCCGGCGGCTGCGGGCGCGCGAGGCGAGGTCGTTGATCTCGCGGGCGATGGCCCGGAGCCTCTTCGTCTCGGCGTCGCGCACCACGGGAACGAGCAGGCCGTTGTAGTCGAGGTCCACGGCGATCCCCAGGTCCACGTAGCGGTGCACGACCAGCTGGTCGTCGCCCACCGAGGCGTTCAGGTGGGGGAAGTCCACGAGCGCGTCGACGACGGCGCGCGCGATGAAGGGCAGGTACGTGAGCCCGAACCCCTCGGCGGCCCTGAACTCGTCCTTCGCCTTCCCGCGCGTGGCGTCGACATTGGAGTAGTCGACCTCCACCACGCTGAACGCGTGCGGGCTGGTGCCCTTGCTCATGATCATGTGCGAGCCGGTCGCCTGGCGGATGCGCGACAGTGCCACGACCTCGTCGCGGGCCCCGGCGACCACGGCAGGCCGCGGTGCGGCGGGTGCCGCCCGCCC
>CAZZFB010000041.1:0-9125 GCA_964653385.1 uncultured Bifidobacterium sp. | reverse complement strand
CCGCCGGGGCCGGTGCCCGTGATGGCGCGCACGTCGAGGCCGTTCTCGTTTATGAGGCGGCGCACGACCGGTGACAGCACGATGTCAGAACCCAGGCTGTCGTGCTGCGCCGCCGCAGGTGCGGGCGCAGGAGCGACAGGGGCAGGTGCCGCAGGAGCGGGAGCCGGCGCCGCGGCAGGAGCGGGAGCCGGCGCAGGAGCAGCGGCGGGGGCAGCGGCGGGCTCGGGTGCCGGAGCGGGAGCAGATGCAGCGGCAGGTGCCGGTGCCGCGGCAGGAGCAGCCCCTGCATCGCCGACGACCCCGATGACGGCCCCGACGGGCACCGTGTCACCTTCCTGCACGCGGATCTCCACGAGCACGCCGGCGACCGGCGAGGGGACCTCGGTGTCGACCTTGTCGGTGGACACCTCGAACAGCGGCTCGTCGGCGGCGACGGTGTCGCCCACCTTCTTGAACCAGCGGGTGATCGTCCCCTCGGTGACCGTCTCACCGAGCTGCGGGAGCGTTACTTCTGCCATCTGTCGTCCGTTCCTTGTCGTATCTGACTCTGCGTCGTTCTGTCTCTGTGTCGTGCGTCTAGGAGTTGATGCTGCGGCCGGTCAGCGCCATGACAGTCTCGCCGAACAGCTCGGAGAGGCTGGGGTGCGGCTGGATGAAGTGCGCGATCTCCTCCACGCTCGCCTCCCAGTTGACGGCGAGATACCCGCCGGACAGCTGCTCGGTGACCCACGGGCCGACCATGTGCACGCCGAGCACCTGGCCGGCGCTGCCGTCGGGGTTCTTCTTGGCGATGATCTTCACCAGACCGTCAATCTCGCCCAGGATCTGGGCGCGGGAGTTGGACCGGAACTGGTGCTTCGAGACGACCACGTCGTGCCCTGCCGCCTTCGCGGCCTCCTCGCCGGGGCCGGCCCACGCGACCTCGGGCTGGCAGTAGATCGCCCACGGCACGCGGTCGTAGTCGACCGGCACCGTCTTCTCGCCGAGCACCTGCTTCACCACGAGGATGGCCTCCGCGTACGCCACGTGGGCGAGCTGGGGCGTGTTGATCAGGTCACCGATGGCCCACACGTTGGCTGCCGACGTGCGGCACCACTCGTCCACCTCCACGAACCCGCGGTCGGAGACCTTCACTCCGGTGGCGGCGAGGCCCAGCTGGTCCGCGAACGGGCGGCGGCCGATCGACACGATGACCGCGTCGACCTCCATCGACTCGCCCTCGCCGAACTGCACCACGGTGGACCCGCTGCCGGTGGGCGTGTGGCTCTTCACGGCCACGCCGGTCTTGATGTCGATCTTCTTCTTCTGGAACGAGCGCACGACCACGTTCGCGAGGTCCGCGTCGAGGCCCGGGAGGATCTTCGGCAGCCCCTCGAGGATCGTGACCTGGGCGCCGAGGTCGGCGAAGGTGGACGCGAACTCGCACCCGATCGCGCCGCCGCCGATCACCGCGATGCGGGCCGGTATGTGCTCGAGCATGAGCACCTCGTCGGATGTCATCACCGGGCCGCCGGGCTCGAACCCCGGGATCACGCGCGGCACGGAGCCCGCCGCGAGGATGACGTTGCGGCCGCTGATGCGGCTGACTGCACCGTCGGCGGCGGTGACCGTGACGGAGTTGTCGGCGTTCAGCGACCCGGTGCCGAGCAGGTAGGTGACCTTCTTCGCCTTGGTGAGGCCGGTGAGGCCCTTCACCAGGCCGTCCACGATCTTCTGCTTGCGGGCCTGGGCGACGGCGAAGTTGGTGTCCCCCACCACGGTGGCGATGCCGAACTCGTTCGCGTGCTCCGCGTGGCGCCGCGCCGCGGCGGTCTCGAGGAATGCCTTCGCGGGGATGCAGCCGCGGTTCAGGCAGGTGCCGCCGATGGTGTCCTTCTCGACGAGCGCGACCGAGAGGCCGGCGGATGCCCCGTAGAAGGCGGCCGCGTAGCCGCCGGGACCGCCGCCGACGATCACTAGGTCGAACTGGTCAGCCATCGCAGGGTCTCCTCAGCTGGTCGGGGCGTTTTTGTCGCGCGAAGCGACCCCAACGGTAGCCGTTAGGGGGCAGCAGACCACTGGGATTGGCCGCCCGCGCGCAGGTACGCGATGGTCACGGTGCCCTCGCTCGCGGGGAACCGCACCACGCACGGCCCGCCGGACCCGGCGCTCGTGACCGTGCAGGCAGTCCGCCCGGACAGGCCGGATGCGCCGTTCGCCGACGGCCCCACGACCTTGCCGCCCGCGAGCATCCTCCAGCCCTCCGTTGCGTCGGCACCCTGCACACCGCCCATGGTGACGGTGACATCCGTCCCTTCCTCCGTCTGCTCGATCGACTCCACGGAGACGGTCATGTCACCGAGCGTCGACTTCGTGCCGAGGGCGAGCACGACGACCTCGACGTCCTCGTTCGCAACCTGGAAGAGCTTGATCCCGCCCGCCACCACGATGGCGATGCCGCACAGGAGGGCGGTGAGGATCAGTTTGCGCGTGCTCACGCCACGGAAGGTTACGCCCGCAGGGAGGAACAGAACCGCTGCGCGGGAGGTTGTCATTCACATGAACATCCTCGTCACCGGCGCCTCAGGGCTCATCGGCTCGGCCCTCGTCCCCGCTCTCGAGAAGGAGGGGCACACGGTGCTGCGTGCCGTGCGCCGCGAACCGCGCGGCACCCAGGAGCGCAGGTGGGACCCCGCGGCGGGCTCGCTGGCACCCGGGTTCCTCGACGGCGTCGACGCGGTGATCCACCTCGCCGGTGCCGGCATCGGTGACAAGCGCTGGACGGATGCGTACAAGCGCGAGATCCTGGAGAGCCGCACGAAGAGCACCTCGCTGCTGGCGGGTGCCATCGCGGACGCCGCGGTGAAGCCGAAGGTCTTCCTCTCCGGTTCGGCCATCGGCATCTACGGACCGCGCGACGGCGAGACACTCGACGAGTCGTCCGCCCACGGCGAGGGCTTCCTCGCCGACGTGTGCGAGCAGTGGGAATCCGCCACGCGCGCCGCCGAGAACGCGGGGGTGCGCACCGTGCACCTGCGCACCGGCATCGTGCTGTCGCGCGCCGGAGGCGCGCTCAAGAAGCAGCTGCCGCTCTTCGCGCTCGGTCTCGGCGGGAAGTTCGGCAACGGCCGGCAGTGGCAGAGCTGGATCTCGATCGACGACGAGGTCGGGGCGATCGTGCACCTCCTCGGTTCCGCGCTGTCGGGCCCCGTGAACCTCACCGCCCCGGAGCCCGTCACGAACTCGGACTTCACGCGGATCCTCGGCCGCGTGATGCGCCGGCCGGCATTCCAGCGGATACCTGCCTTCGGGCCGGCTCTCCTGCTCGGCAAGGAACTGGCCGATGCGCTCCTCTTCACGGGACAGCGCGTGGTCCCAGGGGCGCTCCAGCGTGACGGCTACGTGTTCCGTCATTCTTCGCTGGAGCAGGCGCTGCGTGGCATTCTCGGCAGGTGACAGAAAGCGCCCCGCTCCCCGAGTCCGCTGACGTCGTCATCGTCGGTGCGGGTCTCGCCGGTCTGGTCGCCGCGCGCGTCCTGGAGTCGAACGGCATCACGAGCACGGTCCTGGAGGCGAGCGACGGTGTCGGCGGCCGCGTGCGCAGCGACACCGTGGACGGGTTCGTGCTGGACCGCGGGTTCCAGGTGCTGCTGACCGGGTACCCGGAGCTCCACCGTCACCTCGATCTCGCCGCGCTCGACCTGCGCATGTTCGAGCCGGGTGCCCTCGTGTGGCGCCGCGGCAGGGGCACGGTTGTGGGCGACCCCTTCCGGCGGCCGCGCACGCTCTGGTCCACTGCCACCGCATCGATCGGCACCGTGCAGGACAAGGCGCGCATCGCGCTGCTGCGCGCCAGGCTGCTGCGGGCGGACCCGCGGCAGCTGCTCCGCGGCGACGACATCCCCACCATGGCCGCTCTGCGCGGCATGGGCTTCTCCTCCGCGATGATCGAGCGCTTCTTCCGGCCGCTCGTCGGCGGCATCCAGCTGGACCCGTCCCTCGGCACCTCGCGGAGGATGTTCGACGTCATCTTCCGCACCCTCGCCGACGGCGACTCGGCCGTGCCCGCCGGCGGCATGGGCGAGATCACGGCGCAGCTCGCCTCGCGCCTGCGCACCTCGCGCGTGCACCTGGGCACGGCGGTCACCGCCGTGCGGCCGGGCCGTGTGGAAGTCGCGGGTGGGCGCAGCATCAGCGCGCGCAGCATCATCGTGGCAACGGAGGGGCCGGTCGCGTCGCGGCTCCTCGGACTCCCGGAGGTCGGCTCGCGCGCGGCTGGGTGCGTGTACTTCGCGGCCGACGTCGCGCCGGTGGACGGCGCCTACGTCATCCTCGACGGCCACGGCAACGGCCCGGTGTACAACGTGGCGGTCATGTCCCACGTGTCGCCCACGTACGCGCCCGCGGGACGGCATCTCATCGCGGCGGCGATGCCCGGCACCGTGGACGGCGACCTGGAGTCCGCCGCACGGCGCCAGCTGCGCAGCTGGTGGGGCCCACAGGTGGACAACTGGCGCCACCTGCGCACCTACCGCATCCCGCACGGCCAGCCCGACCAGACGCCTCCGTTCTCCCCGAAGCAGCGGGTGTCCCTCGGCGAGGGGCTCTTCGTGTGCGGCGACCACCGCGACACCGGTTCGATCCAGGGCGCGATGTACTCCGGGCGCCGTTGTGCCGAGGCCGTCATCGAGTCGGCGAGAATGACGTGATGACCGAACGGACGGGCACAGGGAGGAACTGCTGATGGCCCGCACGCGCTGGCTGGACGACGAGGAGATGCGCGCGTGGCGCGGCTTCATCGAGGTGACCGGCCAGCTCAACATCGAGCTGGAGGCCGACCTGAACGCGCACGGCCTGACGTCGGGCGACTACCAGGTGCTCGTCTACCTCAGTGAGTCCGACGACGGCCGCCTGCGGATGTGCGACCTGGCTGACCGGCTGAACCTCTCCCCGTCCGGCCTCACGCGCAGGCTCGACGGGCTGGTGCGCAAGGGCATGGTCTCGCGCGAGCGCAACGACACCGACCGCCGCGTGATGATGGCTGTGCTCACGCCCAAGGGCCGCGAGAAGCTGGTGGCGGCGGCGCCCCACCACGTGGCGAGCGTGCGCCGGCACCTCATCGACCGCCTCGACGAGAGGCAGATCCGCCAGCTGGGCCAGATCTTCGAGTCGCTGCGCCGCCGCGACTGACGCTCAGCGAACCTGCGGCGACACGTCGCGCCGCACGTAGCGGCCGCGGCCGCGGCGGCCGAGGAACTCGCCGCCGTCCACGATGACCTCGCCGCGCGAGATGACGGTGCGCACCGCGCCGTGGAGCTCGAACCCCTCGTACGCGGAGTGGTCCAGGTTCATGTGGTGCGTCCCCGCGGAGATCCTCGTGACCCTGGACGGGTCGTAGACGACGACGTCCGCGTCCATCCCGGGCGCGATGTCACCCTTGGCGGACAGGCCGAACAGCCGCGCCGGCGCCGTGGAGCACACCTCGACCCAGCGCTCCAGCGTGAGCTCCCCCGCCACGACCCCCTGGTGGATGAGGTCCACGCGGTGCTCCACGCCGCCGATCCCGTTCGGCACCACGTTGAAGGACTCGCCGTTCATCAGTTTCTGCTCGCGCAGGCAGAACGGGCAGTGGTCCGTGCTCACGACGGCGAGGGTGTCATCGCGCAGTCCGCTCCACAGGTCGCGCTGGTGGTGCTCGTGCTTCGAGCGCAGCGGCGTGGAGCAGATGTACGCGGCGCCCTCGGGCCAGCCCCTGCCCAGGTGGTCCTCGAGCGACAGGTGGAGGTACTGCGGGCACGTCTCGGCGAAGATGTTCGTGCCGCGCGACCGCGCCTCCACGACCTCGCGCATGGCGTCGCTGCTGGACAGGTGCACGATGTAGAGCGGTGCGTTGCCGGCCACGCGCGACAGCACGGCGGCACGGTGCACCGCCTCTGCCTCCAGCTCGGGCGGGCGGGTGCGCGAGTGGAAGTCGGGGGTGATGTTCCCGGCCGCCACGGCCTGCTCCACGAGCACGTCGATGGCGAGGCCGTTCTCGGCGTGCACCATCGCCATCATCCCGCTGTCCGCGCACATCTGCAGCGCCCGCAGGATCTGGCCGTCGTCGCTGTAGAGGCGGCCGGGGTACGCCATGAAGAGCTTGATGGAGGACACTCCCTCGCGCTCCACGAGGGACCGCGCGTCGAGGAGAGACTGCGGCGTCACTCCCCCGAGCACCTGGTGCAGGCCCCAGTCGACCACGCACTGGTCGGCGGCCTCCGCTGCCCGCTTGTCGAACGACTCCAGCACGTTCCCGCCGGTGCGCTGCTCCGCGAAGTCCACGATCGTGGTGGTGCCCCCGAACGCGGCGGCGATGGTCCCCGACTCGAACGTGTCGGAGGAGACCGTGGTCCCGGTGTCCAGCTGCATGTGCACGTGCGCATCGACCGCCCCGGGCACCACGTAGCAGCCCGCTGCGTCGACCACCGTGTCGGCGGGCCCCGGCTGGACCGTCCCGCGCGGGATGACGGAGGTGACGCGGCCGTCCTCGCAGACCACGTCGGACTCGGACCGTCCCGTCGCCCGCACGAGGAGGCCGTCCGTGATGATCGTGCGCACGCGGAGAGCGTAAGCGAATGCCGGCGCCGTCGGGGTGACAGACTGTGCCCGTGACCGTACGCCTGCCGAATGGGTTCTCCGCGCACGTGACGAACGTGGGCGTGAAGGACGGGTCGCAGGACTTCACCGTGGTCCTCGGTGCCCCCGGCACCGTGTCGGCGGCCGTGTTCACGCAGAGCAGGTTCGCCGGTCCGTCCGTGCTGGTCTCGCGCGATCACCTGGACGGCGCCAACCGCGCCGTTGTGGTCGTGTCGAAGAACGCGAACGTCGCCACGGGCGAGGAGGGCATGGCGAACGCGCGTGAGCTGGCGGCGGGCGTGGCCGGGAGGCTCGGCATCAGCGCCCGGGAGGTGCTGGTCGCCTCCACGGGAGTGATCGGCCGCCAGTACCCGATGGACCGGATCCGTGCGGGCATCGCGGCTGTCCCGTCGACGCTGCCCGGCACGGACGCCGAGGAGGTCGCGCGCGGGATCATGACCACCGACACCGTCCACAAGATCAGCGAGGCCGCCGTCGAGGGATCTGCCGCGCGCGTGGTCGGCGTGGCGAAGGGTGTCGGCATGATCGAGCCGGACATGGCCACGATGATCGCCCTCGTGTTCACCGATGCAGCCTTGACCGCGGCCGAACTGGACGCGCAGTTCCGCCGCGCGGTCGGCACCACCCTCAACTGCGTCTCGGTGGACACCGACACGAGCACCAGCGACACCGCGGTGGTGCTCGCGAGCGGCGCGGCGGGCCCAGTCGATGCCGGCGCGTTCGGCCGCGCCCTGCACTCGGTGCTGCTCGGTCTCACCAGGCAGATCGCCCGCGACGGCGAGGGGGCCGAGACACTCATCGAGGTCACCGTGGACGGTGCGCGCGACGCGGCACAGGCGAAGACGGTCGCGAAGGCGATCGTGAACTCGCCGCTCGTGAAGACGGCGGTCCACGGTGCGGACCCGAACTGGGGCCGCGTGGCCATGGCCGTGGGCAAGTGCAGCCAGTACGACGACATCGACCAGGAGAGGGTCGTCATCCGGTTCGGCGCCCAGGAGGTGTACCCCTCCCGCGTGGACGACGCCGGGCTCGCCCGTCTCAGCGACTACATGCGCGGCGACGAGGTGCTCATCCACGTCACGCTCGGCACGGGGACGGAGGCCGCCACCGTGTGGGGGTGCGACCTCACCGACGGCTACGTGCGGATCAACGCCGACTACACGACGTGAGCGTCAGCGCGAGCTGAGCCAGTCGAACACCCGCTCGCGGTACGGCGCGATGCTCTTGTACGCCGCCACGTTCTCGGGGATCTTCGCCACGAGGTCCGCGAAGTCGTGCACCACCGCCTGGTCGCGGGTCGCGAAGTCGGCGAGACTCTCGGTGAATGTGCGGATCGTGAACAGGACCGCCCCCGTCACCGGCAGGCGGCGAAGCGTCTGCCACTCCACACGGAACCACATGCCCGCGATGTCCATCGCCGGGGTGACGGGCGGGACCTCGGGCTGGAACAGCGAGGGATGGTTGGACAGGCCCCAGTTGACGCGCCACACGGGGCGCTCCGCGGAGAGCCGTGCGAGCATCGCGTTCACCGGGGAGTCGAGGTCCGTGTCGTAACGCGCGACAGGCTCGTGTATCGCGGCCATCGTGCCGCCGAGCTTCTCTGCCAGGCGCCACCTGTTGGGCGAGCACAGCACCGCGGCGGAGAGCACCGGGGCACCGTGCGGCCCGGGCAGCAGCAGGCACAGGTCGTCGGCAACGCGCAGAGCTGCGTCGACGAGCGCGTCGATGCCGGTCTCCGTGGTGGGCGGCTCGCCCACGGACGCGAGCACCCCCGCGGCCGCTTCGTCGCAGGCCTCCTGCGCGCCGTCCAGGCACGCCGCGACCTCGTGCGGTCGCCCGGCGACCAGCGCCCGCTTCATCGCGATCGTCGGGGCCCAGTCCGCGTCGCGCGGCGAGACCCACTGCGCCGGGTCGAGCGGCCTGGCGCCCACGCGCAGGCGCGCGGCCTCGGACGAGTGCGGCACGTACGCGGCGGGCACCTCCACCGAACGACGAATCCCCGGGCCGGGGCCCGGGGATTCGCGAGACGGTTGCCTGTCGAACGGCGTGAACGGGTCGTCGTGGAAGACGATCACGGCACGGTCGTCACTTGGGTGGCATGCGGATGCCGCCGTCGACCCTGATGGTCTCGGCGTTCATGTAGCTGTTCGTGATGCACTCGAGCACCATCGACGCCAGCTGCTCGGGCTTGCCGAGCTTCTGCGGGAAGAGCACGCCCTTCTGCAGCTGCGCCTTGAAGGCCTCGCTGCCCTCGCCCTGGCCGTAGATCGGGGTGTCGATCAGGCCGGGCGCCACGGTGTTCACGCGGACGCCGATCGCGGCGAGGTCGCGCGCGACCGGCAGGGTCAGGCCGACGACGCCGCCCTTGGAGGCCGAGTACGCGTTCTGGCCGATCTGGCCGTCGAACGCGGCGACGGACGCGATGTTCACGATCGCGCCGCGCTCGCCGTCCTCCAGCGGCTCGGTCTGGCTCATCGCGGTTGCGGCGATGCGGATGGCATCGAACGTGC
>CAZZFB010000040.1:0-14314 GCA_964653385.1 uncultured Bifidobacterium sp. | reverse complement strand
GACCTCTTGTCCCCCAGACAAGCGCGCTAACCAAGCTGCGCCACAGCCCGTACGGATGCCGAGCCTATCGGGGGCGCCGCCGAAGGGGGCACCTCACGCGAACAACTGCACCACGCGCCAGCCCAGGTAGGCGCAGAGCAGGAAGACGAGGAGCTTGAAGTGCCAGGGAAGCTTCTCGTTCTCGACCCCTGCGAGCTTCTTCAGGTCGAGCGTGTCCGCTGTGACCTTCTCGCCGTTCACGCCCGTGAAGTCGATATGCGCACCGCACTCCGGGCACGTCCCGTCCCCGCGCACCGACGACTGCGTCAGGTACCTCGCACACGGCTCGCACCAGGGCACTCAGTCCCCCTTGCGTCGCATCCGCAGCTTCAGCGGCACCGAACCGAAACCGAACCCCTCGCGGATCGCACGCTCCAGGTACCGCACGTACGGCGCGGGAAGATCACGATTGACAAACAGGGTGAACGTGGGCGGGTCGATCGCGCCCTGCACGGCGAAGAGCACGCGCGCACCGCCACCAGCCGGCTGCTTCTGCTGCGCCTCGGCGATGATGCGGTTCACGTCACGGGTGGGGACCTTGCGGTGGTACTGCTCGATGGTCTCCTGCAGCACGGGCCTCATCTTGTGCACGCCCTTGCCCGTCAGCGCAGAGATCTTGAGCACCGGCGCATCGGACAGGAAGTACAGCATCCGGGCCATGTCGGCCTCGACCTTGCGTCGCTCCTCGGACTCGAGCAGCTCCCACTTGTTGAGGACAACGAGGATGGGGCACCCCGCCGCGTCGATGCGCTCGGCGAGGCGCTGGTCCTGGCTGGTGACCGACACGGTCGCGTCGATCACGAGCATCGCGATGTCCGCCTCGTCGATGGCGCGCAGGGCGCGCACCAGCGAGAAGTACTCGGCGGAGTCGTCGATGCGGCTCCGCTTGCGCATGCCGGCCGTGTCGATGAACACGAGCGGGCCGTCCTCGGTCTCCACCAGCGTGTCGATGGCATCGCGCGTGGTGCCGGGCATGTCGTGCACGACCGACCTCTCCTCGCCCACGAGACGGTTGAACAGCGTGCTCTTGCCCACGTTCGGCCGGCCGACGAGCGCCACGCGAGGCACCCCGTCCGCAGCGGACGGCTTCTCGGTGGTCGACCCGTCGTCGTCATCCTCGTCGGTGTTCTCGGGGCCGAAGTCGAGCCGCTCCACCACGAGGTCGAGGAAGTCACCGCTGCGGCGACCGTGGAGGGCGCTCACGGGGTAGGGCTCGCCCAGACCTAGGGACATGAACGACCAGCGCTCCAGTTCCCGCCTGTCGTTGTCCGACTTGTTGGCGGCAAGGATGACGGGCACATCGGTGCGGCGCAGCCAGTCGGCCACGGCCTCGTCCTCGTCGGTGAGGCCGACGGAGGCATCGACCATGAAGATCACGAGGTCGGCGGAGCGGACCGCCTCCTCCACCTGCCGGCTCACCTTGTCGTCCAGTTCCGAGCCCGAGGGCAGCCAGCCACCCGTGTCCACGATGTCGAAATCTCGGCCCAGCCACGACGCGCGGCGGGTGAAGCGGTCCCGCGTGACGCCGGGACGGTCCTCCACGATCGCCGCCTGCTCGCCGATGACACGGTTGAACCAGGTGCTCTTGCCCACGTTCGGGCGCCCGACGATCACGACCGTGGGCACGCGGTGCTGCTTGGTCACGATGGGCCTCCGAGGAACTGTTCGATGCGGGCGCGAAGGGCGGTGCCCGACGTCGGGACGATCTCGATGCTGTGCAGCGCCGAGAGGTCCCCGACAGTATGCCCGTCCAGGAACCGATCGCCGTTGAGACACACGTCAGGGAGCAGGTGCAGGGTCCCGGCGGGGGCACCCTGCAGCGCACGCGACACGTCCGCAAAGGTGAGGAGCCCGGCCACGGCGGTGTTCCCGCCGAAGTACTCGTTGCGCACCGCGACGACCTCGACCCTGTCCCCCGACGCCTCCGTGACGAGCGGCGCGATCACTTCCGCGCCGAGCTCGCCCGTGACGACGGCGAGCCTCTCGTGCCGCGTGCGCGCCCGCGCGGTGATCGACACGGGAACCGTGCGGTGGCGGAGCGAGGTCTCCGCGGCCGGGTTGACCGCGCGCACGTACGACGTCGCGTCGATCGAGCCGAAGAACCCCCCGTCGTGGTGGCGCAGGTCGCTGCGCTCGCCCCGGAAGGCATCGATGAACGACCGGGCGATGCCGATGCCGTCCTCGAGCATCTCGAAGCCGCCGTACCGCGCGGCGCCGGGAAGGGGAAGGCCCGCACGCAGGTACAGCTCGTCGGCGGCATGGACGACCGTGCGCCCGAGGACCGCCCCGTACCTCTCCTGCCACGTCTCGATGTGCGACACAGCAGCGGCGGCCTCTTCCCGCGTGTGCACCCGCATCCGCGCCTCGGTGTTGTGGCGCGAGAGGCCGAGCGGCACCACGGCTACCGAGAGCAGCTCGGGGAAGTTCTCGAGGAGACCGTGCAGCGTGGAGTCGAGCACGTCACCGTCGTTCACGCCGGGGCACAGCACCACCTGGGCGTGGGCCTCGATCCCGTGGTCGAGCAGCTGGCGCAACCACCGCAGGCTCGTGCCCCCGCGCTGGTTGCGCAGCATCTCTGCCCTGCGCCACGGCTGCGATGCGTGGATGCTCACGTAGAGCGGGGACAGCCTCTCCTCCACCACGCGCTCCAGGTCGGCCTCGGTGAAACGGGTGAGCGTGGTGAAGTTCCCGTAGAGGAAGCTCAGCCGGTAGTCGTCGTCCTTCGTGTACAGGCTGCGGCGCATGCCCTTCGGCAGCTGGTAGATGAAGCAGAACTCGCAGTGGTTGTCGCAGGTGTGGATGCGGTCGAACACGGCGCTCGTCACGGACGCGCCGAAGGGCTCCCCTGCGCGGCGTTCGACCTCGATGTCGATGGTCATCCCGCCGCGGTCCACGGAGAGCGACACGGTGTCCTCCTCCACGAGGCGCTGCCATTCGATGATGTCCCTCGGCGTGACGCCGTTCACGGAGAGCACCACGTCGCCCTCCTGCAGGCCCGCTCGCCCGGCGGCGGAGGCAGGGTCCACACCGGCCACGATCGGTGCTTGGTCGACCGTGTCCATCGGTGCCTCAGGCTATCCCTGCGGCGGTCACTAGCCTGAGGAGCCTGATGGCCGTCGAGAAAGTCCTGCTCGCGTCACCGCGCGGATTCTGCGCAGGTGTCGAGATGGCCATCAAGGCCCTCTCGTGGATGGTCCGCACGTTCGACGGCCCCGTCTACTGCTACCACGAGATCGTCCACAACAAGATCGTCGTGGACAGGTTCCGCGAGCGCGGCGTGGTCTTCGTGGACGACATCGCCGAGGTGCCGCCGGGGAACCCGATCATGCTGTCGGCGCACGGCTCCGCCCCCGAGGTCGTCGCCGCCGCCCGCGAGCGCGGCAGTTACGTGGTGGACGCAGTGTGCCCGCTCGTCACGAAGGTCCACCACGAGGTGAAGGTGCGCGCCGGGAAGGGCTTCCACATCGTCTACGTCGGGCACGAGGGCCACGAGGAGGCGGTCGGCACCATGGCAGTGGCACCCGACGCGATCACCCGCGTCGAGACGGTCGACGAGGTGAATGCGCTCCCTGACTTCGACCGGCCGGTCGCGATGCTCGCCCAGACCACGCTCTCCCACCGCGAGTGGCACGAAGTGGCGGTGTCCGTGCGCGGGCGCTTCCCGGACGTGTGGACCCCGGGCAGGTCCGACCTGTGCTTCGCCACCACGAACAGGCAGACCGCACTCATGGAGATCGCACCACAAGTGGATGCATTCGTGGTGATCGGGTCGTCCAACTCGTCGAACACGCGGGCGCTCGAGCGGCTCGCCGGTGAGGCAGGTTGCTCCCGCGTGCTGCGCATCAACTCCGCGGACGAACTGCCGCAGGACCTCGCGGGCACCGTCGGCGTCACCGCGGGTGCATCGGCTCCGGACGAGCTGGTGTCACGGGTGCTGGCCGCCCTCGCCCCGCGACTCGGCGTGGAGGAGATCTTCGTCACCGAGGAGGACGAGTACTTCCCGCCCCCGCGCAACATCCGCGACCTCCAGTCCGCCATCGGTGCCGCCGTTGCGTCGATGTCGGGGGCAGACGTCCGCACCGCCCCGCCGCTCGACGACCGCGCACTTGCGGCGAGCACGGTGCTTGAGGCACTCTCTCGGGCGTGATCTCCCCCACTCTCGAGTCCCTCCGCCTGTTCGTCCACGTCCTCGCAGCTTCGGTGTGGGTCGGCGGGCAGATAGTCCTCGCGGGACTCGTCCCGAGCGTGCGGCGCACGAACCCGGAGGCCCTCCGCACGATTGCAAATGCCTTCGGCAGGGTCGCCTGGCCGGCTTTCGCGGTTGCCTTCCTGACAGGGGTGTGGAACCTGCTCGCGGTGGACGCCGCCGGCAGCGGGAGCGCATACATGGTCACGCTCGCGCTGAAGCTCGCCCTGGTGGGGGTCGCCGCGGCGGCGACGGTGATCCACTCCATGGGCAGGTCGAGACTGGCCCTGGCGCTCGGGGGCGCGGTCGGGCTGGTGTCGTCGCTCGCGGTGATGTGGCTCGGCGTGCTCCTGTCGAGCGCCGGCTAGCTCAGTTGCGCGGGACCTTGCTCCACGGGAGCTCGCGATCCACGCGGACGTCGCCCGGCAGGCCGAGGATGCGCTCGCCGAGGATGTTCTTCATGACCTCGGTGGTGCCGCCCTCGATGCTGTTCGCCCGCGAACGGAGGAATGCCTTCTGCAGGTTGTCGAAGCCCATCGCCGTCTCCGGGCGGACCATCTCGTAGCTGCCGTACAGCATCGCCTCGGCGCCCATCATGTTCATGGTGAACGAGTAGATGTCCTTGTTCAGGTTGGCGCTCTCCATCTTGCCGATCGAGCCCTCGGGGCCGGGCGAGCCCATCTTGCGGTTCTGGTTGGCGCGGATGTTCGTGAGGCGGAGCAGCTCTGCGCGGATCCACAGCTTCATCAGCTCGTCCTTGGTGGCCGCGTCCTTCTGCGAGGCCTCGAGCCCCTTCCACGTCTTCACGGCGTGGGCGATCGTGCCGCTGCCGCGCTGCGGGATGCTGCCGCCGATCGACACGCGCTCGTTCATGAGCGTGGTCAGGCTGACGCGCCAGCCGTCGCCCGGGTTCCCGAGCATCTCGGCCGCAGGGATGCGAGTGTCGGTGAAGTAGACCTCGTTGAATTCGGCCTCACCGGTCATCTGGCGCAGGGGGCGGACCTCCACGGTGGGGGCCTTCATGTCCACGACGAACGCCGTGAGGCCCTGGTGCTTGACCTGCTCGGGGTCGGTGCGAACGACGAGGAGCCCCCAGCGCGACAGGTGCGCGAGCGTGGTCCAGACCTTCTGGCCGTTGATGACCCACTCGTCGCCGTCCTTCACGCCCTTCGAGGACAGGCCCGCGAAGTCGGAGCCCGAGCCGGGCTCCGAGAACAGCTGGCACCAGACCTCCTCGCCGGTGAACAGCGGGCGGAGATAGCGCTTCTTCTGCTCCTCGCTGCCCCACTCGACGACGGTCGGGCCGCACATGCCGTGGCCGATGGGGTTGCGCGGCATGGAGAACGGCGCACCGGCCGCGGCCAGGCGCTCGTTGATGACCCTCTGGTGCTTCGGGTTCGCGGCGAGCCCGCCGTGGCCCACGGGGAAGTGGACCCACGCAAGACCCATGTCGAACTGTGCGCCGAGGAAGTCGACGACCGACACGGACTTGGGCGGGAACTTCTCGAGGAGCTCCTCGGTGAGCTCCAGGATCCGAGCTTCGTCGATGGTTGCGGTGTCTACGGCCATGGTGGTCCCCCTTGGTTGTTGCCGGAACTCTATGTCTCCGGCACCGCGGCCGGTCAACGCCGGCCCCTGACCCAGCCTGTGACTCCCGTCATTGGCTAGTTTCTCGGTCATGTACCCAGCCGTCTACGCAGCAAGCAGCCCCGACAGACCCGCCGTCATCCAGGCGTCCACGGGCAAGGTCACGACGTACGGGGAACTGCACGCAGCAGCCCTGCGCCTCGCCAACGTCCTGCGTGCGGCGGGGATCCAGCCCGGTGACCACGTGGCCCTCTGCATGGAGAACCACGAGAGGTACCTGGAGGTCATATGGGGCTGCCACTACGCGGGCACCGTCTACACCGCGTGCTCGAGCAGGCTCACGAAGGCCGAACTCGCCTACATCCTGAACGACTGCAAGGCGAAGGCCTTCATCACCTCCAAGTACAAGGCCGACCAGGCACTCGAGGTCGCCGGCGAGATCCCCGGCGTCACGCTGCGCCTGATGCTCGACGGCACGGTCGACGGGTACGACTCGTTCGAGAAGACCGTCGACTCGGCCCCCGCGACGGAACTGCCCGACATGGTCGACGGCATCGACATGCTCTACTCGAGCGGCACCACCGGCATGCCGAAGGGCGTGGCCAAGCCGTTCCCCGGCACTCCGCTCGGGACGGCCGCAGGCCTGGGCGCACCCCTGACCCAGGGGCTCTACAAGTTCCGCGAGGGGATGGTGTACCTCTCCCCCGCCCCGCTCTACCACGCCGCACCGCTTCGGTTCAACATGTCGGTGCACTCGCACGGCGGCACGACCGTCGTCATGGAGCACTTCGACGCGGAGGACTACCTGCGTTTCGCGGAGAAGTACCGCGCGACGCACACCCAGCTCGTCCCCACGATGTTCATCCGCATGCTGAAGCTGGATGACGACGTGCGCCTCAAGTACGACGTGTCGAGCATCGAGGTCGCGATCCATGCGGCCGCGCCGTGCCCGGTGCCCACGAAGAAGGCCATGATCGAGTGGTGGGGCCCGGTCATCCACGAGTACTACGCGGGCACCGAGGGGAACGGCTTCGTCTACTGCAACAGCGAGATGTGGCTGGCGCACCCCGGGACAGTGGGGACCGCCATCTCGGGCGTGGTCCACATCTGCGACGAGGAGGGCAACGAACTGCCGCGCGGCGAGTCCGGCACCGTGTTCTTCGAGGGCGGCGGCACCTTCGAGTACCACAACGACCCCGAGAAGACGAAGAACTCCCGTGACCCGAAGGGCCGCGGCTGGAGCACCCTCGGCGACGTCGGCTACCTCGACGAGGACAACTTCCTGTACCTCACCGACCGCAAGGCGTTCATGATCATCTCGGGCGGCGTGAACATCTACCCCCAGGAGGCCGAGAACATCCTCGTCAACCACCCGAAGGTCGTCGACGTCGCGATCTTCGGCGTGCCGAACGACGACTTCGGCGAGGAGGTCAAGGCCGTGGTGCAGCCGAAGGAGATGCCCGCCGACGCGGACGCCGCCAGGGCACTCGAGAAGGAGCTCATCGCCTACTGCCGCGAGCACCTCGCCGACATCAAGTGCCCGCGCAGCGTCGACTTCAGGCCGGACCTGCCCCGTCACCCGACGGGCAAGCTGTACAAGCGCCTCCTGAAGGACGAGTACTGGGCGGCCGCCGGCCGCTCGATCTGAGCCGCACGCTGTTGGGAACGTCACCCCACCCGTTCCTCGACACCGACGGACCGATCGCGTTCGCACACCGCGGCGGGCTCTCTGTCGCGCCGGAGAACACCATGGCGGCCTTCCAGGACGCCGTGTCCCTCGGCTACACCCACGTGGAGACCGACGTGCACGTGACCTCCGACGGCGTGCTCGTGGCTTTCCACGACGACGGGCTGCTCCGCACGTGCGGCATCGACGCACGAATCGAGGAGACACCGTGGTCCGAACTCAGGGCGGCGCGGGTCGACGGGCGTGAACCGATCCCACTGCTCGCCGACATCCTCACCACGTGGCCGGACCTCCGTGTCAACATCGACTGCAAGACCGCGGAGGCCGAGGACGCACTGATCTCCGAGCTCGTCAGGCTCGACTGTCTCGACCGGGTCTGCGTCGGCTCGTTCAGCGACGGGCGGCTCCGCAGGTTCCGCGGCCACTTCGGTGACGCGCTCTGCACCTCCACAGGCCCACGGGAGGTGGCGAGCCTCGTTCTCGCCAGCCGCACACGGCAGTCCCTGGCGCGCACCGGCCCGGCGCGTGCCGCCCAGGTCCCCGTGTCACAGGGCCCCATCCCCGTGGTCACCCGTTCGTTCGTGGCCTGCGCCCACGCGCTCGGGCTGCAGGTCCACGTGTGGACGGTGGACGACCCGGCAGAGATCGCCCGGCTCCTCGACATCGGGGTCGACGGGATCATGTCCGACGACACGCGGGCCCTGCGGGACGTGTTCTCGGCGAGAGGACTCTGGCGCTGAGGCGCGCACGCGCCGTTTACATCTTGTTCACCGGGCGCTGACAGCCGGGGCCCCGCGGCGAATTACGGTGTGCCCATGCGAGTTGATGCGAACTTTTTCTGCACGGTCCCGATGCCGGACGCCGGCCAGGTTGCCCCGACGGACAGGCGGTACGGCAACGATGCCGTCATCGAGTGCTACCGCAACCTCCTCGCGTGGTCCCGCACCATGGACTCACTCGGGTACGACACGATGTGGCTCACCGAGCACCACTTCCAGTACGAGGGCTACGAGGTGCTCCCGAACCTGATCCAGTTCGGCCAGCACCTCGCGACCCAGACCAAGGAGCTGCGTCTCGGGCAGATGTTCAATGTGGTGCCCCAGTGGCACCCGCTGCGCCTCGCCGAGGACTTCGCGATCGCGGACATCATCACCGGCGGGCGCATGGAGTTCGGCGTGGGCCGCGGCACCGTCCCGCGCGAGGCCTGGAGCCTCGGCACGGTCGTCGCCTCCGGCGACAACGAGATGTCGGCGGAGCACGACCGCCAGAACCGCGAGATCTTCGAGGAGGCGCTGGAGGTCATCAAGCTCGCGTGGGCGAACGAGCGGTTCAGCTACCGCGGCAAGCAGTTCGTCTTCCCGCCCGACGAGATCCCCGACCGCGGCAGCTACGTCGACGACCTGACGCTCATCCCCCGCCCGGAGCGCCACGTCGACGTGTACCAGCCCGTCACCAGCCCCGAGACGATCGAGTACGTGCCCCGCGCGGGCCACAAGGCCGTGTACTGGCTGCAGAACGCGGACAGCCAGAAGCAGAAGTGGGACCGCTACGCGGAGATCCGCGAGGAGATGGGCAAGCCCGTCGGGCCCGGCGAGGACAGGTGCCTCGTGATGAACATCCACGTCGGCAAGACCCGCGAACAGGCAATGGTCAAGGGCCGGCCCGGCCACGTGGAGTTCTGCAACTTCCTCTCCCCCTACGGCCGCTTCTCCAGCTACCGCAACCCCGACGGGTCGAAGGTGGCGTTCAACCACAACCCCACGGTCGAGGAGTCGAACGAGCAGAAGATCCAGATCGTCGGGTCCATCGACGACGCCGTCGACACCATCGGGTTCTGGCGCGACCTCCTCGACCTCAAGCACATCTGTTTCTTCTTCGACTTCCCGGGCGTCACGCGCGAGGAGATGACCGAGCAGATGCACCTCGTGGCCGAGGAAGTGCTGCCGCGCCTCGGCGAGAAGATGGAGCGCAGGCCGCTGCCGTCCCTCTCCCCCCTCGTGTGAGCACGGCGGACCGACCGGGCGCCGCCGGGACGCCGGGCGCGGAGGCACGCATCCACCTGCCGATGCTCGTGGAGCCGCACGCGCACATCGACAAGGCATTTCTCGCCGAGCGCGTCCGGAACGAGACCAACGACCTCATGGGGGCCATCGTCGCCCTCGATGCGGCGCGCGAGTCCATCACACAGGCTGACACGCACGAACGGGCCGTGCGCGCCCTCAGGATGTACGCCGCGAGCGGCGTGTCGACCGTGCGCACCCATGCCGACGTCACGCTCGCGAACGGTCTCGAGTCGCTCGAGGCCCTGCTCGCGGCGAAGAGGGACTGTGCGGGGTTCATCGACGTTCAGGTCGCGATGCTCCTCTCGTGGCCCGTCACCGGGCCCGATTCGGCCGGGCTCAGGGCGCTGGCGGACCGTGCCGTGGCGGCCGGCGCCGACGTGGTGGGCGGCTGCCCCCACCTCGACGACGACCCCGCCGGCGCAGTCGAGTACCTCCACTCGCTCGCGGCCGCATCCGGGCTGCCCCTCGACCTGCACGCAGACGAGAACCTCGATCCCGCCTCTCGCGACCTCGAGTTGCTCGCCGACCTCATGGTGCGCACCCGGAGCGGCGTGAGCGCGGTGGCGAGCCACTGCGTCAGCCTGTCCATGCGTCCGGAGAACGAGCAGAGAGCAGTCGCCCGCAAGGTGGCGGCGGCGGGCATATCAGTTGTCTGCCTGCCCCAGACGAACCTGTACCTGCAGGCGAACGGCATCCGCACTGCTCCTCCTCGTGCGCTCGCCCCCGTGCGGGTCCTCCTCGAGGAGGGTGTCAACGTGTGCGCCGGTGGCGACAACCTGCAGGATCCTTTCAACCCCATGGGCCGTGCCGATCCACTGGAGGCAGCCAACCTCCTCGTCACGGTCGCCCACCTCTCCCCCGAGGAGGCCCTCGAGTGCGTCACCGGATCCGCAGCACGCGCGATCGGCGCCCGCGTGCAGGAGACGGCCAGCGGCACCTCCCGTGTCCTCTCCGTCAGGGCAACTACTGTGCGGGAGGCGTTGGCGACCGGAGCCCCCGACCGTCGCGTCGAGGACCCTGGTCCCTCAGCCGGACACAAACGAAACAGAAAGTAAACACTGGCGTGACGCGGGCGGGGGAACCATCGTTTATGTTCATCGCGTGCGTGATCACCGGGTGTCAGAAGTCGAGAACGGCGGAACAATGACGCAGCCCAAATCACCCGCACTGAGTTTCGAGTCGGTCTCGATGCGCTTCCCTGACGGGACCCAGGCACTCGAGGACGTGTCACTGTCCATCTCCCCCGGCGAGTTCGTGACGGTCGTCGGTCCGAGTGGCTGCGGCAAGTCGACGCTCCTGCGCATCGCGTCCAACCTCGAGTCCGCCACCGGCGGCACCTGCCGCGTCGACCGCGACAGCATCGGGTACGTCTTCCAGGACGCCACACTCATGGCGTGGCGCAACGTCCGCCGCAACGTGGAACTCATCGCCGAGCTCCACGGCCTCGACAAGGCGGAGCGTGCGGAGCGTGCGGCCGCCGCGATCGAGCTCGTCGGTCTCACCGGCTTCGAGGACAAGTACCCGCGCCAGCTGTCGGGCGGGATGCGAATGAGGGCATCGCTCGCGCGGTCCCTCGTCATGCACCCCAAGGTCTTCCTGTTCGACGAACCGTTCGGCGCCCTTGACGAGATCACCCGCGAGCGCCTGAACGACGAACTGCTGTCCCTGTTCCAGTCGCAGGGGTTCGCCGGCCTGTTCATCACCCACTCGATCTCCGAGGCCGTCTACATGTCCACCAAGGTCCTCGTGATGTCGGCGCGGCCGGGACGGATCATCGCATCGATCGACATCCCGTTTGACTACCCGCGCACCCACGATCTCCGTTACACCGCGGAGTTCGGCGAGACGTGCGCGAAGGTGTCGCACGCACTCCGGGGGGCACACCAATGAGCCAGACCGCGGCCCCGCAGGCGGACACGGAACTCCTGAACGAGGTGCTTCCGGATGTGAGCACCAGGCGGCGCTTCTCCGACTACGTCGGGCCTGCAGTCGTGTTCGCCCTCTTCGTCGGGGTCTGGTACCTGCTCTCCTCCGTGATCCTCCCGCCGCAGAAGCGGTTCCTGCTGCCGACTCCCCACAAGGTGATAACCGACGGGTTCCTCGTGTGGCGCACGGGTGAGCGCCGTGGGTTCCAGCCCATCCTCATGTCCCTCTGGGACAGCGCGAAGATCGCACTGATGGGCCTCGGCATCACGATCGTCATCGGCATGACTCTCGCCGTGCTGATGAGCAGCAAGCAGTGGCTCGAGCGTGCGACCTGGCCGTACCTCGTGGCCGTCCAGTCCGCGCCGATCCTCGCGCTCACGCCGCTCATCAGGGCCCTGATCGACGGGTCGACGAAGCAGCGGCTCCTCGTCGTCGTCCTCATCTCCATCTTCCCCATCGTCAGCAACACCCTCTTCGGGCTTCTGTCAGCAGAGAAGAGCCAGCACGAGCTCTTCACCCTGCAGGGGGCCACCCGCTGGGTGAGGCTGACCAAGCTCCAGTTCCCCGCCGCCCTGCCCAACATTTTCGTCGGTCTCCGGATATCTGCCGGCCTCGCCGTCATCGGCGCCGTCGTCGGCGACTTCTACTTCCGGCAGGGCGGAACCGTCGGAATCGGCGCCCAGATCGACGTCTACCGCTCGCGCCTCTGGGGCGCCGAGCTCATCACCGCCATCATCATGGCGAGTGTCCTAGGTCTGGTTGTGTTCCTCTTCTTCGGCTGGCTCTCCCGCAGGGCCATCGGGAAGTGGCACATCACCACCAGGGGTCAATGACCCGACAAGCAGAACCACCATACCCACACAGGAGACACCCATGATGAAGAGATCCATTCTCGGCATCTCGATGGTCGCCGCACTCACGCTCTCGGCGTGCGGCGGCGGCGATTCGAGTTCCGACACGACCGCGCCGGCAGGGGATGCCCCCGCCGCAGGCGCAATCGACCTGTCGGGCGTCTGCCCGGCCAAGGTCATCCTGCAGACCGACTGGAACCCCGAGTCCGAGCACGGCATGCTGTACCAGCTCATCGGGCCCGGCTACGAGGTCGACACGGAGAAGGTCGCCGTCCGCGGCGACCTGGTCGCGAACGGCCAGCCCACCGGCGTCCAGGTCGAGGTCCGCCCCGGCGGCCCGGCTGTCGGCTACCAGCAGGTCACCGCGCTGCTGTACCAGGATCCCGAGATCATGCTCGGTTTCACCAGCACGGACGAGGCCGTGAGCAACTCCGTCGAGAAGCCGACCAAGGCTGTCTTCGCACCGTTCAACATCAACCCGCAGATCATCATGTGGGACCCCGCGACCTACCCCGACGCCAAGACGATCGCTGATCTCAAGGAGCCCGGCGTGAAGGTCCGCTACTTCGACGGTGCCGCCTACATGGACTACTTCACGGCGAACGGCATCCTGGACAAGAAGCAGGTTGACGGCACGTACGACGGCACGCCCGCATCGTTCGTCGCCGCCGGCGGCAAGGATGCCCAGCAGGGCTTCGGCACGGCTGAGCCGTACTTCTACGAGAAGGTCCTCAAGGACTGGATGAAGCCGGTTGCGTACCAGTACATCCATGACGCCGGATGGACGGCCTATGCCTCCTCGCTCGGCGGCACCCCCGAGAGCCTCTCGAAGAACGCCGAGTGCCTGAAGAAGCTCGTGCCGGTCATGCAGCAGGCGCTGCTCGACTACGTCCAGAGCCCCGACACCACCAACGCCATGATCCTCGATGCCGTGAACCAGTTCAACAACGGATGGGTCTACGACGCGGGCCAGGCAGCCGCCTCGGTGGAGAAGCAGCTCGCCGACAAGCTCGTGGCGAACAGCCCCGACGGCACGCTCGGGTCCTTCGACCTGCAGCGCGTCACCGACTTCATCGCCCTGGCGACCCCGGTCTACGAGACCACCGGTGCCAAGGTGAAGGAGGGCCTGACGGCCGAGGACATCGTGACCAACGAGTTCATCGACCCGAACATCAAGCTCGGCTGAGCAACGGTCAACCACCGCACTCGACGGGGAGGGGCACTGCCCCTCCCCGTTTTGCGTTCATGGAGAAGGAGAGGACCTGATGACGGGCAGCAGAACGGCACCTCAGCGGCCGAAATCGAACCGGGACACCTCGCCGAACACCTCGCCCAGCGTGGCGACGGCGGTGGCGAACATGCGGGCACCGAGCTCTGCAGTCGCGAGCGTGGGGTCGCCGATGTGGCCCTCGGGGAAGAAGTCGTTCGACAGCCAGCCGAACGGCACCGAGCCACCGAACCTGACGTGCGTGTTGCCCGCCATCCCCTCCGGGACGCGCCTGACGGCCCTGGACATGTCGACCAGGTCCGGCCGGATGTGCAGCATCACCGATGTCTCGTCGGTCCCGCCGTGGATCCCCATCCCCAGCTCGCCTGCCGCAGATGAGCCACCCTGGTCGGCGGGCATGTGCGGGTGCGCCAGGAACGTCCTGAGGCCGTGCCTGAGGCGCAGCTCACGGTTCGCCACCTGGAGCAGCGCGCTGTTGCCGCCGTGGCCGTTGAGGAACAGGAGCCTTGTCGCGGGGGTCGCCGCGATGCTCCGGCCGATGTCGTTCAAAACGGAGAGCAGGGTCTCCGCCGACAGCCAGACCGTGCCCGGGGACCAGGCGTGCTCGTTCGACTTCGTGAAGCCGAGCGGCGGGAGAAGCCACACGTCGTGGGTCTCGCCGTGCTCGGCCACCGCCGCGCGGGACACCGCATCCGCGACGAAGAGGTCCGTGCCGAGCGGCAGGTGCGGGCCGTGCTGCTCCACGGC
>CAZZFB010000039.1:0-14540 GCA_964653385.1 uncultured Bifidobacterium sp. | reverse complement strand
GTGCACCGGGACCACCTGGCCCAGAACGAGGTCATCCGCCGCGAGTTCTACGAGGTCCGCCCCGGTGCCTGGTGCCTCGTGGGCAACGGCCTGTCCAACCAGACGTTCATCGACGCGCCGGAGGGCATCATCGCGTTCGACACCGGGGAATCCGTCCAGGAGATGGCGCTCGCGCTGACGGAGCTGCGCCGCCGCACGGACAGGCCCATCGCGGCCGTCGTCTACACCCACTTCCACTACGTCGAGGGCACGCAGGCCGTGCTGGACGAGGGCAACTGCGCCCGGCCGCTGCCCATCCACGGGCACCGCCGCATCGCGCTGAACAAGGCCCGCACGTCGGGTGAGATCGCGCCCGCGTACGGCCGCGGCCTGGTGGAGCAGTTCGCGATCGTGATGCCCGCCGAGGGACCCGACGGGCTGGTGAACGTGGGCCTGGGGTTCTCGTACCGCAACCCCGCGCACGCACCCGCCACGCCGGGCTACCTGCCCGTCACGCACGTCCTCCCCGACGAGGGGGAGGTGACCATCGCCGGTGCGCGCGTGCTCGTGCGCCACTCGCCGAGCGACAGCGACGACTCCGTGAACTTCTACTTCCCGGACACGGGGGTGTGCGTGCACAACACGGTGTGGCCGCTGCTGTTCAACGTGTACGCCATCCGCGGCGAGGAGTACCGCGACCCGCGCGTGCTCATCCCCGGAATCGAGAACATCATCGGATGGGCGCCGGAGCACCTGATCGCCACCCACGGGCCGCCGCTGTCGGGTGCGGGGGACATCAGGGCGAAGTCGGAGCGCTACCGCGACTCCATCCAGTTCATGTGGGACCAGACGGTGCGCGCCGTCAACAAGGGCTGGACGATGGACGAGATCGCCTCGCGCGTCACGCTGCCCGCGCTCTACGACCAGGACTACCTGACGAGCGAGAGGTACGGCGTCACGGAGCACCACCTGCGACAGATCTACACCGGCCTGCGCGGCTGGTTCGACGGCGAGGAGTCGAAGCTGTTCCCGCTGGAGCCCGACGAGCGCTTCGCCAGGTTGATCGCAGGGTTCGGCGGCAGGGACGAGGTCGCACGGCAGGCCTCCGCCGCCCTCGACGGTGACGAGATCAGGTGGGGGGTGGAGCTCGCCACGTGGCTGGCCCGCTCACCGGGTGCCTCGCAGGCGGACAAGGACCTCCTCGCGCGCGGCCTGCGTCTCGTCGCGGAGCGCACGCCGGCGGCGAACATCCGCAACTGGGCGATCACCCGCGCCAGGCACCTGGACGGCCAGACCCCGATGGACAGGTTCATGACGCACACGTTCGGGGCCAAGTCGATCGCACACGCCGCGTCCACGGACCTCGTGCACACCCTCCGCGTGCTGCTCGACCCCGCGCGTGCCGCGGGAGTGAGCGCGCACCTGTGCATCACGGTGGACGGCGAGGCGGCCGGGCTGATGGTGCGCAACTGCGTTGCCGTGCCCACCGACGGGCGCGGCGCCGCGGCGACGGCGTCGATGACGCGGGCGACGTTCGTGTCCGTCCTGTCGGGGAAGAAGAAGTGGTCGGAGGCGGACATCGAGGTGACCGGTGATGCCTCCGTGGTCGATGCGGTCCGCGGGTGTCTCGACCACCCGTGCCTGCCCGCCTGAGGCACCGATGACGGGCGCACCTCAACAGACGGTCCCCACGGGGCCCGCGATCCCCTTCGCCACGGCGCCCTTCGCGGGCGTCACCGGCCGGCTCGTGGGGGAGTCGGAGCCCTCGCGGCCCGAGGTGCCGTTGCCGTCCCCCGACGCCCCGAACATCGTCCTCGTGCTGCTGGATGACGTGGGCTTCGGCACGTGCAGCACGTTCGGCGGCCCCGTGCCGACGCCCGCACTCGACCGTGTGGCGGCGAACGGACTGCGCTTCAACCAGTTCCACACCACGGCCCTGTGCTCGCCCACGCGCGCCGCGATGCTGACGGGCCGCAACCACCACGCGGTGCACATGGGCAACATCCCCGAGGGCGCGAGCGGCTTCCCCGGGTATGACTGCATCATCCCGAAGGAGGCGGCGACGGTGGCCGAGATCCTCCGTCAGTACGGGTACTCCACCGGCGCGTTCGGCAAGTGGCACGTGACCCCGGCGCACGAGCAGACCCTGACCGGCCCGTTCGACAGGTGGCCGACGGGGCTCGGTTTCGAGCGCTTCTACGGGATCCTCAGCGCGGAGGCCAGCCAGTTCGAGCCGCCGATGTTCGACCAGACGATGCCCGTGATGCCGTACGAGGGCCGCGACGACTACCACATGAGCGAGGACATCACGGAGAAGGCGATCGCGTGGATGCGCCTGCAGCGTGCGTCGAACCCGCACCGCCCGTTCTTCACCTACCTCGCCACCGGGGCGATGCACTGCCCGCACCACGTGTGGCCCGAGTACATCGAGCGCTTCAAGGGCCGGTTCGACGGCGGGTGGGACGAACTTCGCAAGGAGGTCTTCCGCCGGCAGCTGGACCTCGGCGTCATCCCCGGGGGCACGGTGCTCACCCCGCGCCCGCCGGAGGTGCCGTCGTGGGAGGAGTACCCGGACAGGTACAAGCCGGTGGCGGCGCGGCTGATGGAGGTGTTCGCCGGCTTCATGGCCCACACCGACGAGCAGGTCGGCAAGTTGCTGGACGCGGTCGAGGAGATGGGCGAGACGGACAACACGCTCTTCATCTACGTCACGGGAGACAACGGCGCGTCCGCCGAGGGGACGGTGAACGGTGCATGGAGCGCGCCGTCGTTCCAGAACGGCCTGCCGGAGGACCCCGAGTGGCTGCTCGAGCACATGGACGACTTCGGGTCCGCGCGCTGCGAGAACCACTACAACCTGGCGTGGGCATGGGCGCTCGACTCGCCGTTCCAGTGGATGAAGCAGATCGCCTCCCATTTCGGCGGCACCCGCAACGCGATGGCGGTGCAGTGGCCGCGGCGCATCAAGGACGCGGGCGCGCTGCGCAGCAACTTCCACCACGTGACCGACATCTTCCCGACGCTGCTCGAGGCGGCGGGGATCGAGGCACCGAGCCACGTGAACGGGCTCGCCCAGATGCCGATCGACGGCGTGTCGATGGTGCCCGTGATGGAATCCTCCGACGCGCCGGAGAACCACGTGACCCAGTACTTCGAGATGTTCGGGAACAGGGCGATCTACCACGACGGCTGGATCGCCTCCTGCTTCCACGGACGGCTTCCGTGGAAGCGCTTCGACTCGGCCCCATTCGACGGTCCGCAGGAGAAGTGGGAGCTCTACGACATCCGCAACGACTTCTCCCAGGGTGTCGACCTCGCCGCCGAGCACCCGGGGCGCCTGGCCGCGCTGCAGGAACTGTTCGACGCCGAGGCCCGCCGCAACAACGTGTACCCGCTGAAGGAGCCTGGCCAGACGTTCGGCGCCAGGTACGCGGTGCACGACTCACTGCGCGGCCTGACGAGGATGACCTACACAGACGTCCACCAGCGCATGCCGGAGCGCTCCGTGGTCAACCTGAAGAACTGCTCGTTCCGCATCACCGCCGAGGTCACGGTCCCCGAGGGCGGGTGCGAGGGCGTGATCGTCGCCCAGGGCGGGAACATGGCCGGATGGTCGCTGTACGTGGGGCCGGACGGCAGGCCCCGCTACCACTACAACTGGCTGGGCCACGAGCACTACGTGGCGGTGTCTCGCGAGGCACTGGCGCCGGGCCGCAGGACCGTCGTGATCGACCATGCCTATGACGGCGGCATGGGCGGGGGAGGCGACTCCGTGATGAGCATCGACGGCGAGCCCGTGGGGCACGTGCGCGTGGAGAGGTCCGTGCCCGTCATCTTCTCGATCAGCGGCGAGACGTTCGACGTGGGACTGGACAGCGGCGCGGCGGTCGGTGACTACCCGCACGTGTACCGGTTCACGGGGCGGATCCACGGCGTGACGCTGGAGCGCCTGAGCGAGCCGTCTGCTGACGTGCGCGCCCTCATCGAGGACGCGGAGTTCCGCGCGAGCCTGGCGGTGCAGTGATGGGCGCCGGGCAGCCCGTCGTCGTGATGATCCCGTCGCTCGGGCGGCCGGCCACAGACTTCGACCCGGTCGTGCCGGCGCTGCGCGAGGCAGGGCACGTGACCGTGCAGGTGGAGCCGCGCCCGTCGTGGGACGGGACACCGACGCTGCACGATCTCGCCCGCGACACGGTGGAACGTCTCGAGGCGGAGGGGATCACGGTCTTCAACCTCGTGGGCCATGCATTCGGCAACAGGCTCTCCCGCATGATCACCGCCGACTACCCCGGGCGCGTGGCCTCGCTGACCCTGCTCGCAGCCGGCGGCCTGGTGGAGCCCGACCCGTCGCTGTGGGTGTCGCTCGGCCACTGCTTCGATCCCTCGCTGCCGGAGGAGGAGCACCTGCACCACGTCCGCACCGCGTTCTTCGCCCCGGGCAACGACCCGTCGGTCTGGCGGGAGGGATGGATGCCGGGGGTCTTCCGCTACCAACGGGCCGCGGTGCAGTCCACGCCCCGCGACGACTGGTGGGGCGCCTCCGTCGAGCGGGTGCTCGTGGTGCAGGCCCTGCAGGACGCGATCGCGCCGCCCGGCAACGGCCGCAGGTACGTGGCGGAATCCGCCCCGCACGCCCGTCTGGTGGAGATCGACGGCGCCGGCCACGCCATGCTCCCCGAGCAGCCGGCGCTGATTGCCGCCGCACTCGTCGATTTCCTGGGCGCCTGACGCCCCGCAGGGCGTAGCGTCTGCGCCATGGAAGCGCGCATCCTCACCTGGAACCTGTGGTGGCGGTTCGGGCCATGGCGCGAGCGCCAGGAGGCGATCCTCGCGGTGCTGCGCGAGCAGGACGCCGACGTCGTCTTCCTCCAGGAGGTGTGGGGCCAGGCCGGCGGCCTGGACCAGGCCGACTTCCTCGCCGGGGAACTGAACATGTACGTGGCGCGCACCGAGGGCCCGTGGTACGACGACGAGGTCAGCCTCGGCAACGCGATCCTCTCCCGGTGGCCGATCATCGAGTGGCGGGTGCACCGCTTGCCGGACGTGACAGGTGCGCCCAGCTACCGCAGGGCCGTGGTGGCGCACCTCGACACGCCGTACGGCAGGTGGTGGACGGTGTGCACGCACCTCGACTACAAGTTCGACCAGTCGGCCACGCGCATGGCCCAGTGCGAGGCGTTGAGCGCCATCGTGGACTCACTGCGCGACGACCCGGAGGTCGACACGCCGGTGATCATCGCGGGAGACTTCAACGCGGTCCCCGACAGCGACGAGATCCGCATGCTCACCGGCCGGCGCGAGCCGGCGGTGCCGGGCCTCGTGTTCACCGACCTGTGGGAGGTCGCGGGGGAGGGCGACGGGATGACGTGGCGCCGCGACAACCCGTACATCGCCGACTCCACGTGGCCGAACAGGCGCCTCGACTATCTGTTCGTCAGCTGGCCCCGGCCGCGGCCGATCGGCAACCCCACGCGGGTGTGGCTCGCGGGAGTGGAGCCAGTGGGCGGCGTGCAGCCGAGTGACCACGCTGCGGTGGTCGCCGACATCAGGATGGTCGCCGAGTAGCTCCGGTCGTCACCAGGCGCACTGCATGCGCTTGATGCCGTTGATGAACGAGCTCTGCAGGTACGCGGGCTCGCCGGTGATCTCGAGCGTGGGAACGCGCCGGCGGATCTCGTCGAACATGACCGCGACCTCGCGGCGGGCGAGGTTCGCGCCCAGGCAGAAGTGGGGGCCGCCTGCCCCGAAGCCCACCTGTGCGGGCGCGAGCGGGCGGGTGATGTCGAAGCGGTCCGGGTCGGTGAAGACGCGCTCGTCGCGGTTGCCCGACTGGTAGAACATCACGACCTTCTCGCCCTGCTTGATGGGCTGCCCGTTGATCTCCGTGTCCTCGGTGGCGGTGCGGCGGAAGTGGATGACCGGCGTTGCGTAGCGCACGATCTCCTCGACGGCAGTCTTGGTGTGCGTCTCGAAGTCGCCGTACCACAGCTGGCGCTGGTCCGGGTTCAGGGTCAGCTCGCGCATGCCGTGGGCGATCGCGGTGCGGGTGGTCTCGTTGCCGGCGACCACGAGCAGGATGAAGAAGGAGCCGAACTCCTGGGCGGTGAGGCGCTCCCCGTCCACCTCGGCAGACATCATCACCGATGCGATGTCACCGGTGGGGTTCTTCTTGCGCTCCTCGCCGAGCGCGAGCGCGTAGTTGAAGATCTCCCCGCCGACGCGCACGAGGTCCTCGAAGGAGCCCACGTACTCGGGGTCGCCCACGCCGAGGATGGTGTTCGTCCAGTTGAAGATCATCTCCTCGTCGGACTCGGGGATGCCCATCATGTCGCAGATGATCTGCAGCGGCATGAGGGCGGCCACCTCGCGGACGAAGTCGCAGCTGCGCTCCGGGAACCGCTCGAACATGCGGTCGATCACGGCCTTCGAGCGCACGCGCACGGACTCCTCGAGCGCGGTGATCTCCTTCGGGGTGAAGCCCTTCGACACGATCGAGCGGAGACGGAAATGCTTCGGGTCGTCCATGTTGATCATGGAGCCGAAGAACTCGTTGATCTCCACCGGCATGTCGCCGATGTTGGACCCGTTGCCGCTGCAGAACAGCTGCGGGTTGCGGCTGACGTGCCAGATGTCCTCGTGACGGGTGAGGGCGCGGTAACCGGGGCCGCGCGGGAAGAGGGAGTCCTCGGGCACGAACTCCTCGAAGAACTGGAAGGGCGACTCGTCACGGAGAGTCTTGAACGCGCCGTACCGCCACTCGCGAGGGGCGGTCCAGAACTGCTCGCTGGAGAGATCAATGTCGGAGAGGGGGACCGAGGGCAAAGTCATGGGGGCAGGATACGCCAGCGCCCCTGCGGGTCTCCCAGCCGCTACCGTCGCGGCGTGGCTGAGTTCACCTTCTTCGTCGATGCGGACCTCTACATGATGAACGGCGGGGAGCTCGCCGCGGTGGAGGAGGACCTCCACCAGGCCGGCGTGCACGCCGTCGACATCCCGAAGGGGTACGGCACGGACCTGGGGGACAGGGTCCCGGTGCGCGTGAAGGGCACCCCGCGGGGGATCCGCTTCTACTGCCGCCTCCTCAACATGAACGACCCGCTGCAACTGGAGGAGATGGAGCGGGTCCTGGCGGCCGCGGAGGCCCGCGGGGACGGCTCTGACGACCTCCCGAACGACCCCCGTTGACTAGGTTTGACCCGTTGTCCCGACCCGCGGGACCACCCAGTCAGGAGCACACATGCCCGAAGCAGTCATCGTCGCCACAGCCCGCAGCCCCATCGGCCGCGCCAACAAGGGGTCGCTGAAGGACCTCCGCCCGGACGACATGTCCGCCCAGATCATCCGCGCCCTCATGGCGAAGGTGCCCCAGGTGAAGGCCTCCGACGTGGAGGACCTGATGATGGGGATCGGCCAGCCCGCGGGCGAGGGCGGTTTCAACATCGCCCGCATGGCCGCGATCCTCGCCGGCCTCGACGACGTCCCCGGCGTCACCGTGAACCGCTACTGCTCGTCGTCGCTGCAGACCATCCGCATGGCCGCCCACGCGATCCGCTCCGGGGAGGGTGACTGCTTCATCGCCGCCGGCGTGGAGACCGTCAGCCGCTACGCGTCAGGCGCGAGCGACTCCGCCCCGAACCCGGTGTTCAAGGAGCCGGGCGCACGCACGAAGGCGCGTGCCGAGGGCGGCCACGGCAAGTGGACGCCGGCACCGGGCCTGCCCGACGCCTACATCGCCATGGGCCAGACCGCCGAGAACGTGGTCGAGCAGGAGGGCGTGAGCCGCGAGGAGATGGACCGCTTCGGCGTCCGTTCCCAGAACCTCGCCTGCGAGCACGTGGACAACGGCTTCTTCGAGCGCGAGATCACCCCGCTGACCCTCCCCGACGGCACCGTGGTGTCGAAGGACGACGGCCCGCGCCCCGGCACCAACTACGAGGCGGTGTCGCAGCTCAAGCCCGTGTTCCGCCCCGACGGCTCCGTGACAGCGGGCAACGCGTGCCCGCTGAACGACGGTGCCGCCGCCGTGATGGTGATGAGCGACACCAAGGCCAAGCAGCTCGGCCTCACCCCGCTCGCGCGCATCGTGTCGTCCGGCGTGTCCGGCCTCAACCCCGAGATCATGGGCCTCGGCCCGATCGAGGCATGCCGCCAGGCGCTGAAGCGCGCCGGCATGACCATCGACCAGATCGACCTGGTGGAGATCAACGAGGCATTCGCCGCGCAGGTGCTGCCCTCGGCCAAGCACCTCGGCATCCCGATGGAGAAGCTGAACGTGCACGGCGGCGCGATCGCGCTCGGCCACCCGTTCGGCATGACCGGTGCCCGCATCATGGCCACGCTCATCAACGGCCTGCAGTGGGAGGACAAGACCTACGGCATGGAGAGCATGTGCGTCGGTGGCGGCCAGGGCATGGCCATGATCATCGAGCGCCTCAGCTGACCAGCTGACCGGGCGACAACTCAACTCCGCGGTCCGGCCGTGGTCCTCAGCATGAGGGCCACGGCCGTTCCCGTCCCGCACATCAACGCGGCCGCAGTGCCGAACGTGGCGACGGGTCCGAACCCGCCGTAGAGGGCGGGCGCGAGGAGGGACATGAGCGTTGCCGCGAGCAGGTCGCCGCTGCCGGCGAGGCCCTGCGCCGCCGTGGCGCGGCCCTCCGGGGCGACCTTCGCCATGAGCGACTGCGCAGCGGGGATGGAGAGCGCACCGATGACGCCCTCGACCACGGCGAAGGCGACCAGAAGCCACGCGGACTGGAGCAGGCCGTACACGAACACGAGCGGGATCGTCAGGAAGATGCCGATGACGGTCATCCGCTCCGCCCCGCGCCTGTCGGCGAGACGCCCGCCGGCGGCCCCGAGCACGATGAACGGGATCGTGTACAGCAGGAACGTGAGGCCGACCATCAGGTTGTTGCCCCCGCGGTCGGTGATGTACCTGTCCCACAGCGAGTCGTAGATGCCGACGGGGATGAAGAGCGTGAGCGAGGCGAGAGCCGCCGCCCTCACCGGGCGCAGCCGCAGCAGTTCCAGGCTGGGCTTGCGGGACTCCCCGGAGACGGGGAGCGCGGGGATGCGCTGCGAGAGCACGAAGAGGAAGGACACGAGCGCCACGCCGCCGAAGACGAGGAACGCGCCGCGCAGCCCGAACGGGCCGATGAGGAGGGCGCCGATCATGGGGCCGCCGGTGAACCCGGCGAGCTCCACGCCGCGCAGGCGCCCGAGACGCTCGGCGGACCTGGTCCTGTCGATGTTCGCCACGATCGCGCGCACGGCAGGGCCGCTGGTGCCGAGGGAGGCGCCGGTGATGGCGCGTGCGACCACGAAGACCCACAGCGACCCGCCGAAGGCGAAGAGGGTGGAGCCCACGGCGGCGAGCACGAGGGCGGCGAGCACGAAGCGCTTCGGCTTGCCGCGGTCGGCGAGCGGGGCGAGGAACAACTGGACGAAGAACGACGTGAGGAACCCGGCCGCGGCGATGAAGCCGAGTCCGGCGTCGGAGAACCCGTACTCGTCCTGCAGGTCGCTGAGCGCCGGGAAGATCATGCTGTTCGACACGGGAACGGCGAACCCGCACAGGAGGAGCGGGCCGATGCCCATGGTGAACGCGCTGATGCCGCGCGGCTTCTGCTCGGTGGTCATGGTGTGCGGGGGGTCATGGAGAGGTGAATCCGTCCCACCGGTTCATCCGACCGGCGTGGACGACCACCGTACCCGTCCCGTCACCAGCGAGCAGGGCTCTCACCACGTGCATCGAGCCCTCGTGAGAGAACTCCGCGAGCACCCACGAGTCCGCTGCATCGCGCAGCCCCGCACCCGGCGGGTCGCCGAGCAGGTGCAGGACGCCCGTCTCGAGACCGGCGAGGTCCACCTCGGCCGCCCACATGGCGGCGAGCCCCGCGCGCAGCACCGGGTCCGTGGCGAGGTCGGGGCCCTGCAGGACGAGCGCCACGGAGTCGACCGTGACGATCTCCACCTCGCTGCGGTCCACGATGTCCCCGCCGAGCAGGTCGTCGAACATCACCACGACGGGGCCGTCGCCCGGCAGCTCGGCGCCGACGGTGCCGTAGCGCACGATGGGCAGGCCGTCGTCGTCCACGGTGCTCACCTTGATGCGGTCTCCGTTCGCGAACCTCACGGGCGGCTGCCCCCCAGCACCGCCGTGCTGAACGCCGGCCAGTGCTCCATGCCCCACTCGTCGAACTCGCGCTCGGCCAGCATCACGCACGCGGCATCCGCCACCGGGTCGACCCACAGGAACGTGCCGATGCCGCCGAAGTGACCGAAGGTGGAGGCGGAGTTCTGCGGGCTCGTCCAGTGCGGGGACTTGTGCCCGCGTATCTCGACACCCAGTCCCCACGGGCACGGGTCCATCGGGCCGATGCCGGGCAGGATGCCCTGAAGCTCCGGGAACACGGGGGTCACCGCGTCGAGGTACGTCTCGCGGGCGAGCAGCGCGGGCCGCCTGAGCTCCGCCGCGAAGAGCGCGAGGTCGGCCGCGGTGGAGTGCACGTCCTTCGCGCACGAACCGCGCAGCTCCGACGACGACATCCCGAGCGGGGCGAACACGGCCTCGGCGAGGTACGCGGCAAAACCGATCCCCGTGGCGGACTCCACGTGGGATGCGATCATGTCGTAGCCGGTGTTCGAGTAGATCCTGCGCGCGCCCGGCACGCCCACGGGCTCGGCACCCTCGAAGGGGTAGCCGCCGGCGTGGGCGAGGAGATGCCGCAGCGTGCAGCCCTCCTGGCCCACCTGGTCGTCCAGGGAGACGCTGCCCTCCTCGACAGCCACGAGGACAGCCCAGGCCGCGAGGGGCTTGCTGACGGACGCGATGCGCTGCGCGCGTCCGGTGTCGCCGTGGGTGAATGTCCCGTGGCGGTTGATGACCGCCACCGAGACTGCGTCGACGGGGAACGCGTCGGCGAGGCGCCAGGCGCCGTCGAGTGCGTCAGGCATTCGCGGCGCGGACGAGCTCCGCCACGCGGAACGCGAGGTCGATCGACTGGCGGCCGTTCAGTCGCGGGTCGCAGATCGTCTGGTAGCGCTCGTCGAGGTCCTCGTTGGAGACGGAGTGGCCGCCGCCGGTGCACTCGGTGACGTCGTCACCGGTCAGCTCCACGTGGATGCCGCCCGGCCAGGTGCCCTCGGCGTTGTGGGCGCGCACGAACCCGGCGATCTCGGCGACGATGTCCTCGAAGCCGCGCGTCTTGCGTCCGTTCGGGGCGGTCACGGTGTTGCCGTGCATCGGGTCGCACGCCCAGACCACGGGGTGGCCGGAGTCGCGGACGGCGCGCAGCAGAGGGCGCAGCGCGTCCTCCACCTTCCCGGCGCCCATGCGGCTGATGAGGGTGAGACGGCCGGGGATCTGGGCGGGGTTCAGCTTCTCGCACAGCTCGATGACCCACTCGGGCGTGGCGGACGGGCCGATCTTGCAGCCGATCGGGTTGCCGACGCCGCGCAGGAACTCCACGTGCGCGCCGTCCAGCTGGCGCGTGCGCTCGCCGATCCAGAGCATGTGCGCGGAGCAGTCGTACCACTCGCCGGTGAGGGAGTCCTGCCGTGTCAGTGCCTCCTCGTAGCCGAGGATGAGCGCCTCGTGGCTGGTGAACACGTCCACCTCGTGCAGCGTGGAGTTGTTCTCGGTGTCCACGCCGCACGCGCGCATGAAGCCCATGGCCATGTCGATCTCGCGGGCGAGCTGCTCGTAGCGCTGCCCCTCCGGGCTGGCCCCCACGAACTCCTGGGTCCAGGCGTGCACGCGGTTCAGGTCGGCGAAGCCGCCCTTGGTGAACGCGCGCAGCAGGTTCAGCGTGGAGGCCGACTGGTGGTACGCCTGCACGAGCCTCTCGGGGTTCGGCGTGCGGGCGGCCGCCGTGGGGGAGGCGTCGTTCACGATGTGGCCGCGGAAGGACGGGATCTCGAGCGAGCCGACCTTCTCGGTGTCGGAGGAGCGCGGCTTGGCGAACTGGCCCGCCATGCGCCCGACCTTCACCACGGGCACGCCCATGGAGTAGGTGAGCACGATCGCCATCTGCAGGATGACGCGCAGCTTCTCGCGGATGTTGTTGGCGCTGAACTCCTCGAAGCTCTCGGCGCAGTCGCCCGCCTGCAGCAGGAACGCATTGCCCGCGGCGACCTGGGCGAGTGCAGCCTGCAGCGAGCGGGCCTCGCCTGCGAACACGAGGGGGGGATACCCGGCGACCTGCTTCAGCGCCGCGTCGACAGCGGCCATGTCGGGCCACTGCGGTTGCTGGGCGGCTTCGTACTGCCGCCAGGAGGTGGGTGTCCAGCTCTTCGCCATAGTGAGTCAAGCCTTGCGCCAAGAATCCCCGAACGCAACAGGAATACGCAAAAGCCGCGCGGCCGGTGCCGTGTGGCACCCGCTCGCGCGGCTGGTTGCTGGTCCGGGGCCGGTCAGACGGCGAGGATGCGGAGGGCGTCCTCCTTGAGGCCCTCCACCGCGCGGCTGACGAGACGGCGGGCCGCCTCGGCGGTGACGCCCAGCTGCTCGCCGACCTCGCGGAAGCTCTTGCGGTCGCCGTCGTACAGCCCGAAGCGGGCGGTCACGGCGTAGCGGGCGCGGTCGTCGAGTGTGCCGAGCAGCTCGTCGAGGAGCTCGGTGTCCACGATCGCCATGACGGCGTCCTCCGGGGTGCCCTGGCCGTTGTCCATGAGGTCACCGAGGGTGGCATCACCGTCGTCGCCGACCGTCTTGTCCAGCGAGACCGGGGTGGTCAGGCGGTGCAGCTCGGCGTTGCCGGCATCGAGGGTCTCGCCGTCGCCGGAGGCCTGGCGCAGTGCGGCGCGGAGGCTGGCGGAGCGGTCACCCGGGATGCGGATGAGGCTGGCCTTCTGGTCGAGCGCACGGCCGATGGCCTGGCGGATCCAGAAGGTGGCGTAGGTGGAGAACTTGAACCCGCGGCGCCAGTCGAACTTGTCGACGGCGTGCTCGAGGCCGAGGTTGCCCTCCTGGATGAGGTCCAGCAGGTCCATGCCCTGGGGCAGCGGGTAGCGGCGGGCGATGGAGACCACCAGGCGGAGGTTGGCGCGGATGAAGCGGTCCTTCGCGGCGGCGGCGTTGCGGACGTCGCGGCGCAGGGCGGCTGAGCGCTCGCCCTTGTCGATGCGCTTCTGGGCTTCGCGGCCGGCCTCGATCGCCTTGGAGAGCTCGCGCTCGTCCTCTGCGGTGAGCAGGGCGACCTTGCCGATGTCGTTGAGGTAGAGACCGATTGAGTCGTTCATGATGCGTGTTTCAACATTTCTTCTTCGTCAGGTGTTCCCGGGCACTCGGTGGCGACGGGCACAGTTGGGGGTCGACATGGGGGTCCGTGTCGGGGGATGAGCACAGTAACACGGGGCTGGTACAGCGCGCTAGCCCCAATTCCAACACAACCCGGAAAATCCTTGTCCCGCTGTGCCGGAAGGGTCCGCAGGGACTGCCCGGGGGCCCATCGGGGGCGGCTTCTACACTCGGACGGTGCCTTCTGACCGCCCTTTCCGCCTGGGACTGCTGGGGGGCACCTTCGACCCGCCCCATGTGGGCCACCTGGCCGCCGCCCTGGCGGTGGCGTCCGCAATGGGCCTGGACAGGGTGGACCTCCTCCCCGCGAACGACCCCTGGCAGAAGACCGCCGGGGGCCGGGTTGTCTCGCCGGCCGGCGTGCGCCTGGAGATGGCACGGGCCCTCGTGGAGGGGCATCCCTCCCTCGGGATCGACGACAGGGAGATCCGCCGTGGCGGGCCCACCTACACGGTCGACACGCTGCGAGAGATCCACCGCGAGCAGCCGGGGACGGACGTGCACCTCATCATCGGGTCCGACACCGCGCGGCAGTTCCAGACCTGGAAGGACCACGAGGAGGTGGCGCGCCTCTCTACGCTCGTTGTCGTGAACCGCCCCGACACGCCCGCCGAGCACCCGTCCGGCGCGGACAGGGTGGAGTTCGTGTCGATGGACGAGGTGGCGGTCTCCAGTTCGGCGGTGCGGGCGGCGGTGTCCGCGGGCACGGACGTGTCGGCGATGGTCACCCCCGCAGTCGCGCGCATCATCTCCGCGCACGGTCTCTACGGGGCGCGCCGGTGAGCGCGATACCCGAGCGGCGCCGGCGCCGCGCGATGGCCGCGGTGGTCACCGGTCTGGTCGGGCTCGTCATGCTGCCGTCCGGCCTGGTGGTGGGGGCGAACTCGCTGCTGAACGAGACCGGCGGCAACTCCGTCGACGACACCTCGGCGACCAAGATCCCCGTGACACCCACGGCGCTCGTGGCCGTCACCAACTCGCGCAACGAGGTCGCCTCGCTCGCCATGCTCGCGCTCGACCCGTCGGGCAGGGGCGGGAGCATCGTGTCCATCCCCGTGGGCGCGAACGCCGAGATCCCGAAGTCGGGCACGATCCACCGCATCGCCGATGCGTACGCCACCGGGGGAATCGATGCGCTGCGCGCCGACGTGGAGGGGCTCCTCAACGTGTCGTTCAACCTCGTCGACGACGTCGACGCGGCCGAGCTGGGCGTCTACCTGCAGGGCTTCGGCGACCGCCCGGCGAACCTGCCCGCACC
>CAZZFB010000038.1:10656-14615 GCA_964653385.1 uncultured Bifidobacterium sp. | reverse complement strand
AAAAGGAGTCGTCGTTGACGGTGTGGCTGATCGTGCTGCCGATCGTTGCGGCTGTCGCGGGGGCGTTGTTGCTGCCCGCCACCCGCAGGCGACGCCGCCCGGCAACTCCCTGACCTCACGCTGTTCATCTCCCGTCAGCCGGCGGGACACCCGGAACGTGTAGTAATTGGGGCATGCGCATCCTGGTGACGAACGACGACGGAATCGACTCTGTGGGTCTGCACGTGCTGGCACGGTCAATGCGGCAGTTCGGCGAGGTCGTGGTGGCCGCCCCGGACCAGGAGTTCTCCGGGGCGAGTGCGGCGATCGGTGCCATCCACCTCATGCAGCCCGAGGTCCACCGGCGCACGATTGAAGGTATGGACAACGTGTGGGCAGTCAGTGGCCCCCCGGCACTGTGCGTCTTCTTTGCCCGGCTCGGGTTGTTCGGTGCGCCGTTTGATCTAGTCGTGTCGGGTATCAATCCCGGGGCAAACGTGGGCCGCAGTGTGTACCACTCGGGCACTGTCGGTGCCGCCATCACAGCCCGCAACGGGGGTGTCACCGGTATTGCGGTGAGCCAGGCCGTGACCGGGTTCGGCGTGGAGGGCCAGGGCTGGGACGATGCAATCAAGGGCCAACAGTGGGATGCGGCTGCAACTGTTGCCCAATCGGTTGTGAGCGGCTGGATTGCGTCGAATTCCCCCGAACCTGCGGCAATCAATGTCAACGTTCCGAACCTTCCCGTCGACCGGATTCTCGGCTGGCGCCGAACAGACGTGGGGTACGGGATCCCCAGGGCAATGTCGACGGCCACGATGGAGCAGAAGGAGGGCCATGCCGACTCGTACTACGTGCGGATGGCGTGGGGCGACGAGATGAAGCTCGACTCCACGACCGACGGTGGGACGGTCGAGGATGGTCTAGTGTCCATCACCTATCTGAACCGTTTCCACGATTCAGAGCACCCGGCTGCCGACGACGTGAACGCGTCGCTCGACAGCCTCGTCGGTGCCCCCAACACCCTGCGTTCGTGACCCGCCGCGGCGCGTGCCGCTACCGTCGCCGTGATGACCGACTGGATGGACCTCACTCGCCGGGCCTCGTTCGCCTCGCACCGCCTGCTCGGGTGGATCTTCTGGGACCCGCGCGCGAAGGAGAACCTCGCCGCGCTCGGGGTGCCGGACGGCCTCGGCCACTACATCGTCAACCGCGGTGCGCCGCTCGCGCCCGCCGGTGCCGAGGCCGTGTTCGCCGCGTTCTACACGATCAAGCGCGAGTTCGTCCGTTTCGCGATCGAGCACGCCGCCCCGCACATCGACGACTGGCACGCCGTCACGACGGCGCGTGACGCAGCGGTGCGCGCGGGCCTGGAGGAGATGACACCCCAGGTGACGGGGCCGCTCGGCGAGCTCGCCCCGGAGCTCTGGTCCACGGTCGATGCCCTCCCCTCCTCGGGGCGCGTGCTCTTCGCAGCGCACCGCGCCTGGCCGCGACCGCAGGACCCGGTGATGTCGGCATGGAACGCGCTCAACTGCATCCGGGAGTGGCGCGGGGACACCCACTTCGGCATCCTCGTGAACGACGACATCGGCATCGTGGAGGCCGGCCTGCTGCACGACGCGTGGATGGGCTACCCCGACCAGTGGATCCCGCGCAGCCGCGGCGCCGATGACACCGAGATCGAGGCCGGCCTCGCGTCGCTCGCGGCGCGGGGGTTCGTCACCGACGGCAGGGTCAACGAGGCGGGCATCGCCTACCGCCAGGGCGTCGAGGACCGCACCGACGAGCTGTGCACGCGCGCGTGGCGGCACCTCGGCGAGGAGAAGACCGTGCGGTTCCTCTCGATCATCGAGCCCGTCGGCGACAGGTACGTGGCGCACATAGACGCGACCGCGGGCGAGAACTGGATGCCTGCGGCCCGCCCGCGCAGGCGCTGAGGCACGTCCGTCCCGCACCAGGGGGAATGACCCCGCGGGGACGCGTGTTGACCACGGCATGCCCCGTTACGTCGTCACCGTCCCCTCGTCCTGGTCCCCCGACCGCGCCTACTCGTACATGGCGGACATGACCAACTACGTGGAGTGGGACAGGGGCATCCTTCGCGTGACCCAGACGAAGGGTTCCGGCGGCGGCGAGGGTGCCGTGTACGAGGTGACCACACGCGGCTTCGGCGGGCGCGACATGCTCCTCACGTACGAGACCACCGAGCACGACGGCTCCACGAACGTCCTGCTCGTCGGGAGGAACTTCATGTTCACGTCGGTCGACCGCATCACGGTGGCGCCCACGGCGACCGGGTGCGACGTCACCTACGACGCGAAGCTCACCTTCAACGGCGTCCTCGCGCCGCTCAACCTGCCGCTCGGCCTGGTGTTCAACAAGGTCGGCGACGCGGCGGCGAAGGGCCTGCGCAAGAAGCTCGCCTAGCGCCGGGCCCGCGCTGCTACGGGCAGCCGAGCCCGTGGAGGTTCGCGCACTCGCGGCACAGCCACGCCCGCCCCTCCGATGTGCTCCACGCAGTCGCGAACGGTGACCCGCAGGACGCACACTCGTGCGTCTCGTCGCGCCTCACCGGCGCGACAGTGAATCCGTTGTCCTCATCGGGCATGGGCGAGAAGGGTATCCGCGGCGGCCGTGAGCCCCGGGTGATCCGCAGCCACCGCCGCGACGTACCTGTCGGGACGCACGACGACGGCGTACGAGTCACCGACCGCCTCCGGGGCGGTCACATTCACCGCGGACAGCGCCGCGAGCCCGGCCGGCATCTCCACCGGGGTCGCAGTGACCACCGCGAACGATGCGCCGTCGGTGCGGACCGCCCGCGACACCCCGGGGTGGTACCAGAACTGGTGTCCGACGCGCGGGTTGTCGCCGGTGACCATGCCGGACTCGATGTGGGGTGCGGGACGCGTGCCGCCGTACCCGCTCTGCACGTCGACGCCGTGGCTCACGCGTCCCGCGAGCTGGTCGATCAGGCGGCCCATGTCCACGGCGTGCTCGATCACGCTGCGCACGTGCGGCGCGCGCTCGGGCGTGTAGGTGCCGAGCAGCTTCTCGGCGGCGAGGCCCCGCACCACGTACGACATCTTCCACGACAGGTTCGCCGCATCGCGCATGCCCGAGTTCAGCCCCTGGCCGGCGAACGGCGGTGTCTGGTGCGCCGAGTCACCGGCGAGGAACACGTTGCCCTGCTGCATCCGCATTGCCACCACCGCATGGAAGCGGTACACGGCGGAACGCACGAGATCGGCATCGCCGGGGCCGGCCCACTCGGCGAGGAGTCCCCACAGTCCCTCCGGTGTGTTCAGCTGTGCAGCATCCTCGTGGGGCTGCACCTGGAACTCCCACCTGCGGTACGGGCCGTGGCCCTTCACGTAGGTGCACGGGCGCTCCGGGCGGCAGTACTGGCGGACGCCGAGCGGGAGATCGACAGTGCTGGTCTCGTTCATCGCGATGTCCACCACCAGCCACTCCTGGTCGAACCGCAGGTCCTCGAGCACGAGGCCGAGGTGGCGCCGCGTCCAGCTGGACGCACCGTCACACCCCACGACCCAGCGCGACTCGAGCACCTCGCCGTTGTCGAGCGTGGTCAGGCACCGGTCGCCGCGGTCCACCAGGTCGGTCACCGTGTGACCCCACAGCGCGCGCGTGCCACCGGCCTCGCAGCGCGCCCGCAGCATGGTGTCGAGATCGGGTTGGTAGTGGCACAGCACCGGGGGCACGCCCTGCAGCGCCACGGGCGGGAGGTCCGCCCCGATGACCACGGCGCCGTCCGGACCCACGAAGTCCGCCCGCTCCAGCGGGCTCGTGTTCGCGGCGAGCCATTCACCCATCCCGTGGTCGTGGAAGAGGCGCTGGATCTCGTCGTCCATCACGATGGCCCGCGGGAGCGAGTACGGCCGGAGGTCGCGCTCGACGACGGTGTTCGACACGCCCATGTCGTTCAGCAGCACCGCGAGCAGGCAGCCCACCGGGCC
>CAZZFB010000038.1:0-10556 GCA_964653385.1 uncultured Bifidobacterium sp. | reverse complement strand
TGTTCGACACGCCCATGTCGTTCAGCAGCACCGCGAGCAGGCAGCCCACCGGGCCGCCGCCGATTATCAGGACATCAACCACGGTCCACCGCCGCCAGCTGCAGGTCCGCGAATGCATTGCGCAGCTTGACCGCCTCGTCACGGGCCTCTTCCGCCCCGGCCGGGCCGACGCCCGTGACGGCGAAGATGAACGGCTCGAGCGCGGCCCAGCCCATCTCGATGGCCATGCCGATTCCCATCGCGGCACGCAATTGTGCGTCCGGCCCGTCCATGCCGCGCCTGGCGGCAATGTCGTCCATTGCCCGCCGCGGGACCGAGACCCCCTCCGAGAGCTCCGTCGTGGCGAGACCCATCTCGCCGTCGAGCACGCAGCGCATGACCGCGCGCAGGTACGTCTGGTCCTGCAGCAACGCGAACGGGGCCGGCATGTTGCCGCCCCCGGCCATGCGCCGCGCGAACTCGGCATGGTCGCCGACGAGCCGGACCATCGCCGCACGCAGCAGCCCGTCCTTGTTGCCGAAGTAGTGGTGGACGAGCCCGTGGTTGACGCCGGCGCGCGCGGCGACGGCGCGCACGGTGGTGGCTCGCGGGCCGACCTCGGAGAGGAGCTCGCCCGCGGCGCGCACCAGCTTCTCCTCCGCTGCAGCGCGGCTGCGTGGCTGCTCCGTCATCTACCGGCCGGCAGTGGCGTAGTCGGTGATCGACGCCGCGTCCTCGCCGGCGCGGTGGCGTGCCACGAGCGCGTCGAAGTCCACGTTGATTCCGATCGGGTTCTCGGCGAAGAGCGGCCCGTTCATGAAAGCGTCTGCCTCCTCCATTGTCATGGAGTCGACCTGTGTCTCCACCTGGTTGCCGTCGGGGTCCCGGTAGTAGGCCGACAGCGTCATGCCGTGGTTGATCGTCCAGTAGGGCGCGATGCCGGCCGCCTTCATGCGCTCGTACTGACCGAACAGGTCCCCGAGGCTCGCGTAGGTGAAGGCGAAGTGCTCGACACCCACGGTGTCCGTGGCCCGTTCCGAGAGGTGCGGCATGCGCACGATCGCGATGCGGTGGTGCTCGTCGTCGTAGGAGAGGAACGAGATGAAGTCGTTCCCGTGGCGGACCTGGGCCCCGAGGAAGTCCCGCCACCAGGCGACCATCTCGTCGTACTTGTTGGTCTTCAGCACCACATGGGCGAACTTGATCGGTGAGGCCATCGCCGGGTCCCCGCTTTCTCTCCGGACCACCCGGAGCCGTCCCCGGGTGCAGTATCCGCTGAGTTTAGTCAAATGACTAACAAGGTCTATAGTCGCTCCCATGAGTTTCAGATTCGCCTGCAAGGACGGCCGTGCCCACCTGGTCGTCGGCCCGGACAACAACGTCGTCGACCTGGAGAAGGCCAGCAACGGCCGCTTCACCTCCGAGCCCATCGATGCCTTCCGCCGCTGGGACGAGGTGCGCGGGTTCGCCGCCTCGTGCACGGACCCGGGCGTGCCGTGCAGCACCGACGACCTGAATGCGCCGTCCCCGTGGCCGTCGCAGGTGTTCGGCATCGGTCTCAACTACCGCAAGCACGCCGAGGAGACCGGGGCGAAGATCCCCGACACGCCGCTCACCTTCACCAAGTTCCCCTCCTCGATCGGCAACCCGAACGCGGACGTGCCGGTGGCGGGACCGGCGGTCGACTGGGAGGTCGAGCTCGTGGTCGTCATCTCGAAGGGCGGACGCGACATCAGCGAGGAAGACGCGTGGGACAACGTGGCCGGCGTGTGCGTGGGCCAGGACATCAGCGACAGGGCTCTCCAGCTGGCCACGGTCCCCCCGCAGTTCAACCTGGGGAAGAGCCGCGAGAACTACTCGCCGTTCGGCCCCTGGCTGGTGGACGCGAAGGGCCTGGCGGACAGGGACAGGCTCGAGGTCGTCTGCACCCTGAACGGCGCGGAGGTGCAGCGCGAGACGACCGACGACCTCATCTTCAGCGTGCCGCAGATCATCTCGTACCTCTCGGGCATCGTGCAGCTGCTGCCCGGCGACGTGATCTTCACCGGCACGCCGGGCGGCGTGGGCGCGGCGCGCAAGCCGCCTGTGTTCCTGAAGAAGGGCGATGTCCTCGAGTCCTGGCTGACCGGCATCTCGCACACCGTCAACCGCTGCGTCTGACGTCGCGCGGCCGGCCGCCGTGCCTCAGCGCACGAACGGCTCGGTGACCGACTGGACCCACTCCCACAGGTCCGCGCGGCGGTCCGGTGTGTCGCTTGCCCTGGTGGACGGCGACTTGTGGATCGACCTCGTCTCGCGGTCGCTCCAGAATGAGCCCGACGGCGCCGGGATCCCCTCGACACCGGCGAGCCATGCGATGGTGTCGGCGCCCTGCCGCGCCGTGCGCAGGATCGGCCGCGTCAGCACGCGGAACAACGGCAATGACGACTTCACTCCGGGGGTGTCCGCCCATCCGGGGTGCATCGCCGCGAAGTGGACGGACGGCTCGGCGGCGGCCCACATCTCGTTCAGGGTGACCTGGGCGCGCTTCGCGATCGCGTACTGCCGCGTGCCGTTCCAGTGCATCTCGTTCATCTCGAGGGTGCGGTCCCCCGCGACCCGCGGCAGGTCGGCCGCGTACATGCCCCCCGACGCAACGGTGACCACACGTCCGCCGGCGCGCGAGAGCGCGGGCAGCAGGAGCCGCGTCATCAGGTGCGGCCCGATCACGTGCGCGGCGACGGTCATCTCGATGCCCTGGGGTGACAGCTCCCTCTGCGGGAGCAGCGCACCGGCGTTGTGCACGAGCACATCGACGCCGCCCATCAGCGGCACCGCGGCCGCGACGGCACCGAGATCAGACATGTCGGCAGTGACCGAGTCGATGCGGCCGGTCGCGACGGGGGCCAGCTGCCCGGCGACAGCCCGGGTGCGTTCTGGATCGCGGCCGACGAGGACGAGGTCCGCACCGGTGGGCGCCAGCATGCGGACGGTCTCGAGCCCGAGACCCGAGGTGGGACCCGTCACGGCGATGCGCCGGCCGCGGAGGTCGAACGTCTCCGGTGCGGCGAAGCCGCGGGAGCGGCTGCGCCACTCATAGCCGATGCGCGAGAAACCGCCCACCACCGTGGTGTCGAGGACGTCGCTGACGATGTTGGTCACAACGTCTGCAACACGATGGCGACGCAAACGATTCCGTGCGCCGTCCACGCGACCGTGCGCGGCCAGTTCGTCAGCACCAGTTCGCGGCCCACCGCGGCATCAGGCCGTTCCGCCATGCGTGCGTGCCTCGGCACCGAGAGGAGCACGGTGCACAGCAACGCGACCGCGACGCAGGCGCCACCGGCCCATGCGAGCCACCAGTCCACGCCGGCGGGACGGTCGAGCATGAGCCACAGTGTGGTGACACCCTCCACAGCCATCGGCAGTCCGACGACCCGCGCAGTGCGGGGCTGGTGCTCCAGTGCAGCCTCGCGGGCGGCCTCCACGGGGACCACCGCGAGCAACGGGTAGTGCACGACCTGCACGAACCAGATGACACCGGTCATCACCCAGGCCGAGGCGAGGTTGGCCACGACGATCACGTTCATGGGCAGGAACCTCCGGTCACGGCGCGCCGTACCCTTGGGTGCATGGCACGGGAGGCGCGCACGAAGAACGGCCACGCACCGAGGGTGTGCGAGGGCTGCGGCAGGCCGTTCGAGTGGCGCCGCAAGTGGGCCCGCGACTGGGAGAACGTCCGGTGGTGCAGCGAGAGGTGCCGGCGCTCCTCGCGCTCATGACAAGGCCCACTCGTCGATCGACACGACACGGCCCTCGTCGATGGAGCGGTGCGCCGCGGCACCGATGACCACGCTCCACAGGCCGTCCTGCACCGTGACGTCGGGCTGGGCACCGGCGATCACCGCGTCCACGAACCGGGCGCACTCCACGTAGCTCGCCCCGAAGTGGAACCCGAGGTGACCGACCGACGGGTCGACCGCCACGGGCACCTCGCGCACGGACCGCGAGGCGCGGTCACCGACGAACAGCCGCCCGTCGCCGGGCACCTCGGCCTCGAGCTTGCCCGTGGTGCCGACGGCGACGATCTCCTGCTCGTGCCGGCTTCCCTCCGCGAACATGCTGAGGTCGAGCATGGCCCGCACGCCGTTCGCGTAGTCCACGATCACGAACGCGTTGTCGAGGATGTCGCTGCGCTCGCCTTCGTACCACTCGTCCAGGTGGTTCACGTCCTGGCCGCCGCTCGCCATCACCCGCACGGGGCGCGAGCCGACGGCGAGGTTCATGAGGTCGAAGAAGTGGCAGCACTTCTCCACGAGCGTTCCGCCGGTGTTGCGCGTGAACCTGTTCCAGTTGCCCACCTTCACGAGGAACGGGAACCTGTGCTCGCGCACGGAGAACATGCGCAGGTCGCCCACCGTGCCGGCACGCAGCTCTGCGAGCAGCGCGGCGATGGGCGCCATGTAGCGGTACTCGAGGCCGACCCAGGTGATCGCACTGCGCCGTGACTGCGCCTGCACCACCGCGCGGCAGTCCTCCACCGTGGTGCACATCGGCTTCTCCACGAGGACCGGGATGTCGGTGGCGAGGATGTCGTCCAGCAGCGCACGGTGCGTGTGGTTCGGCGAGGCAACCACGACGGCGTCCACCAGGCCGGACGCCAGGAGGTCGCGGTGGTCGCGGAACTCCCTCACCGCGGATGCCCCGTCGCCGAGGGTGTGCCTGGCCCACCCGAGCGGCTCGTCGTTCGGGTCGCTGACTGCGGTGATGTCCGCCGCATCGACGGCGAGGAGGTTGCGGATGTGCTCGCACCCCATCATCCCCGTGCCGATCACGCCGATGCGCAGGTCCCCCATGAACCGCAGGCTACGGCCCTTTCGTCGCGGCCTGGCCCGCGGTTAGTGTTCGTTCCCTCGGTTGCGGGGGCAACCGCGTCTCGAAGGGGGACCACATGGCGATCGTCGATCTCATCGAATCCGGGCTCGGCCTGCTGCGCAGCGAGTCCGACATCACGCCGGCCTGGGTGCAGGGCGTCCTGCGCGGGAGCGGCGCGCTGGAGGACGGAGTGGAGGTCACTTCCGTGTCCACCGAGCGCATCGGCGAGGGCGTCGGCATCCTCAGCATCCTGCAGAGGGTCACCCCCGCGTACTCGGCAGCCACGAAGGCACCGAAGTCCGTGGTGGTGAAGTACCCCACCGACGACCCCACCCAGCGCTTCACTGCCGACGCCCTCGTGCTCTACATCCGCGAGCTCGTCTTCTACCGCGACTGCGCTCCCGACGCGCCCTTCCGCACGGCCCGCTGCTTCGCCCAGGCCATCGCCGGCGACAACACCGACTTCACGATCGTGATGGAGGACATCGGGCACATGCGCCCGCTGAACCAACTGGAGGGAGTCAGCCTCGCCGAGGCCAGGACGCTCCTCACGACTCTCGCCGACTTCCACGCGATGTGGTGGGGCAGCCCGAAACTGGAGGGGATGTCGGGGATCTTCCAGCCGCTGGCGAACCCCACGTACAACGCGGTCCTGCCGATGCTGTGGACGCAGGGCTGGCCGGCCGTAGAACAGCATGCCGGGCACCTCGTCCCGGAGTCCGTGCGCGAGATCGGCGGCCTGTGGGCGGGCAAGGTCCCGTGGATGCTCGAGAACCTGATGTCGCCTACCACCATGTGCCACGGGGACTGGCGCGCCGACAACCTCATGTTCGACGGCGACAACCCGGTCGCGATCGACTTCCAGCTCATCGGCACCGGGTCCGGCATGTACGACGTCGGCTACTTCATCAGCCAGTCGATCGCCACGGACGTGCGCCGCGGCCACGACCGCGAGCTGGTGGACCACTACCTGGACCGGCTCGAGTCGCACGGCATCGCGGTCGACCGGGCTGAGGCGTGGCGCCAGTACCTGGTCTGCATCGTGTTCTGCGTGACGTACGGGGTCACCACCTTCGGCGGCTACACGGAGCAGAACGAGCGCGGCCAGGCCCTGCTGCGCGACATGCTGCTGCGCGCCCTGCACTGCGTGGCCGACAACGACGCCCTCTCGGCCGTCAAGTAGCCCGGCACCCGCCCGCGGAGAGACCCCATGAGTGAGCACCACGACGCACACGGCGGCATGCACGAGCACGGCCGCGACCTGCTGGCGGGCCTCGCCCCGCACACACGCGACCTGCGCGACCTGATCCCCGGCGTGTACGAGGGATTCGGGCGCATGCACGCCGCGGCGTTCGCCGACGGCGAGGTGGACCGCAAGACGAAAGAGCTCATCGCGCTCGCGATCGCCGTGGCGGTGCGGTGCGACGGGTGCATCGCCGCCCACGCGAAGGCCGCGGCGCGGGAGAAGGCCACGGAGAAGGAGGTCGCCGAGACCATCGGCATCGCCATCTCGATGAGCGGCGGCCCGGGCACCGTGTACGGCCCGCGTGCGATGGCGGCGTACCGCAGTTTCACCGCACCGACGGAGGGGTGAGACCCCCCGCCGGCGTGCGGGTCACCTGGGGTTCGAGGTCAGGATCCTCACCGGGATGGTGCGCGGACCGCGCACCTGGCCGCCGGCCCACGTGACTTCCTTCGTGTCGTCGATCTCGAAGTGCGGCACGCGCGCCAGGAACTCCTCGATGGCGACGCGCATCTCCATGCGCGCCAGGTTGGAGCCTGCGCAGCGGTGGATGCCCGCACCGAACGCCACGTGCCGGTTGTTCTCGCGGTCGATGACGAACTTGTCGGCATCGTCGAAAGCCTCGGGGTCCCGGTTCGCCGCCGGGAACGCCATGAGCACGCGGTCACCCTCGTGCATCGGGCAGCCCCGGTACTCGTGGTCCTTCGTGACGATGCGCGCCATGGTGACGGGCGAGTAGAAGCGGAGGAACTCCTCGACGGCGACCGGGATCAGCTCGGGCTCGTTGAGCAGGCGCTGGCGGTCCTCCTCGTGTGTGGCCAGGTGCCACAGCGCCGAACCGATCCCGCTCCACGTGGTGTCGACGCCCGCGATGAGCAGCAGGCCGCACATGCCGAGGATGAGGTTCTCCGGGTACGGCTCGCCGTCGTGCTCCTGGCGCAGGAGGTCGCTGATCATGTCGTCACCGAGGCCGTTGGTGCGGCGGTCCTGCACCTGCTCGCCGAAGAACTGCACGAGCTCGATCACGGCGTTCTTGCGGCCCTCCGGGTCGGCGGCGGCGTTCTCGAGGATCGCGCGGACCCAGTCGGTGAAGCGGTCCTTCATGTTGGTCGGCACGCCGAGCATGGTGGCGATGACCTGTGCGGGGATCTGCTGGGAGTACTCCACCGCGATGTCGGCGGTGTCACGGCCGGCGATGCGGTCCATGAGCTCGCGGCACCATGCACGGGTGAACACCTCGAGCTCGTCGACTGCGCGCGGCGAGAACGACGGCAGCAGGGCGCGGCGGGTGTAGGTGTGCACCGGCGGGTCGACGCCGATGGGTGCGGGGAGGAAGATGGCCGCGCCGCCGCCCTCCATGAGCGGGGGGACGACGCTGACGGAGCGCGACGAGAAGTGCTCGATGTCGCGCGCCATCTCGGTGACGGTCTCGTAGGTGGTGGGCAGCCACGACCCCTGGTACTTGTCGGTGTGCGCCACCGGGCAGGTGCCGCGCAGCTGGTCCCAGATGGTGAACGGGTCCGCGATGTACTGCGGGTCGAAGATGTCGTACTCCGTCGACCAGTCGATCATGTTGCCCATGGGTTCTCCCCCATTCGGGCGCCCCGTGAGACAGGGCGCTTTGCCGTGTCTCACACTATCTCGGGTGACGGCGGGCACAACAGCGGTCCCTAGTGTTCGGTCATGCCAGAGATCGCAGTGACAGCAGACGCCTCCGACCTGGGGTTCGACCCCGGCCGCCTGGCCCGGCTGGATGCCCACTTCAAGAAGTACGTCGACGACGGGCGCCTGCCCGGGTGGTCACTCGCCGTGGCCCGCGACGGCGAGATCGCGCACGCCTCCACCTACGGCTGGGCGGACATCGAGGCGAAGCGCCCACTGGAGGGTGACGCCATCTTCCGCATCGCCTCCATGACGAAGCCCATCTGCGGCGTCGCCGCGATGATCCTGTGGGAGGAGGGCCTGTTCGAGCTTCGCGACCACGTGAAGTGGCACATCCCGTCGTTCGCCGACCAGAAGGTCTTCCGCTCAGGCAGCACCACGAACCCGCGGCTCGACCCCGTGACCGAGCCCATGGAGATGTGGCACCTGTTCACCCACACCGCGGGCCTCACGTACGGCTTCATGTACAGCCACTCGGTCGACCAGATGTACCGCAACGCCGGCTTCGAGTGGGGCACGCCGCCGGACAAGGACCTGGCCGGCATCTGCGACATGCTCGCCTCGCTCCCGCTCCTCTTCCAGCCGGGCACCGAATGGAACTACTCGATGTCGATCGACGTGCTCGGACGCGTGGTCGAGGTCCTCTCCGGGATGTCGCTCGGCGAGTTCATGAAGAAGCGCATCTTCGACCCGCTGGGCATGACGGACACTGCGTTCTACGTTCCCGAGGAGAAGACGGACCGGCTCGCCGCCCTCTACGTGATGAACCCCGCGGACAGGAAGGCGATGCGCCTGGACGCGATGGCCGGCGGTGCCACGCGCAAGCCGCTCGCCGAGATGGGCGGTGGCGGCCTGGTCTCCACCATGTCCGACTACATGAAGTTCGCGATGATGCTGCGCAACGGCGGCGAGCTCGGCGGCGTGCGCATCCTGTCCCCCCGCACGGTCTCGTACATGGCCTCGAACCACCTGCCCGACGGCGCCGACCTCAGCGAGTTCGGCCGCCCGTTGTTCGCGGAGACCGCGTTCGACGGGGTCGGGTTCGGCCTGACCATGAGCGTCACTGTCGACCCCGTGAAGGCGAAGGTCCCCGGCAGCGTCGGCGACTTCGGCTGGGGCGGCGCCTTCAGCACGATCTTCACCGTGGACCCCGCGGAGGACCTCGTCTACCTCTTCATGACGCAGCTGATGCCGTCGTCAGCGCACCCGATCAGGCCGCAGTTCAAGCAGCTGGTGCACCAGGCCCTGGTGGACTGACCTTCCGGCGCCGCATCTGCGAGCCGACCGCGAGGAACATCACGGCACCCACCGCGATGGTGGTGAGGCCGCGCGTGAACTCGCTCGGCAGCCAGTCACCTATCGCCACCGACACGCCGATCGTGACGGCGAGCGCGCCCGCGGCGAGCGACTCGAACTGGAGGCGGAGCGAACCGAGCCAGAACAGGATGAGTCCCGCAGCAACAGGGACCAGACGGCCAGGCCCGCGCCACTCGCCCATCATCATGAACGAGCCCTGGAGGACCAGCCAGCACCCGGCCGCACGCTGGACGAAGGCCGCGCCGACATGCCGCTGGCCGAGCATCCACAGGACGGCACCGCCGGCGAGCGAGAACGACCCGATGACGGCGACGCTGCCGTCGTCGCTCGCGTTGAACATCTCCGCGGCCGAGAAGACGAGCATCGGGACACCCGCCGACAGCGCGAGCGAGCCGACGAAGACCGAGGTCAACGAGCGGAAGTAGCCCCACGCGACGACGGGCAGCGACACGATCATCACGATGGTCTCGGGGGCCAGGTCGGTGAGGTCGAGGAACACGCCGAGACTCGCGCCGAGGGACACGAGCGCGGCGCCCTCGGTCACCTCGGCGAGCCGCTCCCATGCGTCGGACTTCCGCGGCAGTTTCCAGGCGGCAGCGGCGAGGGCGACGCCCGCGAGGGCGAGCGCGGTCCCGATGGACCTCTGCGACGCGTCCTCGAACGCGACGACGACGAGCCGCATCACGCCGACGAACATGATGAGCGCGGCGAGGTAGGACACGAGCTCCCGGACGGTCAACGACCACTCCGGGGCGTGCGCGACCTCGCCCGCCTCGTCGGTGCTCAGGCGGCCCGAGGCCACCAGGTCGTCGAGGATGCGGCGCTGCGTCTTCTGCTGTTCCATGTACGGAGTGTCACACAGTTCAGGGGGTACGTGAGTACCAATCCACGAACGGCACGATGTCCGCGTCCAGCAACGGCGCGATCCACCTCGCGTAGCTCACCGTCATGTGGTTGTCGTCGCGGTACACGAGGAGGTTGCCCACGATGACGGGGCACAGCGTGACCGTGCAGAACCAGTGCCGGGTGCGCAGGACCGCCGTCCCCGCGGACTCAAAATCGTCCCTCATCTCCGCGAGGTCGGGCCGGAAACCCGCACTCACGGGAATGTTGCAGCCGGTCACCGTGGTGCGGTTGCGGCTGAGGCACGTGGGCACGTCCTGGTCCGGGTACGGGGTGTCCTCCACGAGAACTGGCGTGATGCCCGCGGCGCGAAGCGTGTCGAACGTGCTGCGCAGGCCGTCACGCCAGGGCTTCTGCCAGATCGGGATGCGGGATGTCGCATCGAGCAGGCGCTCGAACGCCGCGACGAACACGACCTTCACTCCGTCCGTCCTCATCTTCTCGATCGTGTTCTCCCGCCACGGGCCGCACTCCCTGTAGACCTTTCCGAGCACCTTGCTGTACACCTCGATGTCGGCCGGGGGGCAGCCGCGCTTCGTGTACGTGATGAGCCTCCACTTGTTCTTGATGGCGACCTTCTCGAACGCGGGGAACCACT
>CAZZFB010000037.1:0-14695 GCA_964653385.1 uncultured Bifidobacterium sp. | reverse complement strand
CCGACTGGCCCACCGGCGGCGCCGTCGTGGCAGGACCCGTCACGATGATGTCAAGGGCCGGCGCAGCCGTCGTCGCAGACGACACCACCGTGGTCGACGTCGCTGCGGCAACCGTGGTCGACGTCGTCGTGGTGGGGGCGACCACGACAGAGGTGGCTGACGAGAGCGAGGCGGCACTGGCACCGCCGAGGTTCGACGCCGTCACGGCGACCTTGAAGTAGTCGCCTGCATCGGCGTTCGTGAGCGTGTAGGTGGCACCCGTGGCACCGGAGATGTTCGAGTAAGTCCCGCCGGCGCTGGAGGCCCGCTTCCACTGGTAGGCGAACGATGTGGGCGAACCTGTCCATGCGCCCGTGCTGGCCGAGAGCGTCTCGCCTGGTTCCGCCCTGCCCGTGATGACCGGGGCCGAGGTGACGGTCGGGACGGGGACGCTCACTGACATGGTCAGGATGGTGTGGTCCCAGAAGTAGTTCCCGTTGTTCCCCACCGAGAGATACACGAGCTCGCCGGCCTGCAGCTCGACCGTGGCAGTGACCGTTGCGGTGGACGACGAGGCGGCACCGATGGTGCCGGTCGCTGCCGATGAGAACCTGGCCTCACCCGACAGGCCCCTGTGGAGCGTGTACGTGATCCCGTCCGAGTTGTTGCCCGGATAGGCGAACTTCAACGTGGCGTCGACGGAGATGCCCAGGGTTGATCCAGTGGTGTTCTCCCACGCGACGGCGGCGCGCCGAGTCGAGTCGTCGGGATGGACGAGCAGCGCGGCGTTGCCCCCGAACGATGCTGTCGTGGGGCTGTGGATGTACTGGACGAAGGGGTACGCACCGTTCACGCGGTTGTTGTCCCACTGGTTCTGGTGTCCGACGACCTCGTTGCCAGTCTTCTGCCAGTCCGCGAGGAGCGTTGCGGACGTCAACGTGTTCGGGATCTCGTGGTACTGCCAGGGATCGTCCGCTGACTGCGCCGACGGCCCGGGCCGGAAGTTGTCGAGGGCAGAGCCGATGCCTGCCGTCGCGGCACCGGAGGCCGCCCGCGGGACCCCCGTGACCCACTGGCTGTCACCGGAGTAGTTGGCGATCGTCCCGTTCAGGCCCGCAGTCGAAGTCCGGTTGGCAACCGTGGTGCCCACTCCGTCGTTGAAGTCCCAGTACGCCACGAGCCCGGCGGTGCTCGGCGACGGGGCGATTGCCATCGTCGCCTGCAGCTGAGCCTGGGTCCGGGCTGTCCCCCAGATCCGCACCTCGTCCAGGCGGCTCTGGAGCCTGTTGCAGTTGCATCCACCAGGTTCCTGGCGACCGATGTTCATCGCGCCCGTGTACGAGGTCAGGGCGCCGGCGGGGGTGTGCTGGCTGACGAGATTGCCGTTGACCCAGAACTTCAGGCCGTTCGCCGCGTTCGTGAACGTGACGGCAACATGCGACCACTGGCTGGTGGGGACGGTCACGGCGGAGCTGTAGACCCAGTTGTGCGACCCGCCGTAGTTTGCGTAGAGGCCGAGCCCGGGCTGCCCGTTCGGGTAGATCTGGAACAGGTAGCTGTAGGTGGGACCCTTGTCGATGATGGTCTCGTTGGTCCCGTCCTGCAGGTAGACCCACGCCTCGATCGTGAAATTGTTGGAGAGACGCAGTTGTGGCGCGTCGTTCACCTCCACCCATGTGTTCCCCGGGCCGAAATTGAAAGCCGTGTTCGCCACGGCTTCGGCCGGTGACGGAACTGTCACGAAGAGGAACGAACACACGCCCATAACAACGGCCGCAGCCAACCCCGTGAGCCGACGGGCCCGGCCTCCCGTGAGACGCGCGGAAATTCTCCCGGCCTGTCGTGTCGTCAGTTTTCCGGTTCCCATGGACACGAGCGTTGCAGCGGCTGTGCGGCCGGCGCGAGTCCATGCGGCCGATTTGACCACCCCACACCCGATTCTGACCACACCCCATTGCCGGGCTGTCGGCCTTCAGGACTCCCGGGACCCCGGCGGTCTCGTGGTGTTCCTCACGATCACCTCGACGTCGATCCGTTCCTGCGTGCCGTGCGTGCCGTCCCCGTTGATCGCCTCCACGAGGTGCGCGGCGCCGCGCTGGCCGGAGAGCTCCAGTTGCTGGCGCACGGTGGTGATCCCCATCATGGCCGCGACCTCCAGGTCGTCGTACCCGATGACCGAGAGCTGCTCGGGCACCTTCACTCCCAGTTCCGCGGCCGCCTCCATGACCCCGATTGCCTGCACGTCCGACGTGGCCACGATGGCGGTCACCGGGTCGGCGTGGGAGAGCAGGTCGATCGCAAGTTGCTTCGCCGCGGACCTGATGTGCGCGCCGTGGCGGATGAGCTCCTCGTCCACGGCGACACCTGCCTTGCGGTGCGCGTCCCTGAAGCCGCGCTCGCGCTCCGAGGACGCGACGAAACCGAACTGGTCCATCGGCTCGCCGACGAAACCGATCCGTGAGTGCCCCATGTCGAGCAGGTGGCGCGCGGCGATCTCGCCACCGTGACGGTCGTCGATGCCCACGCTGCGGAAGCCCTCGCAGAATGCATCGACCATGACGACCGGGAACGGCGCCGCGCGGAGGATGCGCACCTCCTCGTCGTCGAGCTGCGCGGAGATCACGATGGCACCGTCGAGGGGGTGCGAGGCCATCGCCTCCACCTGGGTCCGGATCTGCTGCGGTGCGACCGTGTTGTAGATGACGACCTCGTACCCGAGCGGCTGCAGGTGCCCGATGATCCCCTTGCACCTCTCGTACACGGACGGCTCGTCGAAGAACACTGTCAGCACGCCGACGTACGCGGCGCGCCCCGCCTGGCCGGTGCGGCGCCGCCGCGGCACGTGGTAGCCGACAGCCTCGATGGACTCGCGGACTCGCTTGCGCATCGCGGCGCTCACGTTCGGCTGCTCGTTGATGACCCGCGACACCGTCCCGATGCCGACACCCGCGTGGCGGGCGACTTCCGACATTGTGGTCATTTCTGGAACCTAGTGGAAGATTTCCACGCTTTCCAAGTGGTCCCTGGAACGTTCCGTTCCTCCCCCGTGCTCAGCCGTTGCGGTGGGCGTCGAGGAATGCCTTCGTGTGCTTGCGGCCCGACTCGATCATGAACTGCAGGTCGGCGTCGACCAGGTTGAAGGTCGTCGTGCCGATGTAATCGGTGCTGATCGGGATGGTGCGCGGCCGGTCGTCGCTCGTCTGGTTCGAGCGGGTGAGGTCACGGCTGACGGCCTCGATCAGGTTCATCGCGAAGTCCACGATGTTCTTCGGGGGCCGCGCGGGGAACCCGACCAGTGACGTGGTCACGTCCAGGCCGCGGGTCTCGAGGAACGAGAGGAGCTCGCCGAACTCGATCGTCTCGCCCCCGTCGGCGTTCATGTGCTCGAAGATCTCGTCCACGTCGTCCGTGCCGAAGATGAGGACTGTGTCCTCACGCGAGAACGAACCATCGGTCAGCGTGGCGCGCAGTTCCGCGCGGGATATGCGCCCGTCGGCGTCGGCGTCGTGCTCGTCGAGCCTGTTCAGCAGCCGCTGGATCGGCTTCTGCATGTCGCTCTGTCGCTGGCGGACCTTCTCCTTCTCCGTGTACTCGCGCGCGGCCTCCGTGTCCGGGCGCGCAGGCGGCTCGGCGCCGGGCTCCAGCCAGCTGCGCGTGATGTCCGTCTCCTCGCCGGCGAACAGCGTGAAGCCGAGCGTGCGCGGGTTCGCCGGGCTGAACCGTGCGGACCGCGGGTACTGCGACGCCGCATGGTCGAGCGGCTGCAGCCGCCGCAGGAAGGAGTCGCGCGGGTCCAAGGAGAGCCACCACCCGTCGAACACGTGCGTGGGGTTGTTGCAGAGGAGTCCGCCGTCCACGTAGAACTCCGCGTTCGCCTCGCCCGTGACCCTGTCGTAGACGGAGCGAAGGCTGATCGGCTGCAGGAGGACCGGCAGGGACATCGACATGCGCGTGGCGACGCGAACCGCCATGTTCGGCGTCGTCTTGATGTGGCAGAACTCCGTGGTCATCCGCGTCACGTTCGTGACGGGGATCGCCAGCTCGCGGCCGCACCGCTCGTGGAGCTGGGCGAACGTGATGTCCGCGCTGCCGGTGACCTCCTCGAGGATCTCGCCGAGGAAGTCGTACAGGCGCTGGCCGGGGTTCATCCCCTTGCGGCGTGCCGCCCTCACGAACCCGCCGATGGCGCCGCCCGATCCGTCCTTGGCCAGGCTCTCGATGTCGGCCGGGATCCGCTTCTCCATGTACTCGCTGCTCACGCCGAGGGCCGCGAACATCGCGAACATGCTGCCGATGCTCGTGCCGGTCACGCGGCGGATGTTGAGCGGGTAGATGCCCTCCTCCTCGAGCACCCTGACCGCACCGATGTACGCGTACCCCTTCGCGCCGCCACCCTCGAAGGCGAGGTTCTCGTAAGGGAATGACGTCCTGCCCGTGCCGGTGGGCACCACGGGGGGAACCTTCACCGACGAGAGCGGCGGGAGCTCCCTCGGCTCGGCGTTCGCCAACAACATGATCGACGTGTCCTTCTGCGTGCGCGCCATGGCCCCTCCTCGCAGTCCCCCCGACTGCACGGCTCACAGTAGCCACCGCCGGGCGGGCAGGCTCACGGAACGGGCCCGTGTGGACCGCCCCGGGATGGCACGCGGAGGGCGCGGGAAACTAGTGTCTTCAGACGTGGGAGGAACGTTCGCACCGGCTGTGCAGCCTGCCCTCGCGGCCCCCGGACGATCCGTGCAGATGTTCGGCCGGACCTACCCGGTCGTGCTCCCCCGGATCCGGGACTCGCGCCTGCACGTGGCCGCGATCGTCATCACTCTCCACACCCTCGGCCAGGTGGGGCTGGGCTTCCACGTCAGCGTGCCCCAGATCCTCGCCGCCATCCTCACCACCGCCCTCCTGCAGGTCGCGATCACGTTCCGACAGACACGCTCGTTCGTGTGGCCGGCGAGCGCGATGCTCACGGGAAGCGGGATCGCGCTCATCCTGAGGGTGCCCACGACCCCCGTGGGTGACCACTGGACCTTCCACAAGTGGTGGCTGTTCTCCGGCATCGCCGCGTTCTCCCTGCTGACCAAGTTCGTGGTGAGGAGGAACGGCTCGCACGTCTTCAACCCCTCCAACGTCGGGCTCGTCATCGCGTTCATCGTGCTCGGGAGCAGCCAGGTGGAACCACTGGACTTCTGGTGGGCACCGCTGTCGAACCCCTCCATGGTGATCGCCTACGCGGTCATCCTCGTCGGGGGCTCGCTCGTCACCCGCCGTCTCGGCCTCATTGCCACCGTGATCTCCTTCTGGCTGGTGCTCTCGGCGGGCACCGCCGTCAATGCCGCCTCCGGGCAGTGCTTCACGGCCCGCTGGGCGTTCGCACCGGTGTGCGGCACGGACCTGTGGCTCACGATCGTGACGTCACCCGAGATCCTGATCTTCACGTACTTCATGATCACCGACCCCCGCACCGTCCCGCTCGGCCGCGTGGGGCGCACGGTGTTCGGCGCGCTCGTGGGCGTGGTGTGCGTGCTGCTGATGGCGCCGCAGCAGACGGAGTTCGGCGCGAAGGTCGCGCTCCTCGCCGGGCTGACCATCATGACGATGGTCCGGCCGCTGCTCGAGCGGCACGTGCCGGAACCCGGGAGCGAGGGTGACACCCTCCGCGGCTTCGCACGGCGGGTGCTGAACGGCGAGCCGGGCACGGGGACCGTGCTCACCGCCCGCCGGCGCACCGGAGCGCTCGCCCTCGGTGCGGTGGTGCTCGTCGCGGGGCTCTCCGTGGCGGGTCGTTCCGCGCAGGGACTCCTCGCGGGTGAGCCGGAGAACCTCGTCGGCAGGCTCGCCACGCGGGTGGACCCCGCCACGTTCCCCGCGATCACGGTGGACGAAGAGGTCGTCAACTGGAACCACGAGATCGATGCGGCCGGCGCGCGCGCCATCGTTCTGACGCTCGCCGAGAACCTCGCGCTGGAGAACCAGGCGCTGCGCGACAACGACGCCGCGCTCCTCACTGCGGTCGCCCACGGCGACCGGCTGGAGAGCATGCAGGCAGGTCTCCGCAGGGCCGCGTCCTCCGGTCTCGTCACCACCTCCGCGTACGACTTCGACGACGTCCGCGTCACCCTCCTCGTTCCGTTCGGCCGGCAGGACGGCCTGAGCCTGGGGATGGTCTCGCGCGGCACTGTCACAACGGAGACGCGCAACAGGGCGGGTGACGTCGTGTCCCGCGGGAGCGCACCGTTCGAGACGATGTGGGCGATGCGCCGCGCCACCGGTTCGCGCTGGCTCGTAGTCGCTGAGCTCCCCGTGCCGACGGCACGCTGACAACGCCGCGGGCCCGACGAGACCCCGATGAGACGCACGACCCTCGCCGTTGCGTTCGCCGGCATCCTCACGGCCGGCAGTGCCGCTGTCGTCGTGCCGCTGTCGCGGGGCGACGACGGGCCGGCCGTGCCGCAGTTCGTGGACGAGGCCCGGACCGCCGGCATCTCCCACGTCTACGACGGCGAGTTCCCGTTCTTCGTGGGCGGCGGGGTCGCCACGTTCGACTGCAGCGGGGACGGCATGCCGGACCTGTACATGGCAGGCGGGACGAACCCGGCGTCGCTGTTCGTCAACACGGGTGAACCGGGCGCTGCACTTCGCTTCGAGAAGAAGACGTCACCCGTCACGGATCTCGTGGCGGTCACCGGCGCGTACCCGCTCGAGGTGGACGGCGACGGGGTGACCGACCTCGTGGTGCTCCGGCGTGCCGAGGGCAACGCAGTACTGCGCGGGCTGGGCGACTGCGCGTTCGAGGACATGACCACCTCCCTCGGTCTCGAACCGGGGACGGACTGGACAACCGCGTTCTCCGCCACGTGGGAGGAAGGCGAGTCCCTCCCCACCCTCGCGTTCGGCAACTACCTGGTGCCCGACACCTACGACTGCGCGGCCAGCAGGTTGGTCAGGCCGGAGGGCAAGCGCTACGGCGCACCTGTCGCACTGCCGGGCCACTGCACCCTTTCGGCGCTGTTCTCCGACTGGAACCGCGACGGCGGGGTGGACCTGCGCATGAGCAACGACCGCAACTACGACCGCAACGCGCGCGAGCAGCTGTGGCGCGTGCGGAAGGGCGAGGAACCACGCGAGTACGGGGAGGCCGACGGGTGGCGGGACCTCACCATCTGGGGCATGGGCATCGCCAGCCAGGACCTCACGGGCGACGGCAGGCCGGAGATCTACCTGACGAGCCAGGCGGACAACAAGCTGCAGTCGCTCGAGGACGGCGCGAAGGGGCCCGCCTACGCGGACATCGCGCTCGAGCGCGGCGTCACCGCGCAGCGCCCCTACGCGGGTGACGGCCTGCTCCCCTCCACCGCGTGGCACGCGGAGTTCGACGACGTGAACAACGACGGGCGGACGGACCTCTTCGTCGCGAAGGGCAACGTGGATGCCCAGGTCGACTACGCCTCCTACGACCCGAACAACCTCCTCCTCGGCCGCGAGGACGGCACTTTCACGGAGCGCGGCTCGCAGGCCGGGATCGAGAACGGTGCGCGCTCGCGCGGGGCGGCCGTGGTCGACCTCAACCTCGACGGCCTGCTCGACCTCGTGGTGATGAACCGACGGGTCCCCGCAGAGGTGCGGCGCAACGTCGGCACGGGGACCCCCGCAGCACCGGTCTCGCCGGGCAGGTGGGTCGCGGTCCGGCTGAGGCAGCCCGCGCCCAACACCGCGGCCGTGGGTGCGTTCGTGGAGGTCCGCGCCGACGGGAGGACAACAGTCCGCGAGATCACGGCGGGAGGCGGGCACGCGAGCGGGGAGACCGGGTGGATCCACTTCGGCCTCGGCACCGCGGCGTCAGCGGAGGTGCGCGTCACGTTCCCCGGTGCAGCAGCCGGGCCATGGATGCCGGTGGGCACTGACTCGTTCTGGGACGTCACTCGCGGCGCTGCCGCGCCCGCCAGGTGGGTGCCCGGCCGGTGAGCCGTGTCAGCCGGCGGAGGCCGGCGACTGGCCGAGGATGATCATCGCGAGGACCTCGTCCTTCGTGACCTTGTCCTTGTCGACCGTGCCGACGAGACGGCCCTGCATCATCACGCTGATGCGGTCGGCGAGGTCGAACACGTCGTGGATGTCGTGGCTGATGAGGAAGATCCCGATGCCCTCCGACTTCAGCTGGGTTATGAGCTCGCGGACCTGCTCGGTCTCGGCCGGGCCGAGGGCGGCCGTGGGCTCGTCCATGATGAGGATGCGCGCGTTGAAGTGCACCGCACGCGCGATCGCCACGGACTGGCGCTGGCCGCCCGAGAGCGAGCGCACCGGCGTGCTGAGGTTGCGGAAGCGCGGGTTCAGGCGCTTCATCACGTCGCGCGTGGCCGACGCCATGGCGGAGTCATCCAGCGCACCGGTGGGCGTGCGCAGCTCGCGGCCGAGGAAGAGGTTGCCCGCCGCGTCGATGTTGTCCGCGAGCGCGAGACGCTGGTAGATGACCTCGATGCCGTGGGCCCGTGCGTCACGCGGGTTCGCGATGGTGACGGGCTTGCCGTTCACCAGGATCTGGCCGGAGTCAGCCGGGTGGGCACCGGCGATCGTGTGCATCAGCGTGGACTTGCCCGCGCCGTTGCCGCCCACGACGGCCATCACCTCGCCCGGGTGGAGCGCCATGGACACCCCGTCCACTGCGTGGAGGCCGCCGAAGGAGACCTTGATGTCCCTCAGCTCGACGAGCGGGGTGCCGGCAGGTGCGTGTGTGTCGGTCATTGTTTCCTCCTGCGTCATTGGCGCCCGGTCTGGATGATGAGTGCCGCGAGCACGAGCCCGGTCACCAGCGAGACGCCGACCGTGCGGCGGCGGCCAAGCCTGAGCGCCGCGTCGATGGCGACCGCGGTGACGAGGACGATGCCGACGACGATGTCCTGCGAGGGCGAGTCGATGCGCAGAAGCACCATGCCCGAGCGCAGAGACTGCATGATGACCGCACCGAGCACTGCACCCGTGATCGTGCCGATGCCGCCGGCGAACGAGGTGCCGCCGATGACGGCCGCGGCGATGACGTCGAGCTCGTTCTGCACGCCGAGGTTGGTGACGGCGGCGTTCAGGCGCGCGGTCTGGATGGCGGCGCTGACCGCGCAGAGCACGCCCATCAGCACGAACGTCATCATGAGGGTCTTGCGCGTGTCGATGCCGCCGAGCTCTGCGGCCTCGGGGTTGCCGCCGATCGCGTAGACGTAGCGGCCGAAGCGGCGGCGGCGGGAGAGGTAGACCATTCCGATGGTGACGAAGATGAGAATCACCACGGGGTACGCCACTCCGGTGGGCTGCTTCGTGATCGGCGACTCGTAGCCCACGGCGACGAGCGCGATGCCGGCGATGATGACGGCGCAGCCGAACACCGCGAGCCCGACATCAACGGAGAGCGGGCGCACGCCCAGGTCGTATTGCTGGCGCCGGCGGCGCGCCATGTAGATGGTGAGGCAGGCGCCGGCGCACCCGAGCACGCCGAGCACCCAGCTGCGCCACTCGCCGAGCGACCCGTCCGGGCCGCCACCGACCAGCTGGAACGTGCTGTCGAGGGGCGAGAGCGTCTGGCCCTGCTCCCCCATCCGGAAGATGAGGCCGCGGAACACGAGGAAGCCGCCGAGCGTCACGATGAACGCGGGGACACCGCCGTAGGCGATGACATAACCCTGCACCGCACCGATGAGGGCGCCGAGCGCGATGCCGACAGCGATGGCGACGATCCAGGTGTACCAACGGTCGAAACCGAGACCGAAGGTCTCGGGGATCCAGCGCGTCTGCACCATGGCCATCACGTAGCCGAGGAGACCGAGGAGCGAGCCGACCGAGAGGTCGATGTTGCGGGAGACGATGATGAGGACCATCCCCGTTGCCATGATCGCGATCGACGCGCTCTGCACGGAGAGGTTCCAGAGGTTGCGGGAGGTGAGGAAGTCGCCGCCGGAGAGGAAGTGGAACGCCACCCAGATCACGGCGAGCGCGGCGATCATTCCCGCCAGCCGGGTGTCGATCTCGGTGGAGGCCACGAGCGATCGCCAGTCCCGTCGGCGTCCTTCCGCGGCAGGTGCCTGGTGTTGTGCGTGGGTGTCGGTCACGGCGGGTGCTCCCGTGGAGTCAGAGGTGGTTCGGGTGGGAAAGAGAACGTGCCCCCCGCCCCGAAGGGCGAGGGGCACGTCCGCGTCTCAGTGGTGACGGAGCCCGGTCACGGGCAGGCGGCCACGGATCCTGCTGTCACGCCCTGGCAGAGCGTCGCCTGGTCGGTCCAGCCGGCATCGACGACTGCGCTCAGGTTCTCCTGGGTGATCGGCAGCGGCGTCAGGAAGATCGAGGAGATCTCGTTGCCGCCGGGCGTGGTGAACGGGGCAGCACCGGCGATTGCGGTGGTGTCCGGGTTCGAGCACAGCGCCATGGCTGCCTCACCGGCCGCCTTGCCGAGCTCGCGGGCGTCCTTCCACACGGTCAGGGACTGGGTGCCGAGAGCAACGCGGTTCAGCGCTGCCTGCTCTGCGTCCTGGCCCGACACGGGGACCTTGCCTGCGAGGCCCTGGGCCTCGAGGGCGGCGATCACGCCACCGGCCATGCCGTCGTTCTCCGCGAGGACGGCGTCAACCTTGTTGCCCTCTGCGGTGAGCACCTGCTCCATCGTGGCCTGGGCCTTTGCGGGGTCCCAGTTGTCGGTGTAGGTCTCGCTGACGATCTCGATGTCGCCGGCCTTCACTGCCTCGCCGATGACCTCTTCCATGCCCTCACGGAGGAAGTCGGAGTTGGCGTCAGCCTTGTTGCCCTTGACGATGACGTAGCGGCCCTTCGGGACGCGCTTGAAGATTTCCTCGGCCTCGAGCTTGCCGACACCCTTGTTGTCGAACGTGATGTAGAGGGCCTTCGGGTCCTCGATCAGGCGGTCGTACGCCACGACCGGCACGCCGGCCTCGATTGCGCTGCCGACTGCGGGCTTGATGGCCTCGCCGTCCTGTGCGAGCACGATGAGTGCCTTGGCGCCCTGCGAGATGAGGTTCTCGAGGTTGGTTGCCTGGGTCTCAGCCGACGACTTCGCGTCGTTCGAGATGTAGGTGCCGCCGGCTGCCTCGATGGCTGCCTTGATGGCCGGCTCGTCCCACTTCGCCCAGCGCTCTTCCTGGTAGTTGTTCCACGACACACCGACCGTGCAGCCACCGCCGGCTGCCGCCGTGGTGTCAGAGCCGGAGTCGCTGTCAGACCCGCCGCACGCCGCAAGCACCAGCGCGCTCGCAGCCGCAAGTACGAGAATCTTCCTTGCCTTCATTGATTTGTTCTCCCTTGTGAGCTGCCTCTTTCGGCAGTGATGCGAGGGTAGCAGAAAATTCCAGCGCACCGCACAAAGCAAGCGGGCGCGGATTCAGTGCCGTATTGCTCCATCGCACACCGTGCACATCATGGACACTCCCGACATTTTCCAGTTCGTTTCCAGTCGCTCGCCGTGCACCGTGCCGGTGTTGGAGCCGTGACGACGAGCCGTGTTGAATCGGTGCATGACGGTTCGCTGGGGCATCGCAGGCACGGGGAGGATCGCGTCGGACTTCGTCCGCGACCTCGCCAACATCGAGGACGCTGAAGCCGTGGCGGTGGGCAGCCGCACCGCCGCCGGCGCCGCCGGCTTCGCGGAGACGCGCGGGATCGCACGCGCGCACGGGTCCATGGAGGAGCTGGCCGCGGACGCTGACATCGACATTGTCTACGTGGCGGGGATCCACCCGGTGCACCGGGACCACGCCGTGATGATGATGCGCGCCGGCAAGCACGTGCTGGTGGAGAAGCCGCTCGCGATGGACGCGGACGAGGTGCAGGAGATCCTCGCGGTCTCCGCCGGGACCGGGCGGTTCATGATGGAGGCGATGTGGATGCGGTTCAACCCGCTGCACACGGAACTGAAGCGCCGTCTCGACGCCGGCGAGTTCGGCAGGGTCGTGAGCATCGAGAGCGACTTCTCCTTCGAGGCGCCGCGAGACCCCTCCCACCGCCTGTTCGACCCGGCGAAGGGCGGCGGCGCGTTGCTCGACGTCGGTATCTACCCCCTCAACCTCGCGTGGTGGTGGCTGGGCGCACCGGCGTCCTGGGCTGCCACCGGCGAGATCGGCCCCACGGGCGTGGACGAGTCAGTCTCCATGGAACTTGCGTGGGTCGATGGCGCCGCGGCGGTGCTCACCTGCGGGTCGACGCGCGACGGTTCGCGCACGTCCACCATCGTGTGCGAGAAGGCGACCATCGTCATCGCCCCGCCGTCGCACTCCTCGCCCGTCGCCGAGATACGCACGACTGGGTCGACCGAGCACGTGAGCGCGGCGCGCCCCGGCCTCCACCACCAGGTGAGAGAGGTGCAGCGCTGCGCGGCGGAGGGCCTTCGGGAGAGCCCGCGCATGCCGCACTCGGACAGCCTGGCGATCGCACGGTTCATGGACGACGTCGCCCGTTCGCTGCGGGCCCGGTGAGCACAGTCGGTGGACCCGCCTCCGCAAGTACGCTTCGCACCGTGAGCACGCGCACCACCCCCACCGCCGCCGACAAGTTCTCCTTCGGGATGTGGACCGTGGGCTGGCAGGCCCGCGACCCGTTCGGCGAGCCCACACGGCCCCCGCTCGACCCGCTGCACGCCGTCGACAAGCTCGCGGAGGTCGGTGCGTGGGGCATCACGTTCCACGACGACGACCTCGTCCCCTTCGGCACCGGCCCGGCGGAGCGCGACGCGATCATCTCGCGCTTCAAGGAGCGTCTCGCCGCCACGGGCATCTGCGTTCCGATGATCACCACGAACCTCTTCGCCCATCCCGTCTTCAAGGACGGCGGTTTCACCAGCAACGACAGGGGCGTGCGCCGGTACGCGCTGCGCAAGGTGCTTCGCAACATCGAGCTCGCAGCAGACCTCGGCGCGAGGACCTTCGTGCTGTGGGGCGGCCGCGAGGGCGCCGAGTACGACCACGCGAAGGACGTCCGCGCGGCGCTCGACCGCTACGCCGAGGCGATGAACATGCTCACGTCATTCGTCATCGAGCGCGGGTTCGACATCCGTTTCGCGATCGAGCCGAAGCCGAACGAGCCGCGCGGGGACATCCTCCTCCCCACGGTCGGCCACGCAATCGCGTTCATCGAGCGGCTGGAGCACCCGCACCTCGTGGGACTCAACCCGGAGGTCGGCCACGAGCAGATGGCGGGCCTCAACTTCACCTCCGGCATCGCCCAGGCGATGTGGCAGGGCAAGTTGTTCCACATCGACCTGAACGGGCAGCGCGGCATCAAGTACGACCAGGACCTCGTGTTCGGCCACGGCGACCTCATCAACGCGTTCAGCCTCGTCGACCTCCTCGAGTTCGGGGGCGTCGGCGGCGCGCCTGCCTACGACGGCCCCCGGCACTTCGACTACAAGCCCTCGCGCACCGAGGACATGGACGGTGTGTGGCACTCCGCAGCCGCGAACATGCGCATGTACCTGCTGCTGAAGGAGCGCGCGGCCGCCTTCCGCGCGGACCCGGAGGTCAAGGAGGCACTCGAGGCCGCGCGCGTCCACGAGCTGTCCGTCCCCACGCTCGCCCCGGGCGAGAAGTGGGGCGACGTCATGGCCGACGACGCGATCGCCAACTTCGACGTGGACGCCGCCGGCGCGAGGGGCTACGGGTTCGTGCGGCTCCACCAGCTGGCCGTCGAGCACCTGATGGGCGCACGCTGACATGACCCTCGTGGCGGGGATCGACTCCTCGACACAGTCATGCAAGGTCGTCGTGCGCGACGCCGACACCGGCGAGCTCGTGCGGCACGGCTCTGCTCCCCACCCCGACGGCACCGAGTGCGACCCCGCCCACTGGGAGCGCGCGATGCACGCCGCCGTCACGGCGGCAGGCGGCATCGACGACGTCGCCGCGGTGTCGATCGGCGGGCAGCAGCACGGCGCCGTGTGCCTGGACGAGTCCGGGCGGGTCGTGCGGCCCGCGCTCCTGTGGAACGACACCAGGTCGGCCGGTGCCGCCGCGGACCTGGTGGCGGAGCTCGGCGCGGACGAGTGGGTGTCGCTCACTGGTTCCGTCCCTGTCGCCTCGTTCACTGTGACCAAGCTGCGGTGGATCGCCGAGCACGAACCGGAGAACGCCGCCCGCATCGCCGCGGTGTGCCTTCCCCACGACTGGCTGACATGGCGGCTGCGCGGCGGTACTGACCTCGACGGCATCGTCACCGACCGTTCGGACGCGTCCGGCACCGGGTACTTCGACCCCGCCGGCAACACCTACAGGCGCGACCTCCTCGTGCGCGCGCTCGGCCACGACGTCATGCTCCCGCGTGTGCTCGGCCCGGACGAGCCGCTCGGGTGGGGCACGAGGGTGATGGGTCCGGGCGCCGGCGACAACGCGGCAGCCGCGATCGGGGTGGACGCCGGTGACGACGCAGTCGTCTCGCTCGGCACCTCCGGGACCGCTTTCGTGCGCAGCCGGGTTCCCGCCCGTGACGCGTCCGGGGCCGTTGCGGGGTTCGCCGACGCCACCGGTGCGTTCCTGCCGCTCGTGTGCACGCTGAATGCGGCCCGCGTGCTCGACGTCGCGTGCACGATGCTCGGCACCGACCACGCCGGTCTCGCCCGCCTCGCACTGTCTGCGCCGCCCGGCGCGGGAGGGCTGGTGATGGTGCCGTACCTCGCCGGGGAACGCACGCCGAACCTCCCGGACGCGACCGGCAGCCTCCTCGGCATGACGATGGAGAACGC
>CAZZFB010000036.1:0-14835 GCA_964653385.1 uncultured Bifidobacterium sp. | reverse complement strand
ACCCACTCGTCGCCGTCGCGGTACGCGGTGGTCTCCAGGTACGTGGCGTCGCTGCCGTGGTTCGGCTCGGTCAGGCCGAACGCGAGACGCTTCGTGCCGTCGAGGAAGCCGGGCATCCACTCCTTCTTCTGCTCCTCGGTGCCGAAGTCGCGCATCATCAGGACCGTGGGGAAGTTGCCCACGATCGACGACTCGTTCTGCAGGTCGTTGTGCAGGCCGAGTCCCTTGGTGGCGAGGTGCTCACGGATGACCGCCATCTTCAGGTTGGTCGCCTCCTGGCCGCCGAACTCCCTCGGCAGGGCGAGCCTCAGCCAGCCGGCCGCGTCGGCACGGCGGCGCATCTCGCGCAGCAGCGCCTCCCAGTCCGCGCGCGGCACGCCGTCATTGTCGAAGTCCGTGCGCGCCCACTCCCTGCGGTGGTCGAAGAAGCGCTCGTTGTCGTCCGATGCCTGGAGGGGCTTGATCTCGGCCTCGATGAAGGCGTCGAGCTGGTCGAGGGTGTCCTGGATGTCTGCGGGTACGGCGAAGTCCATGGGCGCACAGTAGGCCCGGTGCGGATGCCGCGGCGAGGCGGTCGTCAGCCGCGGCGCGACTGCATGATGGCGGAGACGACCTTGCCGTCCGCCTTGCCCTTGCTGGCCTTCATCACGCGGCCGACGATGGCACCGGCCGCCTTCTCCTCGCCGGCGCAGTACTTGGCCCAGGCGTCGGGGTCGGCCGCGATCGCCTCGTCCACCATGGCCTCGACGGCGGAGTTGTCCATGGCCTCGAAACCCTTGGCCGCCGCGATCGCCGCGGCGTCGCCGCCGCCGTTCGCAACGATCTCGGCGAGCACCGTCTTTGCCTGGGTGGCCGAGAGCTTCCCGTCACGCTCGAGCACCGTGAGCGCGGCGACGTCGGCGGGCGGCACGGCCGGGTTCTCCCCCGCGTCCGCGAACGCCTGGGTCACGTAGATGAGCGCGCGCACCGGGTCACCGCCGGCTTCGGCGATCGACTTCACGTACCCGTGCTGCCCGCGCTCCACCGCAACGAGCACGGCCTCGCTCTGCGGGTCGTAGCCGGTGAGATCCTGCAGCATCGCGCGGCGGGCGGCGGGGAGCGGCGGGAGCGACGCGCGCACGGCCTCGATCCAGTCGTTGCCCGGGTCGAGCGGGACGAGGTCGGGCTCCGGGAAGTACCGGTAGTCGTCGGCGTCCTCCTTCGCGCGCAACGTGTGGGTGCGGCCCTCGGCATCGTCCCAGTGGCGTGTCTCCTGGCGGATCGTGCCGCCGGACTCGATGACGTCGATCTGGCGGCGTGCCTCGTAGTCGATGGCCCGGCCGAGCGCGCGGATGGAATTCACGTTCTTGATCTCGCACCGCGTGCCGAACGGGGTGCCGGGCTTGTGCACCGACACGTTCGCGTCCACGCGCATGGAGCCCTCCTCCATCTTCGCGTCGGAGGCACCGATGGCGGCCACGATGGCGCGCAGCTCCGCGGCGTACTCCTTCGCCTGCTCGCTGGTGCGGATGTCCGGGCGCGAGACGATCTCGACGAGCGGCACCCCGGCACGGTTGAAGTCGATCAACGAGTAGTCGCTGCCGTGGATGCGGCCGGTGGCACCGCCCACGTGCGTGCTCTTGCCGGTGTCCTCCTCCAGGTGCGCGCGCTCCACGCCGATGCGCACGCCGCTCGGCAGGTCGAGGTGACCGTCGGCATTCAGCGGGATGTCGTACTGGCTGATCTGGTACGCCTTCGGCATGTCGGGGTAGAAGTAGTTCTTGCGGTGGAAGATGCACGGCTGGATCCGGCAGTTCAGCGCGATGCCGATGCGCATGGCCAGCTCCACCGCGTGCCTGTTGAGCACCGGGAGCGCGCCGGGGAGCGCGAGCGTGACGGGGTCGATGTTCGTGTTCGGCTCGTCCCCGAACCGGTTCGGCGAGCCGCTGAACAGCTTCGTGCGCGTGGCGAGCTCCACGTGCACCTCGAGCCCCACGATGAGCTCCCAGCCGCCGGGAAGCAGCTGGTCCTCGGTGGCCCTCACCGAACTGAGCGTGCTGTCGCTCATGCGGCACCCCCCGCCGCCGACGCCTCGAGCGCGCCCCCGACGCGGAACATCGCCTGCTCACCCAGTGCCGGCGCCAGCACCTGGATGCCGACGGGCATGCCGTGCGCACCGGTGCCGAAGGGGACGCTCATGGCCGGGTGGCCGGCGAGGTTCGTGGGGATCGTGTAGATGTCGCACAGGTACATCGACATGGGATCATCCACCTTCTCGCCGAAGCGGAAGGCGACGACGGGCGAGGTGGGCGTGAGGATCGCATCGACCTGCGCGTACGCACGGGCGAAGTCGTCGGCGATGAGGCGCCGCACCTTGAGCGCCTTGCCGTAGTACGCGTCGTAGTACCCCGCGGAGAGGGCGTACGTTCCGAGCATGATGCGGCGCTGCACCTCGTCCCCGAAGCCGGCGGCGCGCGTGGCCCCGTACATCGCGTTCGTGTCGGCGGCGCCGACGCGCAGGCCGTAGCGCACGCCGTCGAAGCGGGCCAGGTTGCTGCTGGCCTCGGCGGGGGCGATCAGGTAGTACGCGGTGAGGGCGTATGAGAGGCTCGGGAGCTGCACGTCCACGATCTCCGCACCGGCCGCGCGCAGCGCGGCGAAGGCCGCCTCGAGTGCCGCCTCGACCTCCGGCTCGGCGCCGCCGGGCAGGTCCGTGACACGGCCGATCCGCATGCCGGCCACTCCCGCGCCCACGGAGGCACGCAGCGACAGCGGCGGTGCCGGGATGGACGTGGAGTCGTTCGCGTCGTGTCCGCTGATGACCTCCGTGACGAGCGCGGCGTCGTCGACGGTGGTGGCGAACGGACCGATCTGGTCGAGGCTGCTGGCGTACGCGACCAGGCCGAAACGACTCACCGTGCCGTACGTGGGCTTGACCCCGACGATGCCGCACATCGCCGCCGGCTGGCGGATGGAGCCGCCGGTGTCGCTGCCGAGACTGACGGGTGAGAAGCCGGCCGCGACCGCGGCAGCGCTCCCGCCACTGCTGCCACCCGGCACGCGCGACGTGTCGTGCGGGTTGCGCGACGGACCGAACGCGGAGTTCTCCGTGCTCGAGCCCATGGCGAACTCGTCCAGGTTCGTCTTGCCCACGATCACGGCGCCTGCCGCGCGCAGGCGCGTGATGACGGTGGCGTCGTACGGGGGCCTCCAGCCCTCGAGTATCCGCGACGAGCAGGTGGTCTCGGTGCCGCGCGTGCACAGGTTGTCCTTCACCGCCACGGGCACGCCCGCGAGCGGGCCGACGGGGCGGCCGGCCCTCACGTCCGCGTCGATCTCGTCGGCGCGCGCGCGTGCCGCGTCGGCCGTGACCAGGTTGAAGGCGTGGATCTCGCCCTCGCGCGCCTCGATCGCGGCGAGGTGCTGCTCCAGGATCTCGCGTGCCGTGACGCTGCCCGAGGAGACGGCGGCGGCGATGCCGGATGCGGTGGACGGAACAGCGGTCATGTCAGCCGTCCAGCCCGATGATCGGGGGCACACGGAACCTGCGCTCCTCCGCCTCCGGGGCGGCGGCGAGGACCTCGTCCGTGTCGAGCGTGGGCAGCTCCACGTCGTCGCGCATCACGTTGACCAGCGGGTACGGCTGGGTCATCGGGGCAACGGAGGACAGGTCGAGCGCGTCGATGTCGCGGAAGTGCGCGAGCACCTTGACGAGCTGCTCGGTGAACTGGTGCACGTGGGCGTCGTCGATGTCGAGTCGGGCGAGTCGGGCGACCTTGGCGACGTCTGCCTCCGAGATCGGGGCCTCCGTGCGGGGGGTGTCAGCGTTCGCCACGGTTCCCCAGCCTACGAGCGCACGCGTGCAACCGACCAATGAACCGTTGGGCCAATGACCCGCGGGGCGGACCGGGACGGTGCGCGTCAGATGCCGGGCGGCACCGGCGGGAAGGCGGCCTGGCGCTTCTGGAGGAAGCTCTGCACGCCCTCCTTGAAGTCGGGCCGGCCGAACGACTCGCGCATGAGCCGCAGTGCCTCGGAGGTGGACTCCGACACGCTGCGGTCGTAGTCGCCGTAGACCTGGCGCTTCATCACCGCCATCGACGCCGGCGACACGTTCATCGCGAGGTCCGCGGCGTACGCCATGACAACGTCCATCAGCTGCGCAGCGGGCACGACCCTGTTCACCATGCCCATGGCGAGGGCCTCGTCCGCCATCACCACGCGGCTGGAGAACATCAGGTCCACCGCGTTCGCGTGCCCCACGAGGCGCGGCAGCACCCACGAGATGCCGTACTCGCCGATGAGACCGCGCTTCGAGAACGCGACCGTGAACTTGGCGGTGTCGGCGGCGAAGCGCATGTCGCACATGAGCGCCTGCACGAGGCCGAGCCCGGCGGCGGCGCCGTTCACCGCGGCGATGACCGGCTTCGGGATGCGCGTGATCTCGTCCTGGGTGCGGCCGTCGACGATGCTGCGCTCCTCGCGCCCGTCCTTCGGCGGCGCCTCCGTGGGGATCGCCTGGAGCGTGCCCATGTCGGCACCCGCGCAGTAGCCCTTCCCCGCGCCGGTGACCACGATGACGCGCACCGACGGGTCGGCGACAGCACGGTCGATGTTCGCGAAGTACTCGTCCCCCATGCGGCCGGTCCACGCGTTCAGGCGCTCCGGTCTGTTGAACGTGATGACGGCGACCCCGGGGTCGACCACTTCGTACAGGCACTCACTCATGGACGCTCACCGTAGACCCTCCCGTTGCCCCGCGTGAACGCCGGCGGTCGACAAGCAGGAAGAGCCCGGCGACCGAGAGGACCGCGAGCGACACCCATTGGTTGAGGCGCAGGCCGCCGGTGCCGCGGGCGGGGTCGACGCGGAGACCCTCGATGAAGAAACGCATGGCCGTGTAGAGCACCACGTAGTGGGCGAAGAGCCGGCCGCGCGCGGGGTCCCGCTTCTTCTCGATGCGCACGAGCATCCATGCGATCAGGAGGCAACCGAGCGACTCGTACAGGAACGTGGGGTGGAACGTGGTGCCGGCCGGGTACCCCGCATCCGCCGCGGTCCCGGCGGAGACCGACAGCGCCCAGGGCAGGTCCGTGGGGCGCCCGAAGAGCTCCTGGTTGAACCAGTTCCCCCACCGGCCGACGGCCTGTGCGACGGCAATCGCGGGGGCGGCGCACGTCAGCACCCACAGCGGGTCGAGTCCCATCCGGCGCGCCTTCCACAGGCCGGCGAGGACGCCGCAGAGGATCCCGCCCCAGATGCCGAGGCCGCCCTGCCACACGTAGAGCGCCTCCACCCAGCGGCCACGGAACGATTCAGTGCTAGTGACGACGTGGTAGATCCGCCCGCCGACCACTCCCGCCGGGACACCCCACATCGCGATCGCGGCGAAGCCGTCGGCGTCCGTCACTCCCCGCGCCGCGGCACGCCGCCCTGCGATGCGGACCGCGATGATCACGCCGAGCGCGATCATCAGCCCGTATGCGTTCAGCTTCAGCGGGCCGAGATGGATCGACCCCGACGACGGGCTGGGGATCGCGGCGACCAGTGCGGGGAGCATGCGCGGGTGCCCGGCCTCAGGCCGTGACCTTGTGGACGAACCCCACCGACCGCTCGAAGATCGTGTCCTTGTCGTAGTCCTGCGTGGCCACGTGGTAGCTGCGCTCCAGCAGGACGCGCTCCACGGGACCGCCGTACGCCGCCGCGAGCGCGTCGCTGTTGCCCGGGTCCACCACGTGGTCCTGCACCGACGTGAAGAGGAGCAACGGCATCGTGAGCGAGCCGTACTGCTGCGACAGCGGAACGAGCCCGTCCACCTGGAACGAGTGGAGCGCGGCGAGGGGCGTGCCGGGGTACGCGGTCTCGTGCGTGTCCGGGTCCGCGATGTCGCTCCCGATGCCGTCCATGACTGCCTGGCCGGCGTCGACCATTCCCTTCAGCATGTCGAGAACCTCGGCCGGCTGCGGGAGGGTCGCCGGGTTCACGCACACGAGCCCGCGCACCTCGGGATGGCGCGTGCCTGCCCACAGCGTGAGGGACCCGCCCATCGACAGCCCGAGCACCACGATGCGGGATGCGCGCGCCGCCAGGCGCTGGTATGCGGCCTCCACGTCCGCCGTCCAGTCGGCCCACCGCGTGGGAATCATGTCCTCCATCACGGTCCCGTGACCGGCCAGCTGTGGCATCTCCACGTGGAACCCGGCCGCGGCGCACGCCTCCGCGAGCCCGCGCATCGACCCGGGGTTGCCGGTGAAGCCGTGGAGCACGAGCGCACCGACGTCACCCTTCCCTTCGTGGGAGAGCGGTTCGGCTCCGGGGATGGTGGGTCCTGGCATGGTGCGCCTGCTTTCTTGTTGCTGTCCCGGTGCCGGGTCGTGTCGTGTCAGTACGGGTCGTCGCCGGAGCCCGGCACTTCCCACCATTCCTGGGGGTAGCCGGCCTCCTGCCAGTCGGGGAACGGGTAGATGCAGTTGACGGGACAGGCCGGGAGGCACTTGTCGCACCCGCTGCAGAGCTCGGGGATGATGACCACGTCCGCGCCGTGGTTGAAGATCGCACCGAGCTGCGGCGGGCAGTGCCTGAGGCAGGCGTCGCAGTTGATGCACTCGAGCATCTCGATGCGCAGCGGGACGTTCTTCCACTTCGGGTTGCGCTCCCGTGCCGCAATCCGGTCCTGCCGTGTCCCCGTCACGGGGTCGAGTGTATGTGACCACCCTCCCCGCGGTTCCCACCGCGGGTGACACGGGGTCATTGACGGCGACCCCGCCTGCTGGTGGACTTGGGCGCCATGGCGCGCACCGACCGGATGGGGTCGACCCGACGGATCGACGGACACGCGGTCGCCGCTGTCCTGCCCGTCATCGCCCTCCTGCCCGCGTGGGCGGCCTCGGTCGCCGCGTTCTGGTGGGTCGTGCAGCTCTTCGTCGGCGTCCCGTACGCACTGTTCGCCGCGGGATGGATGGTGCTAGGGGTGCTGCTCTTCTGGCAGCCGGTCCAGCGGTTGTTCCTCCAGCGGGTCATCGGTGCGCGCGGCCCCACCCGGGAGGAGCGTCTCCGTCTCCACGGCGCGTGGTCCGTCGTCGCCCAGCAGAACCACATCCCGCCCTCGCGGTTCGTGCTGGCCATCATCGACTCCGACGAACTGAACGCGTTCGCGACGGGCGGCCACCTGATGGTCGTGTCGCGGTGGGCGGTGGACAACCTCTCCGAGGACGAACTCACCGGCGTGCTCGCCCACGAGCTCAGCCACCACCTCGGCATGCACACCGTCGCGCTCACCGTGAACCAGTGGCTGACGATCCCGATCGTCCTCTTCGCGCGCCTCGGGTACTTCGTGCAGAACGTCGCCCAGGCGGCAGGCGACACGCTCGAGCGGCGCTCGCCGGCGGCCGCCGTGATCGGCCGCACCGCGGCGGGTCTGCTGACCATCGTCGCGTGGGTGTTTCTCTCCGCGATCACCGTCGCACAGTGGATCGGCAACTCCGTCGGCAAGGGTGCCGAGTTCGCGGCCGACACCCGCGCCGTGGAGATGGGGTTCGGCAAGCCCCTCCTGCGTTCCCTGCGCCGCGTCATCGATGCGGGCGGGGGCGAGCGACCTGCGCACTGGCGTGACCGGCTGGTCACGGCTCACCCTCCCGCGCGCACACGGGTCGCCCGCATAGAGGCCCAGTTGCGGAGACAGGCCCGCGGGACCCAGCGGTAGCGTCTGGGGGGTGGATTCCCCCGTCGCACACGCAGTGGAGGCGCGCGGACTGGTCCGCGTGTTCGGCGAGAAGCGCGCTGTCGACGGGGTCGACCTCGACATCGAGCGCGGCGAGATCTACGGCTTCCTCGGGCCGAACGGCGCGGGCAAGTCCACGACCGTCCGGATGCTCACCACCCTGCTGAACCCGACTGCCGGCACCGCCCGGGTCGCCGGCCACGACATCGGCAGCGACACCGAGAACGTGCGGATGCGCATCGGGGTGGCCCTCCAGGAGGCGGCACTCGACCCGAAGCAGACGGGCCGCGAGATCCTCGACATGCAGGGCCGCCTCTACGGGCTCGACAAGGCCCGGCGCAGCGAACGGATAGCCGACCTCGAGAGGCTGGTGGACATCGGCGACGCACTCGACCAGATGGTGTCCACCTACTCCGGCGGGATGAAGAGGCGGCTGGACCTCGCCGCGGCCCTCGTCCACAAGCCCGAGATCCTGTTCCTCGACGAGCCCACGACCGGGCTCGACCCCGTGAGCCGCGCATCCGTGTGGGCCGAGGTGCGCAAGCTCAACGAGGAGATGGGCATGACCATCTTCCTCACCACCCAGTACCTCGAGGAGGCCGACGCGCTCGCCCACCGCGTCGGCATCATCGCGAAGGGCCGCATCGTCGCCGACGGCACGCCCGCCGCGCTCAAGCGCTCCATCGGGTCCGACGTGGTCATCGTCCGCGTGGCCGAGGGCCAGGGCACACGTGCGGGCGACGCGCTCCGTGGGGTCGCCGGGCTCGACCACATCGACGTGAAGGGCGACCAGGTGATCGTCGGCGTCACGAACGGCGGCGCCGCGCTCAGCCCCGTTGCCGTCACCCTCAGCGGTGCGGGCGTCAAGGTCACGGAGCTCACGCTGCGCACGCCGACCCTCGACGACGTGTTCCTGGAGATGACGGGGAACCGCATGGAGGAGGGCGCCGAGGCATGAGCACGCAGCAACCGCTCCTCGCCCGCCGTGCCGGCTTCGTGCGCGACCTCTCCTCCGTGGCCCTGCGCGCGCTCCGGCTGACCCGCCGCGACGCCGAGGCGGTCGTGCCGGGCCTCGTGGTGCCGCTGTTCTTCCTCATGATCAACATCGGCTCGCTGCAGTCGTTCGTGGAGGGGAACCTCCCGCCCGGGTTCGACTTCAAGGCGTTCCAGCTGCCCGTGTCGATCATCTTCGCGGTCACCGGCATCAGCCGCGCGGGCAGCCTGGTGATCGACGTGCAGGACGGCTACCTCGACCGGCTGCTCCTCACCCCCGTCTCCCGTTCCACCCTGCTCCTCGGCCTGATGGTGGCGGACCTCGCGGTCATCACGCTGATGTGCGTGCCCGTGGTGATCCTCGGAGCGGTCCTCGGCGTGTGGTTCGAGACGGGGGTGCTCGGGATGCTCGTGTTCCTCCTCATCGGGATCTCGTGGGGCATCGCGTTCACCGGGTTCCCCTACGCGATCGCCCTGAAGACGGGCAACCCGATCGCCGTGAACAACGCCTTCCTCCTCTTCTTCCCGTTCGCGTTCCTCACAACCGCGTACGTCCCGCAGGAGCAGATGACAGGCTGGCTCGCCACGGTGGCCGACTGGAACCCCGTCACGTACCTCCTCGCGGGGATGAGGGCACTCCTCATGACGGGCTGGGACGGCGCCGCGATCCTCCGGGCTTTCCTCGCGTCGGGCATCGTGGCCGCGATTTCTTTCACACTGGCGTTCACCGCGTTGCGCGGGCGCGTCCGCCGCAAGTAGCCATTGACCATGACGAGCGCACCCTCCGACCCGTTCCTCGCCGCCGCGGCAGGTTCCGCGGCCGCGCGCACGCCGGTGTGGTTCATGCGCCAGGCCGGCCGCAGCCTCCCCGAGTACCGGGCGGTCCGCGGCGAGGGCAGCATCCTCGAGGCGATCAAGAAGCCCGACGTCGCGGCGGAGATCACCCTGCAGCCGGTGCGGCGCTACGGCGTCGATGCCGCAGTGCTCTACAGCGACATCGTGGTGCCCGCCCACGCCGTCGGCTTCGGCATCGACGTCACGCCGGGCACGGGGCCGGTCGCGCCGCAGCCGCTGCGCACCAGCGCGGACCTCCCGCGCCTGCGCGAGCTGGAGCTCTCCGACATCGAGTACGTCACCGACACGGTGCTGATCCTCGCCAGGGAGCTGCGCGTGCCGCTCCTCGCCTTCGCCGGCGCACCGTTCACCGTTGCCAGCTACCTCATCGAGGGCCGGCCCAGCCGCACGTACCAGAACACGAAGCGCATGATGCACACGGACGAGGTCCTCTGGCACGAGGTGATGGAGCGTCTCGTGCAGCACTCGGTCACGTTCATCTCCGCGCAGCTGGACGCCGGTGCGGAGGCATTCCAGGTGTTCGACTCCTGGGCGGGTGCACTCTCGCGCGCCGACTACGACCGGTTCGTCAAGCCGCACACGACGGCGGTGTTCTCGGCGCTCGCGGCACGCCATCCCGGCGTGCGCGGCATCCACTTCGGCATCGGCTGCGACCACCTGCTCGAGTCGATGAACGACGTCGGCAACGCGGTGATCGGGCTCGACTGGCGCACCGGCATCCGTGCGGCAAGGGAACGACTCGGGGCGGGCACGGTCGTGCAGGGCAACCTCGACCCCGCGCTCGTGCTCGCCGGCACGGAGACCGCGCTCGCCGGCGCCTCGGCGGTGCTCCACGACAACAACGGCCACCCCGGCCACATCTTCAACCTCGGACACGGCGTGCAGCCCGACACGGACCCCGGCGTCCTGCACGCGGTGGTCGACTTCGTCCACGAAAGGACCGCAAGGTGAGCACCACTGCAGCACGCAACGAGGACCGCACGGCAGTCGTGCTGATGGCGTACGGCACGCCGCGCACGAAGGAGGAGATCCTCCCGTACTACACGGACATCCGCCGCGGCCGCCCGCCGACACCCGAGCTGCTCGAGGAACTCACCGCCCGCTACGAGGCGATCGGCGGTCTGTCCCCGCTGAAGCAGCTCACCGAGGCCCAGCGCGACGCCCTGCAGCGCGAGCTGGACGCGCTCGTCCCCGGCCGCTACCACGTGACGCTCGGGCTGAAGCACGCCACGCCGTTCATCGAGGAGGCAGTCGCGGAGGTGGCGGCCGCGGGGTTCAGGCGCATCGTCGGCGTCGTCCTCGCCCCGCACTACTCCTCCTACTCCATCGGCCAGTACATCGGCCGCGTGCGCGAGGCCGCCGCGCCGCACGGCATCGAGGTCGCCGGTGTCGACTCCTGGGCGACCGAGCCGGCGTTCGTGGAGTTCCTCGCGGCCGACATGAGGAAGAAGCTCGCGTCGATGCCGGCGAACACGAAGGTCCTCTTCACCGCGCACTCGCTGCCCCAGCGCATCATCGACGGCGGCGACCCGTACCCGGAGGAGCTGCGCGCCACCGCGGAAGCAGTCGCCGCGAGCGTGGGACTCACCCGCTGGTCGCAGTGGTCCATCGCATGGCAGTCGGCCGGGCGCACGCCGGAGCCGTGGATCGGGCCCGACATCCTGGAGGTGCTCGACTCCTTCGGTGCCCAGCGCGGCACCGACGAGCCGATCGACGGCGTCCTGGTGAGCGCGTGCGGGTTCGTCGCCGACCACCTCGAGGTGCTCTACGACCTCGACATCGAGGCCGCGGCGCACGCACAGAAGCTCGGGCTCGCGTTCGCCCGCACCGCCTGTGTCAACGATGACGCGTCGGTGATGGCCGCGCTGGCGAGGCGGGTGACCGCCGCGTGACGCAGGAGCGCCGGGTCGTCGTCATCGGCGGCGGTGTCACCGGGCTCACGTCCGCGTTCACCGTGCTCGCGGACGCCAGCCGGCCGACGCACGTCACCGTCCTCGAGTCTGCCGGGCGCACCGGCGGGCTCATCCGCACGTCGCCCTTCGCGGGCCTCCCCGGCGTCGACGAGGGCGCGGACGCCTTCCTCACGCGGGTGCCGTGGGCGATGCAGCTCGCCGCGGACCTCGGGCTGGGTGCGGCGCTCACCTCGCCCACCGGTGTGGGTGCGTACGTGTGGCACGACGGGCTCCACGAGATACCCGGGGACATCCTGATGGGCGTGCCGGCGAGGATGCGCGCGTTCGCCACCAGCCGGTTGTTCAGCACCAAGGGAAAGGTGCGCGCGGCAGTGGAGCCGCTCCTGCCGCGCGTCCCGCACGACGACTCGGTCGGTGCTCTCGTGCGGAGGCGCTTCGGGCGCGAGGTGCACGAGCGCCTCGTCGACCCCCTGGTGGGCAGCATCTACGCCGCCGACACCGACAACTTCAGCCTGGAGGCGGTGCCGCAGATCAACGCCCTCACGTCGCGGCGGAGCCTCCTGCTCGCCGCGGCGGAGGCGCGCAGGGCGCCCGCGCAGGCCGGCCCCGTGTTCGCGGTGCCCATGAGAGGAATGGGATCCCTCGTGGAGACGCTCGCGGACCGTGTCTCGTCACTCGGCGGGGAGATCCGCACCGGGGCGGCCGTCACGGAGATCACCCGCAACCGGGGCGGGTACCTGGTCACCACCGTCGACTCGGCGGTCGAGTGCGACGCCGTCGTCATCGCGTCACCCGCGCGCCACAGCGCCGGGTTCGTGCGCCCCCTCAGCGAGGATGCATCCGGGCAGCTCGCGGCATGGGACCACGCGTCGGTCGTCATGGTCACGATGGCAGTGCCGGCATCACAGTGGCGCGGCAACTGGACGGGCAGCGGCTACCTGGTGCCGAAGCCCGACCAGCGCTGGGTCACCGCGGTCTCGTTCGGCTCGAACAAGTGGGCCCACTGGGCACCGGCCGACGGCTCCCGCATCCTGCGCGTGTCGCTCGGGCGCGACGGCATGGACGTGATGCACCACGACGACGACACGCTCGTGAACCTCACCCTCGCCGACCTGAAGCACCACCTCGGCACCGACTTCTCGCCCGCAGAGATCCGCCTGACCAGGTGGCGGGAGTCGTTCCCGCAGTACCGGCCCCGCCACTTCACCCGGCTCGCACGACTCGAGGCGACTCTGCAGCAGGCGGCACCCGGCGTCGTCCTCGCCGGGGCGAGCTTCCGCGGGATCGGCATCCCCGCGTGCGTGCAGCAGGCACGCTCGGCCGCATCGTCCGTGCTGGCCCATCTCGACGCCCATAATTGACCCATGCGAAAGGGACTTGCCGTGGCGGTGCTGTGCGTCGCGTCCCTCGTGCCGGCGGACGCTTCCGCCGCGTCTCGTCCCCGCATCGGTTCCGTCTCGATCCCGCGGCTGAACCTCGTCTCCCCCGTCTACTCGGGAACGACTGATGCCGTGTACGACATGGGGGTCGGGCACTGGCCCGGCACGGCGCTCCCCGGCCAGTGGGGCAACGTGGTGCTCGGCGGGCACCGCACGCTCCGGCCGCGGCCGTTCTTCGACATCCAGAAGCTCGTCGTCGGTGACTCCATCTTCGTCGCGCGCGGCAAGAAGACGCACGAGTACGTGGTCACGCGCACGCTCGTGGTGAAGCCGACCGCAGTGTGGATCCTGAACCAGTCCGCCGAACGGACGCTCACGATCTTCACGTGCCACCCCCGGGGCAGCACGCGCCAGCGCTACGTCGTGATGGCGAAGCTGCGCACGTGAGGCCACCACGCCTCCGGCTCCTCGCGGCCGGCGCACTGGTCGCCGCGTCGATGCCCCCGTGGGGCTGGTGGCCCCTCGCGTTCGTGGGGTGCGCGGTGTACGCCGGTGTGGCGGCCAACGAGGGCCGTCGCGCGCCGTTCCGCACCGCCATGTGGTGGGCAGCCGGGTGGTTCGTGCCTTCGCTCGCGTGGATGTGGTTCCTCACGGTGCCCGGTTACGTGCTCGTCGTGCTCATATTCGCCGCGCTGCACGGCACGGCCGCCACGGTCGCCGCCGCGGTCGGGCGCGCCTCGAACGGCCACCACCGGGCCGCCCTGGTGGTGTGCCACACCCTCGCCGAGACGGTCCGTCTCTCCGCGCCGTTCGGCGGCGTGCCCCTCGCGACGATGGCCCATTCGCAGTCGCAGTCCCCGCTCGCGGTCCTCGCCGGCACGGGGGGCGTCATCCTCGTCACGCTCGCGGTGCTCGCGCTCTCCTTCGGCGGGCACCGTCTGCGCACGGCGGCGGTGCTCGCCGCCGTCGTTCTCGTCTCCGTCCCGTTCGACACCACCCGTCACACCGGCTCGGCGACGTACGCGCTCGTGCAGGGCGGAGGCGAGCAAGGGACGCACGTCGGCGACGTGCCGCCCCGCGACGTCTTCCTCGCCCACCTCGAGGCCACGCGCTCGATCCAGCCGGATGCGTCGCGCACCGCGGTGGTGTGGCCGGAGAACGTCATCAACATCACCGGACGCGGCACGTTCGCCGCGAGCCGCGAGCGCGCCGAGATCGCCGCGGAGGCCCGCAGGCTCGGCGTGCCGTTCATCGTCGGTATCACCGAGGACACCGACGGCGGCGCGTTCACCAACGCCCAGGTGGTGGTGCAGCCCGACGGGACGGTGGGCGACCGCTACGACAAGAAGAGGCGCGTGCCGTTCGGCGAGTACATGCCGCTGCGCGGCCTGCTCGGCGCGCTCGGTGCCCCCGTCGACCTCGTGCCGCGCGACGCGGTCCCCGGCACGACACCCGCGCACGTGGACGCGCAGGGCATCCGCATGGGCGTGGCGATCTCCTGGGAGGTCTTCTTCGGCGGCCGCGTGAACGAGGGCATCGACGGCGGCGGCCGGGTCATCCTGAACCCCACGAACGGCTCCAGCTACACGTGGACGATCCTGCAGACGCAGCAGGTCGCGTCGTCGCGCATCAGGGCACGCGAGCAGGGACGGTGGGTCCTGCAGGTGGCGCCGACAGGTTTCTCCGCGTTCGTCTCGCCCGGCGGCGAGGTGCTCGACCGCACGGCGGTCAGCGAGAGGCGCGTCATCGAACGGACGGTGGACCTCCACTCGGGTCGCACGCCCTACTCCCGCCTGGGGAACGCACCGTGGATATGGGGTCTACTCGCGGCGCTCGGCGTGTTGTTGCTGCGCGCGCGGGGAGCCAATCGGAGAGGTCGCAGTTAGCCTTCCGAACCTATGAATCCGACGGGGGACAGGCCGAATCCGGCAGCCGACAAGGACGCTCCCCTGCGCATCGCCTACCTGACCTACCGCGGCAAGCCCCACGTCGGCGG
>CAZZFB010000035.1:0-15034 GCA_964653385.1 uncultured Bifidobacterium sp. | reverse complement strand
TCCTCGGCCAGTTCGTGGAGAACTTGAACACGCTCATCGCGTCGCAGCCGGCCGCACCCGCGGCCGAGGCTCCTGCGGCCGCCCAGCCCGCCGCGGCCGACGCCGGCCCGCGCAAGATCGACGGGCCCGAGGCCAAGCCGATCGACCTCCTCGACGCAGCGGGCGCACCGATCCTGAAGCGTGCGCTGCCGGTGGTCGTGGTGGTCGCCGCCGTCATCGTCTGGCTCGTCGTCAAGTAACCCATGCTCCTACCCGGCGACGCACCGGGCGCCGGTGACGAGGCCGCCGTGCGGCTGCTGCTCGGCCGTGACCCCCAGGGCGAGTACACGGTCGCCGTGCGCGACAGCTCCGGGGCGCCGGTGGTGCTGTGCAACGCGCCGCTCCTGCGCGACGGCACCCCGATGCCCACGTTCTACTGGCTGTGCGGGCACGCAGAGGTCGCCGCTGTCAGCAGACTGGAGGCTGACGGCGCGGTGGACGAGGCAGAGGCCGCGATCGGCCTCGACGCCCTGGACGACATCCACCGCCGCTACGCGGCGATGCGCGACGCGCACATGCCGGCCGGCCACACGGGCCCCGCACCGTCGGGTGGGGTCGGCGGCACGAGGCGCGGCGTGAAGTGCCTGCACGCCCACTTCGGTTGGTGGCTCGCCGGCGGCGACGACGCAGTGGGCGCGTGGGTGGCGGAGCGGCTCGCCGGCGCAGGGGTCCGCCATGCCGGGAGGGTCTCGTGAGCATCACCGCGGTCATCGACGTGGGCACCAACTCCGTCAAGGTCCTCGTTGCCGACGGCGGCCGCGACCTCCTCCGCGCGCTCGAGACCACGCGTCTCGGCGAGGGTCTGGCGGGGAGCGGGGTGCTCTCCCCCGCGGCGATCGAGCGCACGGCGGCGGCGGTGTCCGGGTTCGCCGCGCGCGCGAGGGAACTGGGTGCGGGCACGATCACGGTGGTCGGCACCGCGGCGTGCCGTCGTGCGGGGAACACCGCGGAGCTCGCCGCGCGGATCGAGCAGGAATGCGGGCTGGGCCTCACCGTGCTGACGGGCGAGCAGGAGGCATCGCTCTCGTTCACCGGTGCGCTGCGCAGGCTGCCCCGCATCGCGGGCAACACCCTCGTCGTGGACATCGGCGGCGGCAGCACCGAGCTCACCGTGGGCGTGGACGAACCCCACCGCGCGGCGAGCATCCCGGTCGGTGCGGTGACCGCCACGGAGTCCGACCTCACCACCGACCCGCCGCGGCCCGAGGACCTCACGAACGTGATCGGTGCCGTGCAGGACGAGCTGGAGGAGCTCGGCCGCCTCCATCCCGAGATGCTCACGGCGTCGCGCGTGGTCGGCATCGCCGGCACGATCGTGACGGTCGCGGCGGTGGAGATCGGCCAGGCAGTGTTCGACGAGGAGGCACTCCACGGTTTCGTCCTCACGCGCGAGGCGGCCGAGGACGTGTTCCGCACCCTGGCCACCGAGTCACTCGCGGACCGCGTGCGCAACCCCGGCCTGCCGAGGGAGCGCGCGGACATCATCGTGGCGGGGTGCTGCATCCTCGTGGGGGTCATGCGCCGCCTGCAGCTGCAGGAGATCACCGTGTCCACGGGCAGCCTGCGGGACGGGGTCATCGAGCGTGGGAGACTGGACCCGTGACAGCGATGCACCCCGGCAGGTCGTCGAACCTGGGTCTCCGGCTCTACGGCCGGCGAGTCGTTCTGCGGCCGCTCGTGGCCCAGGACTTCGCCGCGTGGAGCGAGGTGCGCACGCGCAACGGCGACTGGCTGACCAGGTGGGAGCCGATGCGGCTGCCGCACCAGCCCGACGCGGAGCAGAACCGCGAGGTGTTCGCCGCGCGGTGCGCCGCGCGGGAACGCGAGCGACACGCCGGCACGCAGTACTCGTTCGGCATCTTCGTGGACGGTGCGTTCGCCGGCGAGATCAACCTGAACAACGTCATCCGCGGCGCGATGCAGTCGGCGACGATCGGGTACTGGATCGACCGCGCGCGGGCAGGCAACTCCTACATGTCGGAGGCCGTCATCGTGCTCGCCGACTTCGCGTTCGAGGAACTGAACCTCCACCGCCTGGAGATCTGCATCATCCCGCGGAACGCCAACAGCCGGCGCGTGATGGAGAAGCTGCACATCCGCGAGGAGGGCACGGCGAAGCGCTTCCTCGAGATCAACGGCAACTGGGAGGACCACGTCCGCTACGGCATCACCGTGGAGGAATGGCACGACCGCCGCAACGGCTACGTCACCACCTGGCTGGGCCGCTGAACTGTCGCTGAGCGGCCGGCGGGTCAGCTCGCGTCGGCGAGCCTGTCCCACTCCTGGGCACGCTGGCGCCGGACGGCCTTGCGGCGCTTCCAGTCCTTCGTCTTCCAGTGCTTGATGTCCTTCGACCGGCGGCTCTTCTCAAGGCCGACCTGAGCGTCGTGGTGGTGGACCGGCTTCCACTCGGGCCCCGGCTCCTCCACGTCGAGCGGTTCGAGCCCGTTGCGCACGGCCTCCTCGACGAGATGGAGCTCGCTGTTCACGCGGTGGCGTTCGTTGTGGGCGTGTGCCCTCACGTCGGCGCGCGGAACGGGCGCGAGGTCCTGGTTGCGATGGCGTCTGCTCATCACTGCCCCCTTTCGGGACCCACGCGGTGGGTCCCATCTGGTTCCCTTGACGGCACGGTACACCCGCCGCGGGCACCCCTGTGACGCATCCCGTCCGGGAAGGACAACCAGCGACGTCCGTACCGCGCCCGCAGCCCCTCAGCGTGTGACGGCGATGGTCCGGGTCATCTCGGCCTGGGCATTCTCCAGACGCACCGTGTACCGGCAGCGCCCCGGGCGCACGCCCACGAGCCGCTGGTTGGTCCCCTTCACGGTGCAGATCCGCGGCGTCAGCGAGCGCAGGACGACCGTCCCGCCGGTGTCCGTGCCCACGAGCGCATCGCGGCCGATCGCCCGGCCGACCCTGAGCCCCGTGACACGGGGGGAACGCACGCGTGCAGTGGCACCGCCCGGCCCGACCGCGTTCGTGGACTTCACCACGACCGAGTAGACGCGGCCCGGCACCAGGCCCTTCACCCGTGCGGCCCGCTTGGTGCCCGTGACGACCAGGGATTTCACGGTGCGGCCGCCGTAGATGACCGACACCTTGGTGGACGTGAAGGGACTGCCGCCGTCGCACGGCGCGTCCCACCCGACGAGGAGCGACGACGAGTCGGGCGTGATGGTGATGTTGGAGGGCCGGCCCGGGGCGAAGAGGGTGGCGACCGGCGAGGTGTCGACGCGCAGCAGCCTGTTGGACGACGTGGCATCGAGTCCCGTGATGACGTCCTTCGTGGAGCGCTGGAGGAGTGCGTCGGTCATCTGCGCGACACAGAGCGACGGCTGCTGCTGGGCCATGAGGGCGAGCACGCCGGACACGAGCGGGGCGGCCATGGAGGTCCCGATGTCGGACTCGTAGTCCGTGTCGCTGCGGTACCAGCCCGCGACGACGCCCGAGACCCTGTCCCCGCCGGGTGCCCAGATGTCCACGCACTTTCCGAAGTTGGAGTACGAGGCCGCGGCGTCGGTGCGCGTGGTCGCACCGACGGTCACCGCGACCGGCTCGCTGCCCGGTGCCACCCTGCACGCGTCCATCCCGCGGCCGGCACCGTCGCCGTTGCCAGCCGCCACGACCGTGATGACACCGTCGTCGGCGAGCTCCTTCACCATGTCGATGATCGCCTGGCCGTTGTCCCCCTGGTCGACACCGAGGCTGAGGTTGGCGATCGCGAGCCGGCCCGACTGGTGGTGGTCCCTGATCCACTCCAGCGCGGTGACCACGTCGTCGACCTCGCCGTCGCCGAGGCAGTCGAGCACCCGCACGGCGATCACGCGGGCCCGCACGGCCACGCCCACCGTGGTGCCGGCGGCCGTGGTCGCCACGTGGGTGCCGTGACCGTCGCAGTCCCGCGTGGGCGGCGGGAAGGCACCGTCCACCTCTTCCTCGGGGATCACGTCGATCCCGGCCACGACCCTGCCGTTGACCTGCTCGTGCGTGGGCCGGACACCGGTGTCCACCACGTAGATGTCGATGCCCTCCCCGGTGAGGGTTCCCATGGAGGCATTGCCGTCGAGGGGCAGTGCCGACTGATTGATCCGATCAAGATTCCAGGAAATCTCCAGGGGCGCGGAAACCGCTGCGGGGGCGCCGTTCGTGAGCACACCGGACACGGCAAGCGCAGTCACCACAAGGAATCGACGCACCAACACGAGAGGTGATGGTACCGTTTGAGTGAATTTCAGTCCCCTCCCGGGACTGTCACAAGGAGGCATCCGTGGGAGTCCCGTCCCGTCGTTCCGTGTCGATCGTCATGGCCGTGTGCGCGGCAGTGAGCATCCTCGGCGTCACGCCCGTGCGCGCGGCCGTGAGGGCAGCCGGCAAGTCGTTCCAGGTGACGGCCACCATGAAGGGCGCCCAGAACATGACGGTTCTCCTCGTCTCCTCCAAGGGCCAGACCCTCGCCTCAGCGAAGGTGACGAAGTCGAACCAGAAGATCACCCTGAAGACCGCGAAGGTGTCGAGCACCGCGGGTGCCACCATGCAGATGGTCGCGAGTTCCGGGGCCGCTTCCGGCAAGGGCGCCTACTACGGCCCCGTCGTGGTCGGATGGTCGGGAACCTCCTCATCGAAGGCCTCGAAGGTGACCTCCAAGCTGAAGAAGTCGACTGCCAGCACGATCGCAGTGGGCACCGTGCAGGTGAAGAAAGTGACGGCCCAGCAGGGGTACGCGGTCGCCCTCGCGAAGGCGAAGCTCGCGGACACCTCCACCGGCAGCCTCGCCAAGGCCTCGAAGGGCAAGCCGATCGGCGTGGGCACCTATGGCAAGACCCAGACGGTCAGCAGCGGCGACTTCACGGTGTCGATCGCGGCCGTGGGTGACCCGTGCCAGCCGGTCAACACCCCGACCTGCGGACCTGACGGCAGGGAGCTCGCTCCCCCGACGAACCAGCCGGGTCAGCCGACCCAGCCCGGCCAGCCCGTGCAGGGCGGCGTCTCGACCGCCTCGAGCGACGAGACGCTCGGCGGCGACAAGGACGACGACGGCATCCCGAACGCATTCGACGTGAACGACGACGGTGATGCCGTGGTGGACTCCGCGGACGCGAGCACGCCGACCCCGCAGGTGGCGGTGGACAACGGCACGCAGGCCTGCGGCGAGGTGAACTTCCGGATCTTCACGAACTTCAAGGCGACGCAGCCCCGGTTCGCCGGCACGATCAACGCGTACGGCACGGGCGGGTTCAAGGCGACCCCCGAGAACATCGCCTCCACCATCACGAAGTCGATGTCCATGGTGTTCAGCCCGATCACGTCCGTGTGCGGCTCCAACGTGACGAAGACCTACCTGAAGGGCAACGGCGCGCCGTACGCCCCGGCTGACTACGTGGAACTCAAGAACACGTGCAACACCGGGGACTACCAGTGGGTCATCGGCCAGGGCAAGATCTGCGGCGGCGACCAGGCCAAGCAGTACGACTTCGGCTCTGCCTACACGTTCACCGGCACCGACCTGCCGAACGCCCTGCACACCTTCACCGCGAAGGTGGAGACCGCGGACGGCAAGTCGTACGAGTTCACGGCCAGCCCCGGCTTCGTCTTCGTGACCCACCCGATGCTGACTGCCTGGAGCACCGATGGCACGAACTACACCACCATCGACTATTCGCAGTCCGTCCCCGGGCCCGACGGTGTGTCCCTCGCGAACGAGCCGGCGATAACCGTGGGACAGAGCCAGACGCTCTGGCTGAAGGTCCACCGCCCGCAGCGCCTGGCGATCGACGGCGAGACCGCGCAGTTCTACGACCTCGGCGGGTTCAAGTGGACTCCCGACATCCCGAACGGCAACCCGTCTCCGGGCAAGTGCGACGCCATCATGACGACCGACACCACCATGGCGTCCGACCAGCCGGTTGACGAGGCGGTCAAGCCGCAGCTGGTGCTGCAGTGGCAGATGTCGAAGTGCTACGGCGTGGCACCGCGCAACGCTGCGTGGCAGCCCGGCGGCGGCGACTTCGACATCCAGGTGGAGCCCTCGGGCCCCGGCGGCAACGCGGCCCAGAAGGTGCGCATCACGCTCAGCTGAGCCCGGGAGCGCCGGCGGCTACTTGCTGCTGATCTTCTTCTGCATCGCGCCGATCATCTCGGCGAACCACGGCTGCTTCGTGCTCCACAGCTGGGGCTCCAGTTCGCGCGCCACGGCATCGGGATGGGTTGCCACGTCGTGCATGTCCTTGATGGTCTTCTTGGTGACCTCCACGAGGGCACGCGGGCGCGATGCCGCCCGGGCGGCCATCTCCTGGCTGGCCTCGAGCAGCTTGTCGTCGTCCACGCACTTCCACGCCAGGCCGATGCGCTCGGCCTCCGCGCCGTCCAGCACCTCGCCGAACACCACGGCGGCCATGGCCGACTGCGGGCCGACGATCCGCCGCAGCATCCAGGTGTGGCCGCCTCCGGGGTGGATGCCGATCTGCAGGAACCTGGTGTCGAATTTGGCGCGGCGCGCCGCGATGCGGACGTCGCAGCCGAGCGCCAGGTTCATGCCGGCGCCCACGGCGGCACCATTGACCGCGGCGATGGTCGGCAGCGGGCTGCGCGCGATGCGCAGGAAACCCTCGTAGATCGTGCCGAGGCTCTGGCCGCTCGCCGTCTGCAGGTTGCCCAGGTTCGCACCGGCGCAGAACGCCGGCGCGGCGCCGGTGACCACGAGCGCGCCGATCTTCTCGTTGCCCTCGATCTCGTCCATCGCCGCGGTGATCTCCTCCACCATCGGCTGGGTCAGCGTGTTGCGCTCATCGGGGTTGTTGAGGGTGAGTGTGGCCACCCCGTCGGTGACCGAGACAAGTACGAGGCTCATGGGGCGTCAGTCTTCCACACGGGCTTCGCCCCGCCCCCGCCCGGTGGCCTACCGTTGCCCCATGAGCACACCTGCCGGCACCGACGTCGTCCTCTACGAGGCGAGCGACGGCATCGCCACCATCACCCTGAACCGCCCGGACAAGCGCAACGCCCTGAACTCCGAGGTTCTGTCCCTGATGCCGCGGCTGATGCTCCGGGCGGAAGCCGACGACACCGTGGACGTCATCATCCTCACCGGCGCGGACCCCGCGTTCTGCGCGGGCCTGGACCTGAAGCAGCTGGGTGACTCCGGCGACAACCTGCGCGGCACGGGTGCCGACGGCGGCACGAACTCCACGGGCGTGCGCGGGCCGTTCCCCGCGCTGACGAAGCCCCTCATCGGGGCGGTCAACGGTGTCGCTATCACGGGCGGTTTCGAGCTTGCGCTGAACTGCGATTTCCTCATCGCCTCCGAGAACGCCAAGTTCGGGGACACCCACTCCCGCGTCGGTGTGATGCCCGGCTGGGGGCTCACCGTCCTGCTCCCGCAGGCGATCGGCGTGCGGCGCGCACGCGAGATGAGCCTCACGGGCAACTTCATGGGGGCCGAGGAGGCCCTCGCGTTCGGTCTCGTCAACCACGTGGTGCCCCACGGGGACCTGCTGCCCTTCACGCGCCTCATCGCGGCCGACATCATCGGGAACGAGCGCGACGGCGTGCGCAGGATGCTCCAGACCTACAAGGAGTACTCGGCCGAGACCGAGGCGTGGGAGAACGAGGCCGCCGTTGGCGCACAGTGGCGACGGATGCACTTCGCCACGGAGAAGGTGGCCGAGCGCCGCGCGAGGATCATGGAGCGCGGCCGCAAGCAGTGACGGCCGGCTGGCAACAACGTGCGCGGCCGGAAGCAGTGACAACTCGCGCTATTTGGCGAGCTCTGCCACCGCACTCACGGTGATGCCGCCGCGCGGCTGCTGCACCAACTCCACGCGGACGCGGTGCGGCTTCGCGGTGTGCATGATCTCGCCGGCGATCTCGGCGGCGAGCGCCTCGGCGAACACCGCACGGTCGCGGAACCCCCACAGGTAGAGCTTCAGGCTCTTCGACTCCACGCAGAACCTGTCCGGCACGTACTCGATGGTCAGCCCCGAGATGTCGGGCTGGTTGGTGACGGGGCACATCGACATGAGCTCCTCGGTCTCGAACGCCACCTCGGTGACGTTCGCGGGTGCGGGGAACACCTCCACGTGCTCGATGGGGTGCTGCACCGTCTTCCCGAGGACCGTGAGGCCTGATGTGTCGCTCATGGGCCCAAGGCTACGGACACGTGCATCGGGACCACACAGGCGCCTGCGGGACCGCCTGTGTCAGCGCAGGTCGTCGGGCAGAAGCCCGAGCAGGGGCACCAGCGGGCGCGGGCCCACGTGGCTGATGACCTCGGCCGCGGCGATCGCACCGATGCGGGCGCACGAGGTGAGGTCCTTGCCCTGGGTGAGCCCGCGCAGGAACCCCGCTGCGAAGAGGTCACCCGCGCCGGTCGTGTCGACGACCGTGACCCCCGCGACTGCGGGAACGGCATGGATGTCGTCGCGCGTGACGATGACGCTGCCCTTCTCGCTGCGCGTCACCGCCGCGATGTGGCAGTCCCGGCGGAGCAACGCCACGGCGTCGTCGAAGTCGTCGCACTCGTACAGCGACTTCAGCTCGTCCTCGTTCGCGAACAGCAGGTCGACCTCGTCGCGCACGAGCGCGCGGAAGTCCTGGCGGTGGCGGTCGACGCAGAAGGAGTCGCTCAGGGTCAGGGCGACCACGCGTCCCTTCGCGTGCGCGCGGGCCGCCGCGTCGCGGAAGGCTGCCTTCGCCTCGTCGCGGTCGAACAGGTAACCCTCGAGGTACACGATGGCGGCCGACTCGACCAGGCCCTGGTCCACGTCGTCGAGCGAGAGGAAGGTGCTCACGCCGAGATAGGTGTTCATGGTGCGCTCGGCATCCGGCGTGACCAGCACGATCGAGCGGGCGGTTGGCACGTCGACGGACGCAGCACCTGAATGGAAGTCGGCGCCGATCTCTGCCATCCCCCGGGTGAAGATGCCGCCGAACTCGTCCGGCGAGACCTTCCCGATGAAGGCCACGTCGCCGCCGAGGCTGGCGATGCCCGCGATGGTGTTGGCCCCGGAGCCGCCGCTCGTGTGGACAGCGCCCGGCAGCGACGACGTGAGCTCCAGCGCCCTGTCGGTCTCGATGAGCGCCATCGAGCCCTTGGTCATGCCCTGGCTGCCGAGGAACTCGTCGGGCACCATCGCGATCACGTCGACGATCGCGTTCCCGATGCCGACGACGTCGTAGCGGATGCCCTCCTTGTTCGTGAGGGCGGGGACGTGGGCGGTGAAGGGATGGCTGCGCGGCACGGTTTCCCACGGTAGCCGCGGGGGGCACCAGCGTTAGCCTTTGCCCGGTGAGCCACCTGCAGAACCCCCACCGCCTCCCGCGCACCGTCCTCCCCCGCCGCTACGGGCTGTCGCTGGAGCCGGACCTGCAGGCCGCGAGCTTCACGGGCACGGTCACCATCGCGTGCGAGGCCGATGGCGCGACCGACGAGATCGCACTGAACGCGAAAGAACTGGAGATCCACTCCGTCACCGTGAACGGTGCCGCGTGCGGGTTCCACCTGCACGACGCAACGGAGCGCCTCGTCATCCAGGCCGACGTCGCGGCGGGCCCCGTCGACGTCACCATCACGTTCACCGGCGTCCTGAACGACAAGCTCCGCGGCTGGTACCGCAGCACCTTCAGGGACGCCGACGGCACGGAGCGCGTCATCGCCACCACGCAGATGCAGTCCACGGACTGCCGCAAGGCCTTCCCCTGCTTCGACGAGCCCGACATGAAGGCCGTGTTCGCCGTGGACCTCACGGTGGACGATGGCCTGCTCGCCGTCTCGAACGGCCCGGAGACGCGCCGCGAGACGGCGGGCAACGGGAAGGTGCGGGTGTGGTTCAAGGACACCATGCCGATGTCCACGTACCTCGTGGCGTTCATCGTGGGCCCGCTCGAGGCCACCGAGCCGCAGATGGTGAACGGCGTGCCGCTGCGCATCATCCACGTGCCCGGCAAGGCCCACCTGACCGGTTTCGGCATGCGGATCGGTGCGTTCGCGCTCGACTGGTTCGCCACCTACTACGGCATCCCCTACCCGAGCGACAAGGTGGACATGGTCGCCCTCCCCGACTTCGCGGCCGGCGCCATGGAGAACCTGGGCCTCATCACGTTCCGCGAGGTGCTGCTGCTGGTGGACCCCGCGACCAGCACCCAGATCGAGCAGGAGCTGGTGGCCGACGTGGTCGCCCACGAGCTCGCCCACATGTGGTTCGGCGACCTCGTGACCATGGGCTGGTGGAACGGCATCTGGCTGAACGAGGCGTTCGCCACCTTCATGGAGATCGCGGCGTGCGACGCGTTCGCGCCGGAGTGGAAGCGCTGGACCAGCTTCGGCCTTGAGCGCAGCGTGGCCATGGAGGTCGACAGCCTGCACAGCACCCGCAGCGTGGAGTTCCCCGTGCACGCGCCCGACGACTGCGAGGGCATGTTCGACGTGCTCACGTACCAGAAGGGCGGGTCCATCCTGCGCATGCTGGAGCAGTACCTCGGTGCGGAACGCTTCCGCGCCGGCGTCAGCCACTACCTGAAGAAGCACAGCTACGGGAACACCGAGACCGGCGACCTGTGGGACGCCATCGAGGAGACCGTGGCCTCCGACGGCGGCGAGAACGTGCCCGTGCGCGCCCTGATGGACAGCTTCATCTGGCAGCCCGGCTTCCCGCTGGTGTCCGCCCGCCGCGACGGCGACGAACTGGTGCTCTCGCAGTGCCGCTTCACCTTCGACAACGAACCAGACGCCACGCTGTGGAACGTGCCGGTGCACGTGCGCAACGGCGGGAGCGAGACCAAGGTCCTGCTGACCGCGGACGAGATGCGCATGCCGCTCGCCGACCCTGCCTCGGCGGTCATCGTGAACGCCGGGGGCAACGGCTTCTTCCGCGTGTCGTACTCGCCCGAGCTGCTCGGCCGCATCACCGGCGACGTGCTCGCGGGCATGCAGATCATCGAGCGCTACAACCTGGTGGACGACGCGTGGAACGCGGTGGTCTCGGGGAACCTCTCCGCCCCCGATTTCCTGGCCTTCGCCGGCAACTTCGCCGCGGAGCGCGACCTCGCCGTGTGGCAGGCGCTCGCGATCGGCATCCGCGGCCTCGGCCGCCTGCTCGACCGCGGCCAGCTGGACGCCCTCGCCGCAAGAGTGCGCTCCCTCGCCGCGCCGGCTCTCGCCGACCTCGGCCCGAAGGCGGTCGCCGGGGAGCCCGACCTCACCGCGAAACTGCGCGGCCTGCTGCTGGGGCTCGTGGCCGTGTCCGGACGCGACGAGGCGGCCCAGCGGCGCTGCCGCGACATCCTCCTGCACCCCGACGCACCCGGCAACGACCCGGAGCTCGTCGCGGCGGCGACCACCGTGGTCGCCTCCATCGGCAACGAGGACGACTACGAGTGGGTGCTGGAGCGCTTCCGCAACCCCGACACCCCGCAGGAGCAGATCCGCATGCTCTACGCCCTCGCCGAGTTCGACGACCCTGACCTCATCCGCCGCACATGTGAGCTGGCGTTCAGCGGCGAGGTGAAGACGCAGAACGCACCGTTCCTGCTCAACCGCTGCATCGCCAACCGCTTCCACGGCGAGCTCGCGTGGTCCATCGTGCAGCAGCACTGGGCGGAGGCGAACGAGAAGTTCCCCGTGAACACGATCGTGCGCATGGTGGACTCGGCGAAGATGCTGAACAGCGACACGGCGGAGGCATCCGTGCAGGCGTTCTTCTCCGAGCACGACATCCCCCAGGCCGTGCAGACGCTCCAGCAGGTGCTGGAGCGCCAGAAGGTGAACGCGGAGCTGCGCCGGCGCGAGTCGGAGGCTCTTGCTTTCCATCTGACAAGATGACCCCGGTGGGGAGATCCAGAAGGGCGTTCGTGTTGCTCCTGGCGGTGGCGGGTCTCGTGGGCTTCTTCCGCACGGCACAGGCAGCCCCACCCCCGGCCGATGACTGGTCAAGCAACCTCACCGAGTGTGTCTGGACAAACGGTGTGACCACCTCCTGCAGTCTCGCCATGTCGTCACCCGTCGCGAGCGTGACGATCTCCGGCACCAACACCAACACCACCAGGGAACAGTTGGGTTCCGACTGGTCGATCCTGGCCCGCCAGTTCGACTCAAACCTGCCGACCCTCGAATTCGTCACCGACGGCGTCGGTGGCCGTCTCTCGTCAATCACCTTCAAGCATGTTCACAACCACAATGCAGGGCAGGCGCCGGCCTCGTACTCGGTGCAGCTTGAGTTCAGGGACGGCACCGGCACATGGTCGAACTTTGGCTCCCCGTTCACCGCCTCTGCGGCATCGTCGGGCACTACCGAGACAATCACGGCAGCATCGGAGATGACGCTCCTCCCCAACACCAACTATGCGATCCGGTGGTCCACGACCGCAAATGGTTCCGCGTTCTCGAACATCACGAGAGCCGACTTCTTCGCTGTGACCGACCTTCTCGTTGGTTTCAGGAAGAACCAAACCATCTCCATCACACAGTCCCCCGGTGCCACGGCGGGGGGCACCACCACTGTCACTGCATCATCCACATCCGGACTGCCGCTCTCCTGGAGCGACACGGCCGGCATCTGCACCGCAGCATCCACGCCGACTGGTGCTGATGTGACACTTCTGGCAGCGGGAACATGCTCCCTCACGGCCACACAGACGGGCAGCGGTGTATGGGCGCCGGCCCAGGCACAGACGATGTCCTTCCAGGTGCAGGCTGCCGTCACCACGACCACGTCGACCTCGACGACGACAACTTCCACGTCAACCACAACAGTCACGAACGTCGCGTCCGTGGCGCCGGGCAGCCCCACCGCTGCGTCACCCACTGCTACCACTGTCCCTTCGTCCTCGCCCGGACGTGCGTCGGCGGCTGTTGCGACGTCGACCACGACCACCACTGTCGCGGCGTCAACCACAACCTCGGACCCTGCTGTTGTGCCGACCACCGCGCCGCTGCAGACCGCACCACCCGGCACGACGGCCGGCCAGCAGCCCGCACAACTGGTGCCCACAGGCCTGGACATCCTCACACTCGGCACTCCCCCCGCCCGGTTGATGGCGATGTCGACATCCATGCAGCCGGGCCAGGCTGTCGCCGGCTCCTCGGTGTCGATGAGCCCACGTGGACTCGCACCGGGCTCCACGGTCACTGTCACCCTGCTTCCCGGGCCGGTTGTTCTCTCCACACAGACCGCGGACGGCGCAGGCGGCGCCGATTTCGCGGTGAATCTGCCGGCCGGGCTGACTGCCGGCACCTACTCGATCGTGATGTCGGGCCAGACTGCGAGCAACGGCGAGTTGCACTCCATCATCCACTTCGAGACGAACTCTGCCGGCATTGCGGTCAACGTGTTGCCTGCCTACGAGACGGTCGGTCCACCGCCGTCCAGCTCCGCCATTGCCCGGGCGCTGCAGGCAGGGGTGGCCCCGTATGACGTGGTGCGTGAGGTGCCCACAACAGCCGCGCTGTCGATGTCCGCGGTCATCCTGATGGGGCTCGTCGGCGTCACCGGTATGGCCACGGCCGGTGGGTCCGGCCACAGGACCACACGCAGGAAGTCGGGTGCACGGCAGCAACGGGACACCGCATCCGGGCCGGAGGAACAGGATGCAACGGCCGGCAGACGTGATGACGCACCCACGGAACGCGCCGGGAACGCGTCCGAGGATGCCGGTGGACGGGACTCCGACGCGGAGGGATCATTCGGCTCCTCCGACGCGAACCTCTTCGATGCCTCGTCTGCCGACGAGGAGAGGTGGGGCGACAGGCTCCGGCCCTGGGTCTCGTTCGGGTACGACAAGTTCGACAGGTGGTTGCGCTCTGTTGTGGCCACCATGTCGACGCGCTCGGTCCTCGCCACACGTCTGGTGCAGGACGGCACCTGGATGCGTGCGGCAACCGGCAGTGCCGAGATCATCTTCCTCATCGCGGGTCTCGTGACCGGCGTGCTCGGTGCGTTCTCCGTCGACGCCATGGCACTCTCGCCGTCTCTCGCCTTCGTGGCGGTTGTCGCCGTCCTCTCGCTGCTGAACGGCCTGTCCGGCGCTCTGGCGTGGCTGGGGTTCACGGTTGTCGTGGTGGCGCACGGCAACCTCTCGACACTCTTCGACGTGAGGACCACGATCGGCCTGGCGCTCGTGTTCTTCGCTCTCCCCAGCATCGCCAGTGCCATCAGACCGCTGTACGACGACGGCAGCAGGCCGGTCCTGCACCGAGTCGGGGACTACGTGATGATGCCGGTCTTCCTGGCGTACGGCTCGGCCTCCATCTACACGGCGCTCAACGGGCTCAGCGGGCTCGCACTCGTCTCGTCACAGGATGCAACCACCCTGCGCAACATCGTCTTCGTTGCGGCAGTTGCCAGACTCGCCGCCGAGGACCTCGTACGGCGCGGATTCCCCGTTCGGGTCGCCGCAGTCTCCATCGAGGCAACAGGTTCCCCCGGTCTCGGCGCGCAGATCGCCAAGAGAGCGTTCGCCGCCGCGCTCTACACCATGGCCATCGTGACCTTCTACGGATGGGGGGCAAGGACCGTGCTGATGGTCGTTCTCATGTCGACCGTGCCCGTGATCGGGATGTTCTCCGACGGCTTCCCGAATCTCGCGCGGGTGCACCGTTGGTTCCCGCGCGGGATCCTGCGCACGGTCATCATGATCTTCGTCGGCACTTGGTACGGCCGTTTCATCATGACGCTCGCCGACAACCCCTCCGACACCCGCCGCATCGCGGCTCTCCTGCTGCTTCCGGGCATCGTGCTCGGCCTCGTCGATTGTTTCGCTCGCGAGGGCGGCGAGTGGCCGGAACGCACGGCGAAGCACGTGGCCGGGTTTGCCCTCTGGCTGTTCTCGCTGGCGGTGCTCGTTGGTGCCGTCAGCATCTGACAGAACGACGCAGACACGGCGGGTGCCTGACAGACTGACGGCGTGCACGTACCCGAGTCCGCCGGTGCAGACGCACGGGTGATCGTTCTCGCCCGCAGCACGCGGGCCTTCGTGGACGGCATCGCCTTCGTGGTGCTGCCTG
>CAZZFB010000034.1:0-15219 GCA_964653385.1 uncultured Bifidobacterium sp. | reverse complement strand
GCCGCGATCTCCGCCCACGAGTGCGAGTTCACGCCCGGGAGGAAGCCGACGAGTGCGGGCTCCAGCGAGACGGACACGAACGAGCCGATCGTGATGCCGCGCGGCGCGCCGTCCGTGCCGAAACCGGTCACGACCACGACGGACGTGGGCACGTGGCCGAGCACCTGGCGGAACTTTGCTGAGTCGAAGACGTCTGTCACGCCCACAGAGTAGACCGCACGGGGCGGCCACCGGTCAGACGGCGACGGTCTGGTTCTCGCGGGCGGCGAACACCTCGACCCCGGCGAACCCGCACGTGGCCATGGAGTCCAGTGCGTCGTCGGTGCGCGTGGGGTCGTGGTGGAACAGCGCGAGGCACTTCACCCCGCACGACTGCGCGATCGACATCGCGAACTCCGGGGTGCAGTGGCCCCAGTAGTACTTCTGGCGGAACTCCTCGGTCGTGTACTGCGAGTCGTGGATGAGGAGATCGGCACCTTCGGCAAGTTCGCGCACCTCGTTGGTGATGCCGAACGAGCCGTCGTAGTTCTGCTGGTGGTCCGAGATGTACGTGACGACCTTGCCGGCCCACTCGATGCGGTACCCGACTGTGGGCCCGATGTGCGGCACGGCGCGTGACCTGATCGTCACGGCACCCACCGTGAAGTCGGCGTTCATCACGTCGTGGAAGCGGTACCTGCCGGGGAGGATGTCGAGGCCCACGGGGAACGTGGGCGGCTTCACGACGGCGCGCATCGCGTCCTGCAGGGACACGCCGTCCTCCTGCACGGGGCCGTACACGTCGACCTCGGTGGAGGCATCGAAGATCGGCGGGAAGAACGGGATGCCCTGCACGTGGTCCCAGTGCAGATGGGTCAGCAGCGCGGTGCCGACGAACGGCCTGCCCGACGCCTGCCACTGTTCTCCGAAGTAACGCAGGCCGGTCCCCATGTCGCACACGATGGGGTTCTCCCCCGGCACCTGGATGGAGACGCACGACGTGTTGCCGCCGTACCGGACCGTGGACGGCCCGTGGCACGGCGTGGAACCACGCACGCCATGGAACGTGACGAGAATGTCTGTGGCCCCCACGAGGGTCACGCTACGCACCGAAAATCTCTCGGTAAACAGCCGGCGGGGGTGACGGTTGTCGCACGGCGCCGACTACCGTCGGCCGCATGAGCCATCCGATCGTCACGTCCACCGTCAGCGCGAACGGTGTGGACTTCACCTATCTCGAGTGCGGGTCGGGCCCGCTCGCTCTGTGCCTGCACGGTTTCCCGGACAGCGCGCACTCGTGGCGCCACCTCCTCCCCGCCCTCGCCGACGCCGGTTACCGGGCGGTCGCCCCGTTCACGCGCGGGTACGCCCCCACCAGCGTCCCGGCCGACGGCTACTTCCAGACCGGTGCGCTCTCGGCAGATGCGAACGCGCTCCACGCCGCCCTCGGGGCCGGCCCGGACGCGGTCCTCATCGGCCACGACTGGGGTGCACCGAGCGTGTACGGCGCCGCTGCCAGCGAGCCGGGTCGATGGGCGAAGGTCGTCGGCATGGCCGTGCCGCCCGGTGGCGCCATGAACGTCGCCTTCGTGACGAACCTCGAGCAGATCAAGCGCAGCTGGTACATGTTCTTCTTCCAGCACCCGCTCGCGGACATGGTGGTGCCGGCGAACGACCTCGCGTTCATCGACATGCTGTGGGCCGACTGGTCGCCGGGGTTCCCCGCCGCCGCGGACATCGCGAACGTGAAGGACTGCCTGCGCGACCCCGCGAACCTCGCGGCCGCGCTCGGCTACTACCGCGCGACGCTCGGCACCGGCGCACGGCACCCGGACTACGACGCCATCCAGGCGGCGGGGTCCGGCCCGCTGCCGCAGCCGACCCTGTACCTGCACGGCCGCAACGACGGCTGCATCGGTGCCGAGGTGGCCGAGAGCGCCCGCGCGATGTGCGACTGGGCGCGGGTGGAGATCGTGGAGGGGGCCGGGCACTTCCTGCAGCTCGAGCAGCCCGCGCGGGTGAACGAACTGGTCGTCGGTTTCCTCACGGGAGGCTGAGCACGCCCCCGTCGCGCGCGGCGAGCCCCTCGCGCACGAGATCGTCCACCAGCCGGCGCGCCCGCGCGGTGTCGTGGTCCAGTCCCATCGCGGCGATGACGTCCGCCTCCGGCCGGCAACCCTTGGCAAGGGCCCTCATCGCCCTGCCCCTCGCCTGCCTGTCGGAGCCCTCGAACCTCGCCTGCGGCCGGCTCGCCCCGGCCGACGCAGGTGCGGGGTCCGCGGCACCGTGCAGAGAGGCCGCACGCCACCGGCACTGCCGGGCCAGCGGGCACGACCCGCACGACGGGTTGCGGGCGGTGCACACGCGGGCACCGAGGTCCATGATCACCTGGTTCCACTCCCATGCCTGGCCCTGCGGCACGAGCGCATCGGCGCGGGCCTGCAGCTCGCGCGCTGTCATCGATGCATTGTCCAGCCGCGACAGCACGCGCGACACGTTGGTGTCGACCACCGCCGCGTCCGCGCCGTGGGCGAACGCAAGGACGGCACGGGCCGTGTACTGGCCCACGCCCGGGAGCGCGAGGAGCCCCTCCAGCGTGGCCGGGACCTCGCCGCCGTGGTCGCGCGCGACCACATGAGCGGCGTCGCGGAGGTTGCGGCAACGGCGCGGGTAGCCGAGGCCCTGCCACAACTGGAGTGCGTCCCCCAGCGGAGCGCCGGCGAGGGCGGCGGGCGAGGGGAAGGCCAGCATGAACGCTTCGTACTTCGGCTGCACGCGCGACACCGACGTCTGCTGCAGCATGACCTCGCTGACGAGCACGGCCCACGGGTCGCGCGTGCGCCTCCACGGCAGGTCCCTCAGTTCGGTGCCGCCCCACGGGAGCAGGGCGGCGACGATCCTCTCGTCGCGGGTCAGCCGGCCCACACGTCCTGACCGTCGTACGGACGGCGGCGGGCCGGCGCGAACTCGCGCTTCCACACCATCACGCGGCGGCGGAAATAGCACACTTCCTTGCCGTCCTGGTTGAAGCCCTTGGTCTCCACCGTCACGACGCCGCGGTCGTTCTTCGACTTGCTCTCGGCCACCTCGAGCACGCGGGTCTCGGCGTGGATCGTGTCGCCGTGGAAGGTGGGGAACTTGTGCTGGAGCGTCTCCACCTCGAGGTTCGCGATGGCGGCGCCGCTCACGTCGGGCACGCTCATTCCGAGAACCAGCGAGTAGACGAGGTTGCCCACGACCACGTTGCGCCCCTGCACGCTCTCGCTCGCGAACCAGTCGTTCGTGTGCAGCGGGTGGTGGTTCATGGTGATCATGCAGAACAGGTGGTCGTCGTACTCCGTGATCGTCTTGCCGGGCCAGTGACGGTAGATGTCACCGACGGTGAAGTCCTCGAGGCAGCGGCCGAATGGGCGTTCGTGGGTTGTCATGGCGACAGACGCTACTCAGGCCTGTCCTGCCCGCCCGTATCGTCGTTGTACTCGAGGTCCCCGGGATTGAACCGCGGCATCTCGAACTGGCCCGTGCGGTCGCGCGGGGCGTACCTCTCCACCCAGTCCGCGGTGGTGAGACCGCGCTTCGCCTCTGCCTCGGCGACCTTCTTCAGGCCGGCGAGACGGTGCGACCTGTCGATGGAGAACCTGCCGATGCGCAGGGTGAGGTAGCTGAACCAGCCGATGAAGATCGGCAGCCAGTACTGGGCGACACGGTACGAGAGGACGCCGATCGCGGCGGTCGAGCTGGCCATGCCGAAGCCGATGAGCGACGGGATGTACACGCCCTCCACGATCCCGAGCCCGCCGGGAGTGATGGGGATGACGGACAGGACGTTCGCGAGGCCGAACGCGACGAGAAGCGACACGGGGTTCAGGGACTCGCCGAACGCGCGGAGGAACACCCACAGCGATGCCGCGTCGATCAGCCAGTTCGCGGTGGCGTACGCGATCACCTTCGTCAGCATCGCGCGGTCCAGCCACAGTCCCTCGATCCGGGTGCCGAGGTGCGCCAGCACCTCGGCGGCGTGCTGCTCGTCCTGGCCGAACCGGCGCGCCACGGAACGCACGACCCGTTCCGCACGACCCTGGCCCTCCACCAGGCCGAACACGATGAACCCGGCGAACGCCATGAGGATGACCCCCACGATCGCGGCGGTCGTGTAGATCGGGCTCACGCCGCTCGTCGGGATCGACACGATGAGACCGATCCACAGGATGATGTTGAGCACCACGGCGGACCCGATGCCCGCGGTGGCCAGCGCGAACGCGGTGTCCGGGCCCTTCACGCCGCTCATGGTGAGGAGCCGGTACCCGAGCGCCGTGCTGGCGGCGCTGCCGCCGGGCATCACGTTGCCGAGCGCCTTGGTGCTCAGCTGGATGCGGAAGAGCCGCAGGAGCGAGACGTCGTCACCGTCCCCGCCGAGGGCCGCCTTCGTGAGCATGGAGTAGAAGAACAGCGAGATCATCTGCAGGCCGAAGCCGGCGAGGAGCAGGTTCGGCTCGATGCGGTTGAGGTCGTGCGCGGCGTCGAAGAACTGGGGCACGAGGGGCAGGATGATCCAGTACGCCACGAGGGCGATCACGACCACCTGGATCGTGCGTCTCAGTCCCGGCCGGCGGCTACTCATCCCGACCACTCTTGCCGCCCGGCGCCGCGACTTGGGGGAATGCACGGACGAGCGACACGAGCGTGTCCTTCACGTTCGTGGGCAGCGGCGCTGGCGACTTGCCCAGCCGCACGACGACGAGGTCGCGGTCCGGCACGACGAAGGTGAACTGGCCCTCGTACCCGAACGCCGCCATGGAGCCGGGCAGCGCCTGCTCCAGCCACCAGTGGGCGCCGTACCCCGTGCCGTTCTCGGGGTCCGTGCCGAAGTACGCGCGGCCGTGGTCGACCCACCCCTCCGGGAGCACCCTCGTCCCGTGCCACACTCCGTCGTTCAGGTACAGCCAGCCGAAGCGGGCGAAGTCCCGCGCAGTGGCGTACACGAACGAGGAGCCGACGAAGGTGCCGGCCCTGTCGAACTTCGGGACCGCCGTGCTCATGCCGATGACATCGAACAGCCGCTTCCTCATGAACGCCTCCGTCGCCGCACGCGAGGGAGGGACGTCACCGAGCGAACGCCCGAGCACCCGCGCCACCAGGTTGGTGGTGCCCGACGAGTACCGGAACACCGTGCCCGGTTCGCTCTCCAGGCGCTTCGACGCGGCGTACGCCGCATGGTCGCCGGCGTGGGGGGCGTCGTCCCCGCCGAACAGCATCTCGATGACGTCCGAGACGGTGCCGTCCACGTAGTCCTCGTTCCACTCGAGACCGCTGCCCATGTTGAGGAGGTTCTGGAGGGAGATCCCGCGGCGTGCGTCCCCCTCCCACTCGGGGAACAGCCCTGTCATCGCGGTGTCCAGTAGACCGTCCCCCGCGGCGATCCCCACGAGGGCGTGCGTGATCGACTTCGCCATGGACCAGCTGATGAGCGTGTCCCCCGGGCCGGTCCCGTCCCCGTAGCGCTCGAGGACCACCCTGCCCCCGCAGACCGCCACGAGCGCGTGCGTGGTGCCGTGGGTGGCCGGCGACCCGAAGAGGAGGTCCATGCACGACCCGATGGCCCCGGGGTCGCAGCCGGCGGGGAGTCCCGCCGTCTCCCAGTCGCCCGACGGGTACCTCGTGCTCGCCACACCGAAACACTAGGCGTGACGGATGACAAGCGGGGCGGGGGGCATCGGTAGTGCCCCCGGGGCCCAGCGTCACTAGCGTTTCCAGCCATGAGCGCCACCCCCGATCTCCAGACAGCAGCGTCGGTCATCTCGATCGCCCGCACCATGGTCGACACCGCGACCGCGAAGCTCGCGGCCTCCGGGGGGCCCGACAAGAACCAGACCCTCGCCTACGACCTCGCCCACGTGGCCGCGGCCGTCGAGACCGCCCGTTCGCTGGTCGACTACGGAGCGAAGGGCGACCTCGAGGCCAAGATCACCTGCGCATTCGCCGCCGACATGGTCCACGACTTCATCACGCGCCTGATCGGTCGCGAGCAGCTGTGGGGCGTCGACCCGTCGGCGATGGCCCCGGCCCACGACTTCGTGCAGAAGTACCGCGACCCCGCCTTCCTCGTGTCGATCTTCGACCAGCAGGGCCCGCGCCACCTCGCGCAGGACTTCGAGATGGTGCAGGACACCTTCCGCTCGTACGCCACCAAGGAGATCGCCCCGCGCGCCGAGCACGTCCACCGCCACAACGCCGACGTGCCCGAGGAGATCATCGCCGGTCTCGCGGAGATCGGTGCGTTCGGCCTCAGCGTGCCGGCCGAGTACGGCGGCTACAGCGAGGGCGGCGAGGGCGAGTACATGGCGTCCGTCATCGCGACCGAGGAGCTCTCCCGCGGCTCGCTCGGAATCGGTGGTTCGCTCATCACGCGCCCCGAGATCCTCACGCGCGCCCTCGTGAAGGGCGGCACGGAGGAGCAGAAGCACGAGTGGCTGCCGAAGCTCGCGACCGCCGAAGTGCTCTCCGCCGTCGCCGTGACCGAGCCGGACTACGGCAGCGACGTCGCCGGCCTGAAGACGACCGCCGTCGAGGCCCCGGGGCCGGACGGCGAGGCCGGCTGGCTCATCAACGGCGTGAAGACGTGGTGCACGTTCGGTGCCCGCGCGAACGTGCTGATGCTGCTCGCGCGCACGGACCCCGACCGCTCGAAGACCCACCGCGGCCTCAGCCTCTTCATCGTGCCGAAGCCCGTGGGCGACGCGCACGGCTTCATGTTCACCCAGGACGGCGGCGGGAAGATGGAAGGGCGCCCGATCGACACGATCGGCTACCGCGGCATGCACAGCTACGAGATCGCCATCGAGAACTGGTGGGTGCCGGAGACGAACCTCATCGGCGGCCGCGACGGTCTCGGCCGCGGTTTCTACCTGCAGATGGAGGGCTTCGAGAACGGCCGCCTGCAGACAGCCGCCCGCGCCGTGGGGCTCATGCAGGCCGCGTACGAGGCCGCCCTCGACTACGCCCAGAACCGCAACGTGTTCGGCCAGAACATCGTGGAGTACGAGCTCACCAAGGTGAAGCTCGCGCGCATGGCCGTGATCATCCAGTCCTCGCGCCAGTTCGCGTATGCCGTCGCGCGCCTCATGGGCAAGGGCGAGGGCGCGATGGAGGCGAGCATGGTCAAGGCGTACGTCTGCAAGGCGGCCGAGTGGGTCACCCGCGAGGCGCTGCAGATCCACGGCGGCTACGGCTACGCCGAGGAGTACTCCGTGAGCCGCCTCTACGTGGATGCGCGCGTGCTCTCCATCTTCGAGGGCGCAGACGAGACGCTCTGCCTCAAGGTCATCGCCCGTCGCATGTGCGACGGCGTCGCCAAGTAGCCCGGCGCGGCCGGGGCGCCGGCCTCAGCCCGCGAACCAGCGGACCACGTCGTCCAGCGACCTGACGCGCAGGCCGTCGAACAGGTGCGCGGCGTCGTCGAACGGGTCGAACAGCACGGGGACCAGGCCGGCCGCCGCCGCGCCGCCGACGTCCATCGTGACGTTGTCTCCCACGTAGGCGATCCGGCCGCGCTCGACACCGGGGAAGTGCGGCAGAGCGTGGTCGAAGATGCGCGGGTCCGGCTTCGCGACGCCCACGACGTAGCTGTCGACCACGCAGCGCACGTGCGGGTGCGGCCCGGGCCCCGCCTGGCACAGCCCGCTGCGGCGCAGCACCGACTCCACCTGCCCGCTCGCGTTGCTCACGATGCCGACGGGCACGCCGAGTGCGTTCAGGGACGCGAGTGCATCACGCGACCCCGGCACGGGCGCCCGCCAGATGTGGGCGTGACGCGTGCGCCCGAGCACGTGGGCCGCCTCCGCCCTGTCGCCGGCCGGCACGCCCACCCGCGCCACGAACTCGAGGTCGAAACCCGACCAGTCGCTCTCGGGAGCACCGGATGCGCTCTTCACTGCCATCGCGGCGAAGTGCGCCCTGTAATACGCCCCGTGGTCGTCCGTGGCGCCGTAGAAGGAGAGCGCCGGGGCCACGACCGCAGGGTCCGGGTACATGAGCACGCCCCCCACGTCGAGGAGCACCGCATCGAACAACACCATCCCGGCAACCATATGTGACGGCTTCCCGCGCCGCCCGCGGGACTCCCCTTCGTGGCCGCGGGTGCCGCCCCCTACGCTTGCCCCGTGCGTTCAGCCAGAGACTTCTTCAAGCCCCTCGCCGCCGGTGCCCCCGAGCCCGTCCGCGAGATCCCCTTCCGCCCCAGCCGGGTTATCCATTTCTTCCCGCCCCACAACGAGAAGATGGTGTCGAAGCTTCCCGACACGATCCCCACGGTGGACATCATCCTCGGCAACCTGGAGGACGCCATCCCGATGGCGGACAAGGAGGCCGCGCGTGCCGGCCTGGTGAAGGTGGCGAACGAGCTCGACTTCGGCACCACCCAGCTGTGGACCCGCGTGAACAGCCTCGACTCCCCGTGGTTCCTCGACGACATGATCGAGATCGTCACCAAGGCGGGCGACAAGTTCGACGTCATCATGATCCCGAAGGTGGAGGGCCCGGAGGACATCCACTACGTGGACCGCCTGCTCGCACAGCTGGAGGCCCGCGCCGGGCTGAAGAAGCCGATCCTGCTCCACGCGATCCTCGAGACCGCGCGCGGCGTGGCGAACGTGGAGGAGATCTGCGGGGCGTCGCCGCGCATGCAGGGCATCTCGCTCGGGCCGGCCGACCTCGCCGCGAACCGGCGCATGAAGACCACCCGTGTCGGCGGCGGCCACCCCGACTACGTCGTGCGCGTCGACCCGCAGGGCGACGACTACGCCGGCCAGCGCGCCACCTTCCAGCAGGACCTGTGGCACTACACCATGGCCCGGATGGTCGATGCCTGCGTGATGCACGGCGTGCTCCCCTTCTACGGGCCGTTCGGCGACATCAAGGACACCGTGGCCTGCGAGGACCAGTTCCGCAACGCCTACCTGCTCGGCTGCGTGGGGGCGTGGAGCCTGCACCCCGTGCAGATCGACATCGCGAAGAAGGTCTTCAGCCCGCGCCCGCAGGACGTCGCCCAGGCACAGCGCGTCATCGACGCCATGGGTGACGGCACCGGCGCCATCATGCTCGACGGCAAGATGGAGGACGACGCGAGCGTCAAGCAATGCAAGGTCGTCGTGGAGCTCGCCCGCCAGCTCGCCGCACGCGACCCCGAGCTCAAGGCCGCCTACGGCTTCTGACACGACGCCCGACACGAAGCAACCCGACACGGAACAACTCGACTCGACACAAGAGGTAATGCCATGACCGCACTCCGCCCCCGCCGCTCCGTCCTCTACATGCCCGCCGCGAACGAGCGCGCGCTCGAGAAGGCGAAGGGCATCCCCGCCGACGCCATCATCTTCGACCTGGAGGACGCGGTGTCACCCGATGCGAAGGATGCTGCCCGGGCCCAGGCCGTGGCCGCCGCCAACAGCGGCGAGTACGGCCGCCGCGAGCTGACGATCCGCTGCAACGGCCTCGACACCCCGTGGGGCGCGGCCGACATCGCGGCGGCATCGAAGGCGTGCGTCTCCGCCGTGGTCATCCCGAAGGTGTCAAGTGCGAAGGAGCTCGACGCCGTGTCCGCAGCCATGGACGCCGCCGGCGCGCCGGCCGAGATGATGATCTGGGCGATGATCGAGACGCCGACGGCGATCCTCGACGCCCGCGCGATCTGCTCGCACCCCCGGGTGGCCGTGCTGGTCATGGGCACGAACGACCTGGCGAAGGAACTGCGCGCCGCCCAGGTGCCCGGCCGTGCGCCGCTGGTGCCGCACCTGGCCACCGCCCTGCTCGCCGCGCGCGAGGCCGGCAAGCCGGTCCTCGACGGCGTCTACAACGACATCAAGAACGCAGAGGGGTTCGCCGCCGAGTGCCGCCAGGGTGCCGACATGGGCTTCGACGGCAAGACGCTCATCCACCCGGACCAGGTCGGCGTCGCGAACGACACGTGGGCACCGACCGAGGCCGAGGTGGAGCACGCCCGTCGCGTCATCGCGGCGTTCGACGAGGCCCTCGCGGCAGGCAAGGGCGTGGTGCAGCTCGACGGGAAGATGATCGAGAACCTGCACGTGGCGAACGCCCAGCGCGCCATCGCCATCGCAGAGGCGATCGCCGCCCTGGGGGCCTGACCCGTCAGAGGTTGGCGCGGAAGAGCGCGAGCGTGCGCTCCCACGCGGTCCTCGAGACCGCTGCGTCGTGGACCTCGGGGCGCGTGTCGTTGAAGAACGCGTGGTGCGTGCCGGGGTACACGTGGAACGTGGCCGTCTTGCCCTTGGCGCGCAGGTCGGACTCCAGCTGCCGCGCGGCCTCCGGCGACGCGGCGCCGCGGTCGTTCTCTGCATAGTGACCCTCGACCACCGCCGCGATCGCGTCCCAGTCCACCGGGGTGTCGGGGCGCATGCCGCCGTAGAACGGTGCGCACGCCGCGACCGCGTCGGGCCGCTGGCAGGCGATCATCAGCGAGAGCCCGCCGCCCATGCAGAACCCGGTGACGCCGACCTTCGGGTTGCCGGTCCGCGCGACGAGGAAGTCGACGGCGCCGCTGAGGTCCTTGCCCGCCGTGGCGAGGTTCATGCTCATCAGCAGCTTGCCCGCCTGGTCGGGCTCGGTGGTCTGCACGCCGTGGTACATGTCGGGCGCGAGTGCCGTGAAGCCCTCGGCGGCGAACCTGTCGGCGACGTCCTTGATGTGGTCGACGAGTCCCCACCACTCCTGGATCACGATGACGCCCGGGCCCTTGCCGTCGGCGAGGTACCCGCCGCACGTCCCCCCGTTGCTCCTGAACTCCACCATCTCGCCCATTGCGGTCTCCTTCGATCGGTGACCGCACACTAGGCGCACTGCTCAGACCACGCTCCGCCGGAGGATCTCGACGGCAGGCGGGCAGGGAGGCACAGAGGAGAGACCCGCGGCGGGGACCGGACCGCCCCCCGGGAGGAAGACCGCGGACACGATGGAGTGCGGCACGACGTCGTGGCCGCTCGCCCACGGGTCGGGACGGCCGCGCACGGACTCGACCATCGGGTCGAACAGCTGTGCCGGCAGCACCGTGCCCTCCCCGGCCACCAGCCACACCGGCCGCTCGGCGCACCATGCCACCGAGGCGAGCGCGAGAGAGCCGCCACACGCGAGCGACGAGACCGGCCCGACCGCGAGTGCCGCGATCACCGTGACGTCGGCGCACTCGACCGCGGCGGCAAGGCCCTCCGGCGCGACGAGCTCGCACGATGCATCGTGGTTCGACAGGAACCGCAGCGCGTCGCCGCCGTCGCCGAGCGAGTCGACGACGAGAGCATGGACGTCGCCCCTGCGCACGAGTGCGTCCACCACGTGGCCGCTCCACCCGATCACGCACACGGTGGCACCCTCGGGGAGCGCGGCGGCGAGATGGGAGGCGGTCTGGTCAGTGCTCAGCGCGCGGGACGCGGAGCGCAGTTCCGCGCGAGGGTCCATGGCCGTGACCCCGCGGGCACAGAGGCTCCAGAGCGGGGCATTGGTCGCGTGGTGCTCCACCAGGCGCCGGGCCGCGACCAGCATCGCGGCGGGGTCATGCGTCACGCCCGACAGGGCGTCGGCGGCGCCCATCGCCACCTCCACGGGGTCGGCGCCGTGGGAGCGGGCGACGTACCGCAGGAACTCGATCGGATGCACGTCCCGCACGCTACTGGCGCACCTTGGGCGGCCCACGGCGGTCAACTAGCGTTGGGGCCGTGGCTGCAGCAGAACTCCCCAACCCGAACCTCGATGTCGCCCTCACCCCGTTGAAGGGCGAGTCCCGGCCGATGCGCGAGTGGTTGACCACGTTCCACCTGGCGTCCGTCGTGCTCGACCCGTACACCAACGAGAGCAGCTGGATCCTCGAGACGGCCGCCCGCGTCATGCGCCAGTTCAGCGGCGCCGCGGTCCGCGTCAACTTCCTCATCGCCTGCGGCCCGGACGATGCCCGCACCTTCCTCGGCCCGCTCGCCGACGAGTTCCTCGTCTACTGCGACCCCGACCGCACCGCCATCCGCGCGCTCGGGCTCAGTGAGCTCCCCGCATTCGTGCTCGTGCAGTCGAACGGCACCGTGCCCGCCGCCGCACAGGGCTGGAACGCCACCGACTGGAAGCACGTCGCGGCGAAGGTGGCAGAGCTCACCAGCTGGTCGAAGCCGTCGCTCCCCGCACCGGGAGACCCCGGCGCGTTCCGCGGCACCCCCGCGCTTGTCTGAGGTCCCCGCACGGACCGACCTCCCCGTCGAGGACGTCATTGACGACCTCCGCCGTGCCCTCGCCGCGCGCTCCGGCGCGGTGATGGTCGCACCGCCCGGCGCAGGAAAGACAACGCTCGTGCCCCTGCGGCTGGTGGGCGAACCATGGGTGGACGGCAGGCGCATCGTGATGCTCGAGCCACGGCGCCTCGCCGCCCGCGCGGCCGCGCGGCGGATGGCCTCGATGATCGGCGAGGAGCCGGGCGGCCTCGTCGGTTACCAGACGCGCGACGAGCGTCGCATCGGCCCGGGCACGCGCATCGAGGTCGTGACCGAGGGCGTCCTCACCCGGCGGCTGCAGAACGACCCGGCCCTCGCGGGCACCGCGCTCGTCATCTTCGACGAGGTGCACGAGCGCAATGTGCCGACGGACCTCGGGCTCGCGTTCCTGCTGGATGCACGGCGGACTCTCGGCACCGACACGCGCATCCTCGCGATGTCGGCGACAGCCCAGGTCGGGATCTTCCGTTCGGTCCTCGCGGATGCCGACGGCCCGGCGCCCCTCGTGGAGTCGGACGGCCGCATGCACCCCGTGGACGTGCGTCACCTGCCGCGCATGCGCGACGACCGCCTGGAGAACGCGGTCGCGGACGCAGTGACGGCCGCGTTGCGCGACGACGGGGGCGACATCCTCGTCTTCCTCCCCGGCATCGGCGAGATCAACCGTGCGGCCGACGTGCTGCGCCAGCGGCTGCCGGCCGGTGTCGCGGTCCACCGCCTGGCCGGTGCGCTGCCGTTCGCCGAGCAGGACGCCGCGCTCTCGGCCGGTGCCCCCGGCACGCGGCGCGTGGTGCTCAGCACCGACATCGCCGAGACCTCGCTCACCGTCGACGGCGTGCACATCGTGGTGGACGCGGGCCTCGCGCGCGTCCCGCGCCTCGACGTGCGCACGGGGCTGACCGAGATCGTCACCGTCACCTCATCCCGCGCGTCGGCGGAGCAGCGCAGCGGCCGCGCCGGCCGCGTGCGGCCCGGCGTCGCCTACAGGCTGTGGAGCCGCATGGAGGACGCCACGCGCCTGCCCCACCTGCCCGCAGAGATCACCCAGGTCGACCTGTGCGGCGTCGCGCTCGAGATCGCCGCGTGGGGCACGCCGGCGCGGGAACTGGCGCTCCTCGACCCGCTCCCGCCGAAGTCGCTCGCGGCGGCGGTCGAGACCCTCCGCATGCTCCGGCTGGTGGACGACACAGGGGCACCCACGCAGCTCGGCCGGCAGGTGCTCGGCCTGCCGCTGCACCCGCGGCTCGGCACGATGGTGGCCCGCAACGTCGCCATGTCCCCGCACGGCTGGGTCGCGTGCGTCGTGGCCGCGCTCCTCGAGGAGCGCGACATCATGCGCGGGCGCCCGGGCGACCTCCCAGCCGACCTCGCGCTCCGGGTGAAGGCCGTGCTCGGCATCTCCGGCCATGACGCGGCCGACCGGGGGGCGCTGCGCAGGGTGCTGGACGCCGCCCGTGACATCGCCCGCCGTGCCCGCATCGACCACGACCCGCGCGTCGACGGCGACATCGTCGACGCCCTCACCGGGCAGGTGCTCCTCGCCGCGTACCCGGACAGGCTCGCGATGTCGCGCGGCACGCCGGGCCAGTTCCTCATGCGCGGTGGCGGCGGAGTGTCCACCGACAAGAAGGATGCTCTCGCGCGCGAGGGGTTCATCGTGGCGGCCGATCTCGACGGCGGACGGGGCAACTCGCGTCTCCGCCGGGGGGCCGCCGTCGATGCGGCGCACATCGCCCCCGTCCTCGGCGACGACGTGACACTGGAGACAGACCTGGTGTGGGACAAGTCCCGCGACGACCTCGTGATGCGCGTGGTGCGCAGGGTCGGGTCGCTGCGCATCGACGAGCGCGACCTGGCCCCCGTCCCCGGGGACGACACCACCGCGGCACTGCTCGCGCGCGTCGCGGACACCTCGATGCGCGTGCTCGGCGGCGCGGAGAGGGCGGAGTCCCTGCGCACGCGCGCGGAGTTCGTGCGCCACCATCTCGGCGGGGAATGGCCGGACCTCTCGCGGCGGACGATGCTCGCCGGACTGGACGACTGGCTCGTGCCGTTCCTCGCCGGCGCCACCTGCCGCGCCGACCTGGAGAAGGTGGACCTGGTGATGGTCATGCAGTCGGTGCTGGGGTGGGACAGGTCGTCGGCGCTCGACAGGCTCGCCCCCGCGACGTACGAGCCGCCGCGCGGCAGGCCGGTCGTGATCAACTACGCCGACCCCGACGTGCCGACGGTGTCGGTGCGGGTGCAGCACCTGTTCGGCGTCACCGTGCACCCGACCGTTCTCGACGGCCGGGTGCCGCTGCGCGTGCAGCTGCTCTCCCCCGCGGACAGGCCGATCCAGGTGACTGCGGACCTCCCCGGTTTCTGGGGCGGATCGTGGGCGGACGTGAGGAAGGACATGGCCGGCAGGTACCCGAAGCATGACTGGCCCGTGAACCCGAACGCCTAGCCTCGGGCACATGGCAGAGTTCGCATTCACCGAGATCCTCCCCCTCGGTCCCGACACCACCCCGTACAGGCTCGTCAGCACCGAGGGGGTGGAGCAGGTGGAGACGCCCCTCGGCACGTTCCTGCGGGTCTCGCCCGCCGCGATCACCCTCCTCACGGAGACGGCGATGCGCGACATCGCGCACCTCCTGCGCCCGGGCCACCTGCAGCAGTTGCGCAACATCCTGGACGACCCCGAGGCGAGCGCGAACGACCGGTTCGTGGCCCTCGACCTGCTGAAGAACGCGGGCATCGCAGCGGGCGGCGTGCTGCCGATGTGCCAGGACACCGGCACGGCGATCGTGAAGGCGAAGAAGGGCCAGTTCGTGATGACCGGCGGCGGCGACGAGGAGGCGATCGCGCGCGGCGTGTTCAACACCTACCAGACGAGCAACCTGCGCTACAGCCAGATGGCCCCGCTGTCCATGTACGAGGAGAAGAACACCGGGAACAACCTGCCCGCCGAGATCAAGATCAGTGCGGTCGACGG
>CAZZFB010000033.1:5430-15343 GCA_964653385.1 uncultured Bifidobacterium sp. | reverse complement strand
GTGTGCGGGAGGTTCGTCGGCAATTTCGCGGTCAGTGACCTGCTGGAAGAGCTGAGTGACGCAGGCATCGAGGCAACCGTCGCCGGGGGGACGCCGGAACGGGTGTCCAACTTCAACACCGCGCCGACGCACGACTGTCTGGTCGTCAGGGCGGGGGAGGCGGGCCCGGTCATCGGGCCTGCCCGGTGGGGACTGCTCCCAGTGTGGGCCAAGGACCCTGCCATGGCGTCGAAGCTCATCAACGCACGTTCGGAGACGATCACCGAGAAGCCGTCCTTCCGGAACCTCGTCAAGGGCCACAGGGCGATGATCCCCATGACGGGCTTCTATGAATGGGACAGGACGGATGCGAAGAACAAGCGCCCGTACTTCGTGCCCCGCGCCGACGGTCGCACCATGTGGGCAGCCGGCCTCTGGACGCACAGCCCGCTCATCGGGTGCGACACGTTCACCCTGATCACGCGCGAGAGCCTCGCGGACCTCTCTTCCATCCACCACAGGAGCCCCGTGCAGCTGGACGTCGGTGACTGCATCTCGTGGGCGCTGGACGAGGACGCGCCGCTCGGTCTCCTCGCGCTCGACGATCAGCCGCTCCTGGCGCCCTACGAGGTGGGCAGGGCGGTGAACGCGGTGCGCAACACGGGGCCGGGGCTCATCGAGCCGGTCGACGTGCCCGACGGTCCGCGCGACACGTTGTTCTGACTCCGCGTCAGCCGTGGGGAAGAGTCGCGAGAGCGGCGGTGATGCGGTCGGCGTTGTCCTGCAGGCGGGCGCGGTCAACCGAGGCCGCCGCGTTGCGGAAGTCAAGCTGGGACATGTCGGTGGTGGGCACGAGGTGGACGTGGCAGTGGTTGACCTCGTACCCCGCGATGATGACCCCGACCCGCTCGCACGGGAAGGCGACCTGCAGGGCGCGGGAGATCCTGTGCGACACTGTGAAGACGTGTGCGGACAGGGCCGGGGCCATGTCGACCCAGTGGTCGACCTCCTCGCGCGGGATGACCAGCACGTGACCGTCGGCGAGCGGGTTGATGCTCATGAACGCGACGCAGAGGTCGTCCTCGTGCACGAACGTGCCGGGGATCTCGCGGTTGATGATGCGCGTGAAGATTGTCGTCATCCCATGTACCCCCCGGACACCTTGAACACGTCCCCCGTGCAGTACTTCGACTCGGGACCGGCGAGGAACCTGATCATCTCGGCGATGTCGCCGGGCTCGCCCATGCGTCCCATGCCGATGCGCATCGTGATTGCCGCCTTCATCTGCTCGGAGAAGGGCGTGAGGAGCGGGGTGTCGATGTAGCCGGGGCACACCGCGTTCACGCGGATGCCGATGCCCGCCACCTCGTCCGCCACCGACTTCGTCAGTGCGATGATCGCGGCCTTGGCGGTTGAGTAGTGGGGAGCTCCCGCCGACGGCATGAGGCCGAGAATCGAGGAGATGTTCACGATTGACCCGGAGCGACGGGGCGTCATGTGGCGCAGAGCCGCACGCGTGCCGTGGAAAGCCCCGTAGAGGTGCACGCGGATCATCCGGTCCCAGTCGGCGTCGGAGAGGTCCACCAGGTTGTCCATCGGCTCGAGGGAGGCGATGTCCCCTGCCATGCGCCTGCCGGCGTTGTCGATGCTCCGTTGCATCTTCGACGAGGCGTTCGCCGGGGCGATGCCGGCGTTGTTGACCATGATGTCCAGCCGCCCGAGCCGGGCGACCGTGTCGTCAACCGCGGCGTCGAAGGCGGCGGAGTCCGTGACGTCGAAGCCGTAGCCGATCCCGCCGAAGCGGGCCGCGGAGTCCGAGGCCGCCGCGGCGTCAAGGTCGTTCACGACCACGATCGCTCCGTCGGCGGCGAGCCTGCCGGCTGCGGCCGCCCCCAGGCCAGATGCCCCACCGGTGATGAAGGCGACCTGGCCCTCGAGCTGTGTTCCCATGCGGCAACACTATGCGCCGGTCCGGGGCGACAGTGACCCTCATCGCAGTCGACCAGCCCGGCGCGCAACTACCATTCGTGCGTGACCGAGGTGACAAGGAACGGTGGACTGTTCGACCGGGTGTGGACGGTTCCGAACGCCCTTTCCGTCATCCGGCTCGCGTTGCTGCCGGTCTTCGTCTCGTGGATGGCGGACGGCAGGATCGTCGCCGGTGCGTGGTTCTTCGGTGCTCTCTGCTTCACGGACTTCGTGGACGGCTGGATCGCCCGCCGGTTCGACCAGGGCAGCGAGCTCGGCAAGGTCCTCGACCCCGTGGCCGACCGCACGATCTTCTTCGTGGGCGTCGTGACTGCCATGTGGTTCGACGCGTTCCCGGTGTGGCTCGGTGCGCTCATCCTGTTCCGGGAGGGCGCGATCGCGCTCATGATGGTCGGGGCCACCCTCCTCGGGATGGAGCGGTTCCCGGTGACGAAGGCCGGCAAGTGGGCGGCGTTCCTGGTGATGTGCACGGTCGGCTGGCTGACCCTCGGTTCGGTGGGCGGGTCGTGGACCGTCGCGCGCTGGATGGGATGGGCGGCGGCGGTGCCCGGCATGGCGTTGTCCTACTGGACTCTCCTGCAGTACGTGCCTCTCGTGCGGGCCCACTTGGCCTCGGGAAGGGCCGCGAAACGACTACCGTGAGGGGCGTGAGCGTCCCCTCCCATCTCCAGTACACGAAGGACCACGAATGGGTGCAGGTCACCGGTTCCGTCGCGCGGATCGGCATCACCGACTTCGCCCAGGACGCACTCGGTGACATCGTCTTCGTGCAGTTGCCCGAAGTCGGGTCGGCGGTGTCCGCCAACGACTCGTTCAGCGAGATCGAGAGCACCAAGAGCGTGAACGACGTGTACGCGCCGGTCAGCGGGACAGTGTCGGCCGTGAACGAAGAGCTGTCAGGCGAGCCCGAGCTGCTCAACTCCGACCCGTACGGCCGCGGCTGGATCTGCGAGATCGAGATGTCCGGCGGGGCCGAGGGGCTGCTGTCGCCGGAGGAGTACCAGGCCCTGATCGGCTGACATGTCCTACGTGTTCTGCAACCGCTGCGGCCACCGCAACCCGCCCAACAGCGGGTTCTGCAGCGCCTGCGGGTCGGTCCTGGACGTGGCCGACGACCGCACGATCACGATCGCCAAGGTCGACCCGCTGATGGACGCCCCCGGGCGGGCTGACGACGTGGTCGTCGACCTGGGTGACATCCCCGCGGGGGAGGCGATCCTCGTTGTGCGCGGCGGAGACGACGAGGGTGCCCATTTCGTGCTGCGCACCCAGGTGACGACGATCGGCCGCCACCCCGAGTCCGACATCGTTCTCGACGACATCACGGTCAGCCGCCGCCACACGGAGGTCCGACTCGTCGACGGCAGGTACGTCGCCTCCGACGTCGGCTCCCTGAACGGTACCTACGTGAACCAGGAGCGCGTCGACTCCGTTGTCATCTCGCAGGGGGACGAGCTGCAGGTCGGCAAGTTCCGTCTCGTGTTCCTGCAGAGCGCGGAGAGCCTCAAGTGAGCGCACGCGACTACCTGTCGATCGGCGAGGTTCTCGCGCTCCTCCTGGAGGAGTTCCCCGACGTCACCATCTCCAAGATCCGTTTCCTCGAGAGCCAGGGCCTGATCGAGCCCGAGCGGACGGCGGCCGGCTACCGCCAGTTCACCGAGACGGAGGTCGACAGGCTGCGCGTGATCCTGCGCGAGCAGAAGGCGCACTACCTCCCGCTGCGGGTCATCAAGGACAGGCTCGACGACGAGACGAGCGACATCAGCCGAGAGCTCAGGCTCGTCTCCGACGGCGTCATCCGCAGCGACGCTCACCCGGCCGCGCGTGCAGCGATCCCGCGCGGCTCGCGCACGACCACCACGACACCGGCGCTCGAGCAGGACGTTCCCGCCGCGGTCGTGTCCCGCGAGCAGCGCAAGGTGGCCGCCCGGCACGCCGACCAGACCGAGTCCCTGCCTCGCGACATGCTGCTCGCCAGGTGCTCGATCGAGGCCCCGTTCCTGAAGGAACTCGAGCAGGCTGGGCTCGTGAGCGGGCACGACGTGGGCGACACGACCTTCTTCGAGCCGCACTCCGTGGAGATCGCGCGCGTCGCAGGTCGCTTCCGCGAGCTCGGCATCGACATCCGCCACCTGCGCGCGTGGAAAACGAGCGCGGAACGGGAGCTGAGCCTCTTCGAGCAGCGCATCCTGCCGCTTCTGCGTGCGCGCAGCTCGACCGGCAGGGAGGAGGCCATGGAGATGCTCGACGAACTGGTCGACCTCGGTGGCAGCCTCCGCAACGCCCTTCTCGCTCGCGAGACGGCGCGTCTCACCGAGCCGAGGTGACAGTGAGGGCACTTTCCGTACGCCGGGTGGAGCGCAGCCGCGCCACCAACAGCTTCGTCGTGACCCTCCGCGAGGACGACCAGCCGAGGAGGCAGTTCGACATCTTCATCGGCCTGAACGAGGGGATGGTCATCCGGATGATGCTGGACGGTGAGGTCTCTCCCCGGCCCTTGACGCACGACCTCTTCGTGCTCGCCCTCGAGCGCATCGGCGTGAGCGTGAAGAGGACGGTGCTGACCCAGGTGAAGGAGAGCACCTACTTCGCCGAGCTCGTGCTCCTCTCCGAGTCGGGCGAGGAGACCACCGTGTCGTGCCGCCCGTCGGACGGCCTGGCCCTGGCCCTGCGCGCCAACGCGCCGATTTTTGCCGCCGAGAGCCTGCTGGAGGAGGTCGGCACCGTCCCCCAGGAGTCCGCGGACGACGAGGGCGAGATCCTCGACGAATTCAGGGATTTCATCGAGAACATCAACCCCGACGACTTCAACCTCTGAGGCCGGCGGGGGACCCCTTGCGTTCCGGGGCGGGTGCCCCTAGCGTCTTACATCCGTGTAGTTACCCGGGTGTGACCCCCGGGAATCGCCCGACAAGGTGGGACCAATGAACAACGAGACGTACAGCGGACACAGTGCGGCAGAGATCGTCGGGATCACGTACCGCCAGATCGACTACTGGGCGAGCACCAACCTCATCCGGCCGACCGCGGCCGACGCCTCGGGCAGCGGTTCCCGGCGCCGGTACACCTACAAGGACCTCCTCGAGCTGAAGGTCATCAAGAAGATGCTCGATGCCGGCATCAAGCTGCCGAAGATCCGTGACGTCTTCGCGTACATGCGCGAGCACGTGGGAACGGAGATCGCGTCCGCCCACATCGTCATCGACGGCAACTCGGTGATCCTGTGCGACGGCGACAACCTGATCGACGTGGTGCGCCACGGCCAGGGCGTGCTGAACGTGCTGCCGCTCATGGGCGTGAAGGACGAAGTGGACCGCACGCTCGTGTCGCTCTCGGACCGAATCCGCGAGATGGAGGCGAAGTCGCAGGAGTCCGCCCCCGGTGCCGCGCGCCGCACGGGCGCAGCCGGCGACGCAGCGCTCTGATGGTGCGGCTCTCGCCGCTGGACGCGGTGCACCGCGGTCTCGGCGCCAAGATGGCGCCGTTCGGCGGGTGGGAGATGCCGATCGCGTACCCCTCGGGGACACTCGCCGAGCACGCGGCATGCCGCACGGGCACCGCCGTCTTCGACGTCAGCCACCTGGGGACCGTGCGCGTCGAGGGTCCCGGTGCGCTGGACAGCCTGCAGGCGGCCCTCACGAACGACCTCACGAAGGTCAGCCCCGGCCGGGCCCAGTACACGCACCTGCTCGACCCTGACGACGCGAGCGTGCTGGACGACATCATCGTCTGGTGGGTGGACGACGAGGTGTTCGACGTGATGCCGAACGCATCCAACACCGAGCGTGTCATCTCGGCGATCGGCGGCACCGACACCACGTCCACGCGCGCTGTGATCGCGGTGCAGGGCCCGACCGCCCGCGACACCGTGCGGAGCTTCTGCCCGGAGGCCGCCGGTGTCGGACGCTTCAGGGTGTCCCGGGTGGAGGTCCTCGGCCATGCGTGCACCGTCGCCGGCACGGGCTACACGGGGGAGGACGGCATCGAGATCGCTGTCCCCGTGGCCGGAGCGCTCGCGGTGTGGGATGCGGTGGTTCAGCACGGCGGGCAGCCGGCCGGTCTCGGGGCCAGGGACACGCTCCGCCTCGAGGCGGCACTGCCCCTGCACGGGCACGAGCTGGGGCAGGGGATCACGCCCCTCCAGGCCGGCCTCGAGTGGGTCGTGGCGTGGGGGAAGCCGTCGTTCCTGGGCAGGGATGCCCTCCTCGCGGAGAAGGAGCACGGACCAGCGAGGCAACTCGTGGGGCTGAGCATCGAGGGCCGCCGGCCAGCGCGTGACGGGTGCGAGCTGAGGGACTCGTCCGGAACGGCGGTGGGCCGCATCACCAGCGGCAACTTCTCGCCAAGCCTCGGGCACTGCGTGGCAATGGCCTTCGTGGACAGGCCGTGCGCAGCGGGGGAGGTGCTGCTGGCGGACGTCCGCGGCACCCTGCTCGAGGCGACCGTGGTGCCGATGCCCTTCGTCGCGAAGAAGAAGTGAACCCCTAGGGGGAGGGCGGTGCCGCCTCGGGCTGCGGCGGGGTCTGTGCCGGCCTGTTGGGCTTGAGTCCGAAGAGGCCCCCGGCGCTCTCCGCCATGGAGGCGAGCGGGCCGAGGCGCTTCGTCAGCTCCCCGAGGGAGGCGGCGATCTCGCCGAGGGACGCGGCGGCGTTCATGGCGTTGCCCACCTGGGGCATGATCCTCCGCAGTGGCTCCTCCACCTCGTCGAGGAGCGAGTTGATCCGCGTGGTGGTGCGGTTCAGGTTGTCGACGGTGGAGGCGAAGTTCTCCAGGATGACGATCAACGACTCCGTGGTGCGCCGGGACGCGTCCACCGCGCGTGACGCGAGGTCCACGGGGTCGAGCGCCGCAACCAGTGCGAGCAGCTGCTCGACCGGGTTCTGTCCGCCGGGTTCGCTCATGCGGGCACAGTATCGGACACGAGCGAGTCGGCGTACGCCTCGATCGGCCCGCACGTGCACACCAGGTTGCGGTCGCCGTACGCGGCGTCGATGCGCGACACCGGCGGGAAGTACCCGCGCGTGCGCAGCGTGGGAAGCGGGTAGAGCGCCTGCTCGCGGCCGTACGCCCGGTCCCACTCGCCGACGACGTCCTCGACGGTGTGGGGTGCGTGGTGGAGCGGGGAGTCCCCGGCCGCGACAGAACCGTCGCGCACCTGGTCGATCTCGCGCCTGATGGCGAGCATCGCCTCGCAGAAACGGTTGAGCTCCTCGAGCGTCTCGCTCTCGGTGGGCTCCACCATGAGCGTGTTCGCCACGGGGAAGCTCATGGTGGGGGCGTGGAAGCAGAAGTCCATCAGCCTCTTGGCCACGTCGTCGATGGTCACGCCCGTTCCCTTGACGACCTCCGCGACGTTCAGGATGCACTCGTGCGCCACGGTGCCGTGACCACCCGCGTAGAGCACGGGGAACGCGTCGCGCAGGCGCGCGGCCACGTAGTTGGCAGACAGGATCGCGTCCACGGTTGCCCTGCGCAGCCCGTCCGGCCCCATCATCGTGATGTAGACCCACGGGATTCCCAGGATCGACGCCGAGCCGAAGTTGGCGCCGGAGACGGGCCCCACCGCGGTGACCGGGTTGACCGGGTCGCCCGGGAGGAAGTCCGCCAGGTGCGCGCGCACCGCCACGGGCCCGACGCCCGGCCCGCCGCCCCCGTGGGGGATGCAGAAGGTCTTGTGCAGGTTGAGGTGGCTGACGTCGGCACCGAACTTGCCGGGCTGGGCCAGGCCGACGAGCGCATTGAGGTTGGCGCCGTCCACGTAGACCTGGCCGCCGTGCTCGTGGATGATCCCGCAGATGCGAGTGATCGACTCCTCGAAGACGCCGTGCGTGGACGGGTAGGTCACCATGGTCGCCGCCAGTGTGTCCCCGGCCGCCGCGGCCTTGGCCTCCAGGTCCGCGACATCGATGTTGCCGTTGTCGTCGCACTTCACGACCACGACCTTCATGCCGGCCATCACGGCGCTCGCCGCGTTCGTCCCGTGCGCGCTGTCGGGGATGAGACAGACGTTGCGCTGCAGGTCGCCGCGGGAGCGGTGGTACCCGCGGATGGCGAGGAGCCCGGCGAACTCGCCCTGGCTGCCCGCGTTCGGCTGCAGGCTCACGGCGTCGTACCCCGTGACCGCGACGAGCATCCTCTCCAGGTCGTCGATGACGGCGCGCATGCCCCTGGTCTCGTCGTCGGGTGCGTAGGGGTGGACGGAGGAGAACTCGTCCCAGGTGACGGGCTCCATCTCGGTGGTGGAATTCAGCTTCATCGTGCACGACCCGAGCGGGATCATGGTGCGGTCGAGGGCGAGGTCCTTGTCGGCGAGGCGGCGGAGGTAGCGCAGCATCGCGTGCTCGGAGCGGTGCGAATGGAACACGGACTGGGTCATGTACTCGGTCGTCCGCCCGGCCCCGTCGACAGCGGGCTTGGCTGGTGCGAACGGCGCGGTGCAGCCGAGGGCCGCGAGCAGCCTGCCGATCTCGTCCGTCGTGGCCTGTTCGTCAGTGCTGAACGAGACGGAACCTGCGTCGATCCTGCGGATGTTGAACCCCGCGTCCCTTGCCGCCGCGCAGAGTGCGTCCGCGTCGACCCCGTCGACCCTCACGGTGTCGAACAGGCGCGTGTGCCGCACTGACATCCCCGCGGCGCGCAGTGCATCGGCGGCACCGGAGGCGAGCGAGGCGATCCGGCCCGCGATGGCACGCAGGCCGTCTGGGCCGTGCCACACGCCGTACATCCCCGCCATGTTGGCCAGGAGCACCTGCGAGGTGCAGATGTTCGACGTGGCCTTCTCGCGCCTGATGTGCTGCTCGCGCGTCTGGAGGGTGAGGCGCAGTGCCGGCCGTCCGGCGGTGTCGGTGCTGACCCCGACGAGACGCCCTGGCAACGAACGGGCGTGCTCCTCCTTGCAGGCCATGAAGGCCGCGTGCGGCCCGCCGAAGCCGAGGGGGATACCGAACCTCTGAGACGTCCCGACCGCAACGTCAAAACCGAGGGTCCCCGGCGCCTCGATGAGCGCGAGCGCCATGAGGTCGGTGACGGCGATCGCGAGTGCCCCCGCGCTGTGGACGCGCTCTGCACACTCCCTCATGTCGCCGGAGGACTGCACGTACCCACCCGACGAGGGGTACGAAACGACAACGGCGAAGTGCCTCTCCCCGTCGAACATGTTGACGGGCGCGACGTCGACGGCGAGCCCGAGCGGCTCCATGCGGGTGCGCACCACGGCGATGGTCTGCGGGTGGGTGTCTTCGTCGAGAAGCACGGTGTCGCGCTTCTTCTTCACGGTGCGGTGCGCCATCGTGATCGCCTCGGCGACCGCTGTCGCCTCGTCGAGGAGCGATGCGTTGGCGAGCGGCAGTGCCGTGAGCTCGGTGATCATCGTCTGGAAGTTGAGGAGCGCCTCCAGACGACCTTGGCTGATCTCGGGCTGGTACGGCGTGTACGCGGTGTACCACGCGGGGTTCTCCAGCACGTTGCGCTTCACCACCGGGGGCGTGACGGTGGGGTAGTAGCCCTGTCCGATGAACGACCTGCGGCGGACAGTGCCCTCGAAGCGGGAGGCGAGGAGCGCGAGCACGTCCGACTCGGGCACTGCCGGGGGAAGGTCGAGCGGAGACGACATGAGGATCGACGCGGGAACGGTCCTGGTGACGAGATCCTCCAGGGACGCGCACCCGACGACGCGGAGCATCTCGCTGCGGTCGTCGTCGGTGAGGCCGAGGTGGCGCGAGGCGAACATCTCCGGTGGGGTCGGCAACATGGGGCACTTCCTTTCGCACCCCCGCTGTCTTCTGTGCCTGAGAGCTTCGCCTTGCGGCTTTCCCCGTCGGCGGAGGGCGGACCCTCTCTTTCCAGCGTGTATGTCGTGTCCCCCGGTCCCTTGTGCCTGAGAGTTTCCGGGGTGGTTGCTCCTTCGGCGGCGGTTGCCCGCTCTCTCCCAGGGGGAGTGGCCCCA
>CAZZFB010000033.1:3731-5330 GCA_964653385.1 uncultured Bifidobacterium sp. | reverse complement strand
CCTGCCTGCCCGGTCGTCTCCGACACGACTGTGTCGAGGTCCGAGAGGAACTCGTCCACGACGAGCTCGTGCACGGCGTTGACGGTGAGGTGGACGGACTTCGGCGGTGCCTGGCGGTCCACGTACCAGCCGCGTGCGTTGAGCCCGTCCGCGACGGCGAATACGTCATGACGCAATTCGTCGGCCACCCCGAAGGAGAGGAGAGTGGTGTCCGGTCGCGCCCTGAGCACGAGAGCCGGGTGCGCCTCGATGTGGGCGGCGATGCGCAGTGCCGTGTCGCGCGCGGCGCGGGTGAGACGCATGTAGCCGTCGTCGCCGAGGTGGTGGAGCACGGCCCATGCGGCGGCGATCGGGCCGCCCGACTTCGTGCCGAGGATCCCCGACGACCCGTAGGTGCCGCCCAGCCAGTTGTCGGTGATGAACGTCTGGTCGGCACGGAGGAACTTGTTGCGGTGCAGGAGGACGCCCGCGCCCTTCGAGGTGTAGCCGTACTTGTGCAGGTCGATCGAGACCGAGGTGACGCCCTCGACCTCGAAGTTCCACGGTGACACCTTCTCGCCGAGCATCTTGAGGTACGAGAGCGTGACGCCGCCCATGCACGCATCCACGTGGCAGTTGATGCGCAGCTCGGCGGCGCGCGCAGCGAGGGGAGTGATGTCGTCCACGACTCCCTGTGGGTACTGCGGGGCGCTGCCCACGACGAGCACGGTCTGGTCGTCGACAGCATCGAGCATCGCGGGAACGTCGGCGCGCCAGTCGGCGCCCACCGGAACCCTGCGGTTCTCGACGCCGAAGTAGTCGGCGGCCTTCTCGAGCGCGGCATGCGCCGAGGTCGGAAGGACCACGTTCGGCCTGGTCAGCACGCGACCCTCGCGGCCCGCGCGCTTGATGGCGGCCCTCACCGCGAGGATCAGGCTCTCCGTGCCGCCCGAGGTCATGAACCCCGCGGCGTCCCCGTCCGAGCCGGCCCAGGAGAGAGCCCGGGCCACCACGTCGTTCTGCATGCGCCTCAGCGAGGGGAAGGCATCGGTGTTCAGGGCGTTCTCGCCCGAGAAGCGCCTGTACGCCTCCTCGGCGAGCGCCACGGCCTCGGGCCCGGCGTTGTACGCCAGGGTGAAGGCCCGGCCGTCACGCCACCGCACGTCGCGTGTGCGCATGGACTCCATCTCGGCCAGTACGTCATCCACCGGGCGGCCCGGGCCGATGTGCGGTCCTGGAACGGTCGAGCTCATGGCCGAACCCTAGGGGAGGCACCGTGGGCAAAGCCCTGTGGGCACAGGGATTTCCCTTCACACAAAAATGACATAACGGAGATTATGAGCGTATAACGGGTGCACCGAAAGAGGCCGTGGTGACCGGTTCGGCCGCCTCCAGCAACCATTCCGTGAGTTCGCGCAGCGAGTCCTTGGTGTGCCGTGACGACGCCAGGTCCGCCGTCACGTCGTTCACCGCGCACTGCAGGACGAAGATCAAGTCCTTCAGGTTGTCGAGCTCCTCGCGTGCCACGACAAGTTCGGTCTCGGACAACTCGAGTTCTGCCGCCCGTTGCCGCGACACCCAGTCCCACTGGCGGCATTTCTGGCTGCAGAACTTCTTCGG
>CAZZFB010000033.1:0-3631 GCA_964653385.1 uncultured Bifidobacterium sp. | reverse complement strand
GTCCAGCCCGGGGTCGTCTCGATCACCCAGGCCACGGAGCTCGGCACTCTGTACTCGGTGGACGAGATCGCGGCCGTCTGCGAGGAGGCCCACCGCCACGGGATGCGCGTCCATCTCGACGGTGCGCGCATCGCGAACGCAGTCGCGGCTCTCGGCGGGGACGCGGCCACGTTCCGCGCCATGACCTTCGGGGCCGGTGTGGACGCGGTGAGTTTCGGCGGCACCAAGAACGGGATGCTGAACGCCGAGGCTGTGCTGCTGCGCCCGGGGCACGCCGATGGTCGTGCGGAGTTCCTTCGCAAGCAGGCGACCCAGCTGCCGTCCAAGATGAGGTACACGGCCGCGCAGTTCGTGACCGCCCTGCGGACGGGACTGTGGCTGGACACGGCCCGCAGCGCGAACGAACGGGCCCGTGACCTCTGGTCCGAACTGCGTGACATCGCGTCGCTGTGCCTGCGCGAGCCCAAGGTGAACAGCCTCTACCCCGTTCTCCCCGAGCCCGTGCGGTCGGAATTGCAGTCGTGGAATTTCTTCTGGGACTGGGACCTCTCGAAGGACCAGGTGCGCTGGATGACGAGCTGGGACACGACCGCCGAGGATGTGCGTTTGTTCTCCGCCGGGGTGCGTGCGGCCCTCTCCCGCGGCGGTTGACGGAAAGTCAACGACGCCCAATTGACCGTCCGGTCAATTCGACTAATGTGGGGTCTCCACGGCGGACGTTGGGGGATTCGACATGGCCATCGGTGAGCTTTTCGCGTTTCGCGAATGGGACGACACGACATGGACTGCCGATGCGCAGTGCAAGGGTCTGGCCGCAATCTTCTTCCCCCCTGCCGCAGAGCGCCCCCAGGCGCGTGAGCGCCGCGAGGCCCAGGCCCGCGAGGTGTGCAGGGAGTGCACGGTGCTCGAGGAGTGCCGGTCGTTCGCCCGGCGCAACCGTGAGTACGGGTTCTGGGGCGGCGAGTCCGAGGAGGAGCGGCACGCCGCCGGCTACCGCCTCATCGCGCCGATCGGCGTCCGCGCCCGCAACATCTCCTGACGCACTTCGGCGGTGCCGCCGTCAGCGTCGCGCAAGGGTGACCGCCACCCATCCGTCAGATTCCTCGCGCGACACGAAGGTCGACGACCGGTAGCAGGACACCACGGCGTCCTCCTGGTCTGTCCTCATCCCGCTGAGAATGATGTTGCCGCCGGGCGCGCATGCGTCCTCCAGCCGGGGTGCCAGGTCTCGGAGCACCGGGGCGAGGATGTTCGCCACCACGGTCGCGTGCGCCGCCCTTTGCACGAGGGCGAGGTCGTCGACCCACCTGACGAGCCCCGTCACCGCGTTCGCCTCGGCGTTCACCTCGAGTGCATGGCGTGCCTGCGGCGCGATGTCTGTCGCGGTGCACAGGCAGCCGCGGAGCACGGACAGGGCCACCGAGAGGACCCCCGAACCGCTGCCCACATCGAGGACCGTCGACCCCGCGGACGCGACCGCGAGTGCGGACCTGAGCGCGAGGACGGTGGTCGGGTGGTTGCCGAGCCCGAACGTGTCGAATGGCTCGATGAGGATGGCGGTCGAACCGGCAGGTGGCACCGTCCAGGCCGGGACCAGCCAGGCATCCCCCGACACATGCACAGGCGATGCGTGCTCACGCCAGGTGTCAGCGACGGAGGAACTCACCCAGACGTCGGAGACAGTGACATCGGGGTGACGCCCGAGGACTGCCGTGACGACCGACGGGTCCACGCTGGTGCGCAGGATCACGCAGCTGCCGGAGACTGACTCCTCCACCGCCGCCACTCCCCCTGCCCAGAGCATGTCGCTGACGACCTCGGCGAGCTCGCCGGGGACCCGGAACTCGGCGAGGGTCCAGCCGTCCGGCTCAGTCAATACGGCGGAGTTCCTTCTTGAACCGTGCGGTCTTCGCGACGTACGCGTTCACGGCCATCTCGATGTCGGCGAGCCGGGCACGCCCCTCCTTGATGACGGCGGGCGCACCGACCGCGAGTGCCCCGGCAGGGACCACCATGTTGTTCAGGACGACCGAGTTCGCCGCCACGATCGCGCCGCGGCCGATGACCGCGTTGTGGAGGGCGATCGCCCCGGAGGACACCTGGCTGAAGTCCTCCAGGCGGCACCCCTCGAGGTGGGCGACGTGGCCGACCACGCAGTCGTTCCCGACGACTGTCGGGGTGAAGGGTGTGGTGTGCACCACGGTGCCGTCCTGGATGCTCGAGCGCTCGCCGACCTCGATGTAGCCGTCGTCGCCCCGCATGACGGCCCCTGCCCACACGCTGCTCTGGGCCCCGATCGTGACGGAGCCGATGATCACCGCATCGGGGTGGACGAACGCATCGGGGTGGATGACCGGCACCTGGTCACCGAGGGCATAGATCGGCATGCCCGAACCGTAGCAACCACGGCCGAGTCGGGAGGGTGACGGGGCTCCCGAACAGGTACCGTATTGCCCCTATGTCACGGCGCATCGAGATCGAACTGACCAGCAAGCGTGAGGACGGCACCTGGACGTGGCGTGCCGCAGGTGCGCGCGAGCCGAAGGGTGTCGTCGAGTCCTCCGTGGTCCCCTCCGGTGCATCGGTGAAGGACGTCCTGCGCGCGGAGGTCGAGACCGACCTCGACGGTACGCGCGTGCTCTCGATCCTCCCGACCAAGCAGAAGACTGCCCGCACCGGTCTGCTCGAGATCCTCCCCAGTGACAAGCCGTTCGAGCCCGTGACGCAGAAGCTCGCCCGCAAGGAGCGTCGTGACGACGGGAAGCGCGGTCCGCGCAGGGACCGGCCGGCCAACAAGGACGGAGAGAAGTCCGACCGTCCGCAGCGCCCGCGCCGTCCCCACTTCGAGACGCCGCCCGAACTGCCCATGCGCCCGAAGGCCAAGCGTCTCCGTGCAGGCCGTGCGCATGTTGATGCCGTCCTGAAGGACCTGCCCGAGGCGCAGCGCGCCATCGCCGAGAAGGTGCTGTCGGGCGGTGTGCCCGCGGTCCGCTCGGCCGTGGAACAGCAGAACAAGGCCGCGGTTGCCGCCGGCCAGGAGAAGATCCCTGCGGACGGCCTGGTGCAGATGGCCGAGCAGCTGCTCCCCCGCCTCCGCGTCGCGGAGTGGCTGGACAAGGCCGAGGGTGCCCAGCGCATCATCGCCGAGATCGACCTGCGCGACCTGCGCGCGATCGTGGTTGCCTCGAACGACCCCGTCATCGCCCGTGACGAGAGCACCCGCACCCTCGTCGAGGCGATGAAGACCGCCCTCGCGAAGCGCCAGGACGAGGAGACGAAGAACTGGCTGGACGACATCCAGGCGGCGACGAACGTCGGCCGCGTTGTGCGCGCCCTGAAGCTCTCGTCGCAGCCCCCGAAGGCGGGCGTGCCCTTCCCGGCGGCTCTCGCCGCCCAGCTCGCAGCGGCCACCACCGCGGCACTCACGATCGATGCCCCGGCGGACCGCTGGATCGCCCTGCTCGAGGCCGCCGCCTTCTCGCCGGTGCGACTGCAGGTGAACCCGGTCTCCCCCAGCTCGACTGTGTCCCCGGAACTCACGAAGACCGTGATGAGGCTCGGTCCGTTGATGCCCCAGGTCGCCGCGCTGTACGGCGTAGTCGTGGACCCCAAGGCGCCCGCACCCCGTCCG